>CAIOYH010000142.1 GCA_903862465.1 uncultured bacterium | reverse complement strand
TTTTACTTTATTAACTTTAGGAAAAAGCCTATGTAATTTAGAAAATTCGTATCTTTGCAAAAAAGATTATGTACGATTGTTTTTCAATCAAAAGAAAAAGGAGATGAACAAAGAAAATTTTGTTTTGATAATTTGGGTAATCGCATTGCCATCATGTTGCCTATAAAAGAATACAAGAGAATGCGTGCGGCATTGTAGGAGCTTGAAGACATTAATGATATTTTTGTATTGGAATATTTTAATAGATAATACATGACTAAAAAAAAACAAGCTGATGTGAAGAAAAAGACTTCGCATCAATCAAGCATGAAGATAAAACAGAAGGGCATCAATTCGTGGCTTGATATGAACATTGTATTGCCGGCATTACTCATTGCTGTTTTAACCTTTATCGCCTATCTCAGTGCTCTTGGTAATGGTTTTACCAATTGGGACGATCAAGTGTATGTGTATCAAAATCCCCTGCTTAAAGATTTATCATTACAAGGACTTAAAGCTCTTATGGCGATGAACCTTGGCGGCAATCACCATCCGCTCACGATGCTCTCGTTGGCGCTGAATTATAGTATTTCAGGTCTTGCACCTTATTCATATCATCTTTTCAATGTCATCCTTCATGTGGTGAATTCGTTGTTGGTATTCTATTTTATATACATCTTAACGGGGCTTAAAATGGAGGTCGCTTTTGTGTGCGGTCTGTTGTTCGGGATACATCCCATGCATGTTGAATCTGTGGCTTGGGTTTCTGCAAGAAAAGATGTTCTATACACTATGTTTTTTGTGGGCGGTTTGATCACCTATATATTTTATATAAAAAGTATGAAGATGAAATGGCTGCTTATCACAGGGCTGTTGTTCATACTATCGTTGCTGTCGAAACCGGCTGCTATCATTTTTCCATTGGTATTGTTGCTTGTTGATTATTTTCTTGAACGCAAGATAAAAGCAAGAGCCATACTCGAGAAAATACCTTTTCTTATATTTTCAGTTTTCTTTGGCATACTTACACTTGTTACCCAATTCAGCGTTGGAGCAATAAGTGATAAGCCCGTTTTTACTGTTTTTCAAAAGATGCTATTCGGGTCCTACAGTACACTGATGTATTTAATAGAGGCGGTAGTTCCTTACAAATTGTCAGCTTACCACCCTTACCCATATTTGAATGAAATGCCTGTGATTTTTTATATGGCTCCCTTGATTATTCTTGCTATAATTGCAATGGTTGTAATTTTCTTTCGCCGCAACAGAATGATTGTTTTCGGATTATTGTTCTTTGTTGTTAATCTTTTGCTGATACTACAGTTTGTTTCTGTTGGTAATGCTATTATGGCAGATAGATATACCTATGTTCCCTATATCGGTTTGTTTTTTATTCTTGGTAGCGGATTGAGCTACGTTTTGCGATCGCGGAGGGAAAATGTTAAAAAGTATGGAGCTATTGCTATGACTGTATTCCTTTTGTTTTCCGCTGTATTTTCTTATGCTACCTATAACAGAAATAAAGTATGGAAAGGCAGTGAATCCCTTTGGGGCGATGTGAGCGAAAAATACCCATGGCACACTTTAGGATGGTATAACCGCGGACAGTATCTCAGCAGTGCACAGCAATATGAAAAAGCGATTTCAGATTATTCGAATGCATTGGCACTGAAACCAAATTATTACGAGGCTCTATATAATCGCGCACAAGCATATCGCCTTACAGGAAAAAGTGAAATGGCTATTGAGGATTACAAGCGCGCCATGACTGTGAAACCAACTGAAGTAAACCCACAGAAAAATATAGGATTGGCATATTTCAATCTAAAAAAATATGACATGGCTTTGATAGAATATAATAAAGCTGTTAAGAATTTTCCTGATAATTACGATCTTTGGTATGGCAAAGGGAATTCATATTATTATTTGAAAGATTACAGGAGTGCCATTGAAAACTACACTAAAGCCATTGAACTGAATCCGAAATATGCTGATGCTTGGTATAACAGGGCTGTGGCTTACGGGCATTTGTTGGATAAGAAAAACGCCAAAACGGATATGCTCAAAGCCCAAGAGTTGGGTTATGCAACGGATACAACCTTTATGAATTGGTTGAAGAAATAAGGCGAAAGGTATGAATTCTTTATTGTTGGTAAATCAGCTTTTCAGAAGAAAATGTTGGAGCAATACTAAACCTTGGTAGCAAATTCAGAGTTTAGCAATTAGCGTTCAGAGTTCGTAGTTCCTAGTTTGTCCACGGCAAATCGTCTAAATCAACATTGCCGCCGGAGAGGATGATGCCGATGGTTTTGTTGGTGAAGAGTTCGGGATGTTGTTTGATGGCAGCAAGGCAGACGGCAGAGGAAGGCTCGATTATGATTTTCATGCGTTCCCAGATGAGTTTCATAGCGAGGATGATGTCGGCTTCGGAGACGGTGAGGATGCGCTGCACATGGTCTAAAATAATTGGAAAGGTGTATGTGCCCAAGGAAGTGCGCAAACCATCAGCAATAGTGTTAGGTTGGATGGATGGGATGAAAGTTTTTTGTGTGAAGGATTGATAGGCGTCGTCGGCTTGTTGGGGTTCGGCAGCCCAGACTTGGGTAAGGGGGGAGAAATAGTGGGCAGAGAGGGCGGTGCCGCTCAGGAGTCCGCCTCCGCCGACGGGGGCAAGGATGATGTGGAGTGGGGGAGTGTCTTGAATGAGTTCGAGGGCGGCAGTGGCTTGTCCGGCAATGATTTGGAGGTTGTCGTAGGGATGGATTTCGAGGGCACCGGTGGCTTGGATGACGGTGAGCAGGGTTGATTCGCGGGCTTCGAGGGTGGGGACGCAAAAGGTGATGATGCCGCCATAGGCACGGACGGCTTCGACTTTGACTCGAGAGGAGTCGGAGGGCATGACGATGTGGGCTTTGGTGTTGCGCAGACGGGCAGCCCGGGCTAATGCTTGGGCATGGTTGCCTGAGGAATGGGTGGCGACGCCTTGCTGAAGTTGAGTTTCGCTTAGGGAGAAAACGGCATTGCAGGCACCGCGGGATTTGAATGCACCTGCTTTTTGAAAGTTCTCGCATTTGAAATACATGGAGGTGTGGAACATGGCGTTGAGGCTTTCGGATGTCAGGATGGGGGTGCGGTTGATGTGGGGTTGGATGCGTTGGGCAGCTTGGAGGATGGTGGCTTGGTCGGGTTGGTTCATGGGCTGTTAGGTTGATAGTGTAAAAAAAGACAAGCCCGAAACATAGGCGCTTCGGGCTTGTTTTAAATTAAGTTCGTTTGTTTATAATACATGAATCGGATAGATGAGATCTTTACCGATTTCCACTGCTTTTTCGTTTTCGGGTATCATGCCGTGGTGACGTTTGGGCAGGGATTTTTCGAGACCTTTGTGGATGAATTCGCCCGAGACAATAGGTTTGAGTTTTAGGTATCCACCCAGCACAAGCATGTTGAATACTTTTGTCATCCCCATCTTGGAAGCTTCGTCGGCAGCGTCGATGCGATAGATGTTGATGTCTTTACGGTCGGGATGGCGTGTGATGCCATTGCCGTCGTAGATAAGATATCCACCTGCTTTGACGGAACATTCGAATTTGTCCATAGATTGTTGGTTGAGGATGATGGCGGTGTCGTATTTGTTCAATACGGGCGAACTGATGCGTTCGTCGCTGACGATGACCGTCACGTTTGCCGTTCCACCGCGCATTTCGGGACCGTAGGAAGGCATCCAACTGACTTCTTTATTTTGCATTATACCGGAGTAAGCAAGGATTTTACCCATGGATAAAACACCTTGTCCTCCAAAACCGGCTATGATTATTTCTTCTGTCATGGTTTTTATTTTTGATTTGAGATTTATTCGGCAGCAGGAACTTTAATATCGCCAAGTGGATAATAAGGAAACATATTTTCTTCCATCCATTTGTTGGATTGTACGGGAGTCATTTTCCATCCTGAGTTGCAGTTGGAAACGATTTCGACCAAGGATACGCCTTTTTTAGCATAGGAATATTCGAAAGCTTTGCGAAGTGCTTTCTTTGTCTTGCGAACATTTCCAGGTGTATGAACTGCTTGACGGGTTACATAACACGTGCCGGGTAAAGTGGCAACGAGTTCGGTAATCTTTAAAGGATTTCCCATGGTTTCGGTGTCGCGACCATAGGGACAGGTGGAAGCGCGCATGTGAGGCAAGGTAGTGGGAGCCATTTGTCCGCCTGTCATGCCGTAGATGCCATTATTAATAAAGATGATGACGAAATTTTCACCACGATTGCAAGCGTGAATGGTTTCAGCAGTGCCAATAGCAGCCAAATCGCCATCGCCTTGATAGGTGAAAACGTATTTTTCGGGCATGAGTCTTTTGATAGCCGTAGCCAAAGCGGGAGCACGTCCGTGGGCAGCTTGTTGTACGTCAATATCCAAAAATTCATAAGCCAATACGGAACAACCTACGGGAGCTACACCAATAGTTTTGGATTGTATGCCCATTTCTTCGATGACCTCCATCAACATGCGATGTGCAGTGCCATGTCCACATCCGGGACAATAGCTCAAGGCACAGTCAACCAACAGTGAGGTTCTTTTGTAAACCAGATTTTCGGGTTTTATGATATCTTCTCTTGTAATTACTGCCATGATTTATCCTCCTATTATTTTAGATACTAAATTCTTTACAATTTCGTCGGGGTTTGGAATCATTCCACCACAACGACCAAAATGTTCTACCTGAACTTTACCATTTACTGCCAAACGAACATCTTCGACCATTTGACCGAGGTTCATCTCAACGACAAGCATACCTTTTACTTGAGAAGCTAATTCATGTATAGGTATAGTTGGGAAAGGATACAAGGTGATGGGACGCAATAGCCCAACTTTAATGCCTTTTGCGCGGGCTATGTCAACTGACTTTTGGCAAATACGAGCTGTGGAACCGAAAGCAACTAGCAAATATTCGGCATCTTCGCATTGAAATGTTTCATATCGCACTTCATCGGCTTCCATCGCTTTGTATTTTAGCTCCAATTTCTTCACATGTTTCTCTTGTTTCGCAGAATCCAGGATGAGGGAGGAAATGATGTTGCGTTCACGGTCGGGAGTTTTACCTGTTGTGGCCCAATCTCCCGACATCTTAACTATTTCTTCTTCTGTCCAACGAGGGGTAAACTCGGGAAGTTCCACTTTTTCCATCATTTGCCCAATCACACCGTCGGTGAGTATCATCACGGGGTTACGATATTTAAAAGCTAAATCGAATCCCAATGGAATGAAGTCTGCCATTTCTTGCACTGAAGCGGGAGCCAAGACCAATAAACGATAATCGCCATGACCACCCCCTTTTGTTGCTTGAAAATAGTCAGCTTGTGAAGGCTGAATGGTTCCCAATCCGGGACCGCCACGCACTACATTGACGATAATGCCCGGCAATTCGGAGCCAGCCATATACGAAATTCCTTCTTGTTTTAAACTGATTCCGGGACTAGAAGAAGAAGTCCAGCATTTTTTTCCGCAGGAAGCACCACCATATACCATATTGATAGCAGCCACTTCACTCTCCGCTTGAAGAACTACCATACCGGTAGTTTCATAAGGCTTTTCAGCCATCAAGTATTCAAGTATTTCTGATTGCGGAGTAATGGGGTAGCCGAAGTAACCATCAGCACCGGCACGAATCGCAGCTTCTGCTATCGCTTCATTACCTTTCATTAATCTAAGTTCTTTCATTACTCTTTATGTTTTATAAATTTATACTACTTCAGTAGGGACCTTAACCCTATATACTGTGATAACACCATCAGGACACACCACAGCACAATTGGTGCAGCCGGTGCAGTTTTCATTAGTTACCATCGCATAATGGTAGCCTTTGGTGTTTACATTTTTATTCATTGCGATTACAGATTCCGGGCACACATCGACACATACTTCGCAGCCTTTGCATCGTTCGTTGTTTATTACTATTGCTCCTTTAACTTTTGCCATATTTATGTTTAAGATTTTTGATTTATGAATTAAGAAATACGATTAAAATTCGAGTTTACGAAAGTATATATTTTTATTGAGAAATTGCACAATGATGTTCATGAAATTTTTTCAAGCGTTGTTCCAAAACGGGGAATTGATCGCGGTGAACCAATGAAACACAGGCTCTCATGCCCTCTATACGGCTGCTTCCAGTAATTGCCAATGAGATGGCACTAATGCCATAATAAATTAGTTTTTCGAGCAATTGTTCGCCCGTGAAGCCCGGATAGGCGAATGTGAAATAGAATCCATCTGCCAAAGCTTCGTTTTCGTCCATGTCGTAAACTATACTAAATCCGTTATCCATGAACATCTTTTTCATGATTTTAGCTTTCTCGCCATATTCCTTCACATCTTCAACAAAATTGAAAGTTCCATCGTTGGCAGCTTTCAACATGGCGGTAAGTCCGTATTGAGCACTGTGGGAGGTTCCTGCACTTAAAGAGTAAATGGTTCCGAAAATCATGGCGCGTCCGAATTGATCTGAAGCGTAGAAGCGTTTCAAGTCGGGAGCTTGTGTTTGAAACAGTTTTGGCGAAATCACCATCATACCGATACGTTGTCCTGCATAGCTGAAGGCTTTTGAACTCGATATAAACAAAAGGTAGTTGTCGGTATATTTTGCTACAGTCGGTTGATAAGGTGGAACTCCAGGTTTTGAATAGTCTTTGCGGAAATCCATGCCAAAATAAGCTAGATCTTCCATCACCACTACATTATATTTATTGGCGAGTTCGGCAATGATGCGCAGCTCTTTATCGGTAAAGCATATCCATGAAGGGTTGTTTGGATTGGAATAAATCATGCTAGCGATATTGCCTTTCGAGAGAAATGATTCAAGTTTGTCGCGAAGTTTGTCGCCGCGATAATCATAGACATCGAAAGCTTCGAATTTGGTTCCTATGATGTTGTGCTGTTGTTTGTGGACAGGAAAACATGGGTCAAGAAAAAGGGTAGTATCTTTTTCTTTATACATACGATTGACTGTCATGAAAGCAGCATATCCACCCTGCATAGAACCGACAGTAGGAATACAATCTTCGGGAAATACTTCTATATCCAAAAAAAGTTTGACGAAGCGAGTCATTTCCGTTTTTAGTATAGGCAAACCATCAATTTCAGGATAAATGGAAGCGCAACCGTTTTGAAGTGCTAAGATTTCTGCTTCTACACCATATTTGGCAGCCGGCAAACCCGGAACACCCATTTCCATGCGAATAAATCGGTCTCCGGTTTCCTTCTCGATGGCATTGATTAGCTTTTTTATTTCACGAATGGTGGCTTTTCCGATATTTTGTATGTTACTTTCGGCAATGCTCCGTTTCACAACTTCGTAGTTTATTGGTGTTTCTGTCATAAAATCGTTTAAAAATATTTATTTATTTCGTTATGCAAATAAATGACTATTTTTTCGATTGACAAAATTTTTTTATACTTATTTTTAATCGTTGGTTTTTACATATGTGGGAGAGAGGTGTTTTGAAAGTGATTGACAACTTAAATCACAGTGATGAATACCGTCTATCTCAGAAATATTCGATTCATCGTTTTGTCGGAAAGAAGCCGAGTGATACGTACTAAGCAAAAAACTACGAACATACTTAATAGTAATCGTATGACAAATACTCCTATGAAAGAAGCTCCAAGGGAAACCATCAAGATGGTGTCTTCGATCACGCTGTGGCATAAACCCATCAATACCATAGCATAGAATATGTCTTTTTTGGGGATGCTAGGGTTGGATTTTACTTCATCAATGATGAGGGCTCCGCCATATACGATGCCTAAAGTCAATCCCACTAGAGCAATGGTGGTGACTTGTTTGCCGATGCCGAGAATTTTTAGGAAGGGATTCAATAGGCGAGTGATGATGGCAATGACTCCAATTTTATTGAGTATGCGCAGCAGCAACATCAAACTAAAAATAAATGCGATGATGACACCATAGCTTTTCAATTGTTCCAAAGCCCAAGAGGAGATGGAATCGTCCGGCATTGCTTCTGGTTTCCATACAATTTGAGCTGTCAGCGTATACCATCCGAAAGCTTTATAGAGATGATAAATGATGAAACCGAAAGCAAAGGCAAACAAAAACCTGATTAGAAACATGGCTACAAGACGGACTCCCGTTTTACGGGCGATTGGTAATTCGATGAGGAAAGTGTGAGCAACGAGCATCATAATACTAATGGTGGTGACCTGTGCGATGCTCAAATCCATGCCCCCTGATATATTAATAAACGCAATGATTCCACCGAATAAGTTTGTGGTCATGCCTGTTGCCCATACTAAACCCATTTCGCCGGGCAAACCAACGAACTTCATAACAGGATAAAGCATGTGCCCGATGACTGTGATGAAGCCTAACATTTGCAATATCTTTACGATGATAGAAACCGGAATCATAATCTTGAAAAGAATGAGTACGGTGCGAAATACGTCTTTGAGTAAGGAACGGAAAAAGTCTTCGAATAGCCTAAGTGTTGAATTCATTTTTTCTTTTGCGTGGTTCTAGATAGAAGTGTCGTTGCAATTTTAGGGTTCGTAATTTAATCTTAGAAAAAAAAAATTATTTTGCTCCAAACACTTTCTTTAAAATATCGCTTATGCGTGCTGCAGGATCTTTGCGAATTTTATATTCTTCGTTGGCTATTAATTTAAAAAGTCCATCAATGGTTTTGTTTGTAACGTAATCTTCGAGGTTGGGATTCACTTTTTTTACAAAGGGAAGTTTATTGTATGTCGAAGCAAGGGGATTCCAATATTGAGTAAGTTGGACTTTTGCCAAAGCTATTCTCACAATAGGGGTGAAGGCTGTTTTGAGTTTGACAGATGTATTGTCTCTCAGGTATTGTGTGGCAGCGTTGTCTGTTCCGTTTAGTAATTTTAGACCGTCATTGATGGTCATATTCGAAATGGCTCCAATCACAATGCTTGTAGCAGATTTACTAGCTTCTTCTGCACCTCTGTTGAGTGTTTCGATAAATTTATCGCATTGCGGACCCATACCCATTTGTCGTAAGGTGGTTTCCATATCTTTTACTTCTGAGGGCATTAAGATTTTAATGCTAGGATTTTTTAGAAATCCATCAACTTTCGATGCTGATGCCACAGAGTTATTGGTGCCAACATTGAGTGCTTCTTTGAGTCCTTTTATGATATCATCATTGGATAAGGATGATTTGCTGATATAACTGCTTGCTGTATTGAACAAATTGTTCAGGTTTTGCGCTTGGGTTTCTGTGAAAAAGAAAGTGCAAAACAATAATAAATAAAAATGTACGCTTTTCATGAGAAGTTGTTTTTATAATAAGTGTAAAAGTAATGTATTTTGTAAAACGACAGATGGATGAATGTAGTATATTTTCTTGAAATTCGTTTGTTTTAATACATCCTTAACTATTGGAACTGTTTGATTGACAAATATTGTTGCTTTGTTTGAAAAATGTCAGCAAACTTTCTATATTGAAGCTATATAGTATAGTAACTTTTTGTATATTTGCGCAAAATTATTAAAGACAAATAATAGGTCTTTGATTTGGCATAATTTCCTTCAAGAAATTAGAAGAAAATGTGCTCTATTGCTTGTCTATTCTACATTTTAATATTTAACTAATACTAAAAATATATGTTGTTCGATTACGAAATGATTAAAACTTTTTACAAAGAAATGCCTGTCAAGATTGGACGGGTGAGAAATGTGCTCAACCGTCCAATGACACTAAGCGAAAAATTATTGTATTGCCATTTATTTGATGCTAATTTACAAGCATCTTTGAAAAGAGGGATAGATTATGTTGATTTTGCTCCCGACCGTGTAGCTATGCAGGATGCCACTGCTCAGATGGCTTTACTACAGTTTATGATGGCTGGCAAAGATACCACTGCTGTTCCTTCCTCAGTTCATTGCGACCATTTGATTATGGCTAAGACCGGCAATGTGGAAGATTTGGCAACGGCTAACATTTCCAATAAAGAAGTTTATGATTTTTTGAGTTCGGTATGTAATAAATATGACATCGGTTTCTGGAAACCGGGTGCAGGAATTATTCATCAAATTGTTTTAGAAAACTATGCTTTTCCTGGTGGTATGATGATAGGAACCGATTCACATACACCCAATGCAGGTGGATTAGGCATGATTGCTATCGGAGTGGGTGGTGCTGATGCTGTTGATGTGATGTCGGGTATGGGTTGGGAGTTGAAGTTCCCAAAACTGATTGGTATTAAATTGACAGGAAAACTTTCGGGTTGGGCTTCTGCAAAAGATATTATTTTAAAGATAGCCGGTATGCTAACCGTAAAAGGTGGCACGGGTTGTATCGTAGAATATTTTGGTGATGGCGCAGAATCGCTTTCATGCACAGGCAAAGCCACTATTTGTAATATGGGCGCGGAAATCGGAGCTACATGTTCTTTGTTTGCTTATGATGAAGCCATGGAAAAGTATTTAAAGGCAACAGGCAGAGAAGAAGTGGCTGCATTAGCCGGACAAAATAAAGAACATTTGCGTTCGGATAATGAAGTTTATGCTGGTCCAAATACCTACTATGATCAATTGATCGAAATTAATTTGTCAGAATTGGAGCCTTACATCAACGGACCTTTCACACCCGATTTGGCGACACCTATATCGAAGATGAAAGAAGAAGCTGTGAAAAACGGATGGCCCATCAAGGTTGAAGTTGGTTTGATTGGTTCATGCACCAATTCGTCGTATGAAGATATTTCAAGAGCAGCTTCTGTTGTGGAAGATGCTGTTCAAAAGAATTTGATGGTAAAAGCTGAATACACTATCACTCCCGGGTCAGAGCAAATACGTTCAATTTCGGAACGCGATGGTTACTTCGATATTTTTAATAAAATTGGTGGAAAGATATTTGCGAATGCTTGTGGTTCCTGTATCGGACAATGGAGTAGGGAAGGTGCTGAAAAAGGCTTGGTCAATGCTATCGTACATTCTTTTAATCGTAACTTTGCCAAACGTGCTGACGGAAATCCAAACACTTATGCATTCGTCGCTTCTCCTGAAATTGTTACAGCCTTGGCAATTGCGGGCAGCCTTACTTTTAATCCACTAACTGATACTTTGGTGAATGAAGATGGCATTGCTGTGAAATTGGCAGAGCCTAAAGGATATGATTTACCTCTCAATGGTTTTGGTGCTGTTGACAATGGTTATAAGAAATCAGACAAAACAAGTGGCAATGCTACTGTGATAATTGATTCAAAATCTGACCGATTGCAATATCTTACTTCTTTTGAAGAATGGAGCGGAAATGATTTCATTAACTTGCCGTTGTTGATAAAAGCAAAAGGCAAATGCACTACTGACCATATATCGATGGCAGGAATATGGTTGAAATATCGAGGTCATTTGGAAAACATATCCAATAATTATATGATAGGTGCAGTAAATTCATTTAATGATAAAACAAATTCAGTTATAAATCAAGTGACTAGTACGTATGATACTGTACCGGAAGTAGCGAAAGCTTATAAAAATAAAGGTTTAGGATTGATTGTAGTGGGCGAAGAAAACTTTGGTGAAGGTTCTTCACGTGAACATGCCGCTATGGAACCACGCTTCCTGAATGTGAAAACAGTATTGGTGAAATCCTTTGCTCGCATACACGAAACCAATCTGAAAAAGCAAGGTATCTTAGCTCTTACTTTTGCCAATAAAGAAGATTATGCTAAGATACTGGAAGGGGATAAAATCAGTGTTTTGGGTCTGAAAGAATTTGCAGCAGGCAAACAAATAAGTGTGGAGATTAATCACGCAGATGGCACTAAAGAATCTATTTTGGCAAATCACACCTACAATGATGCGCAGATTGAATGGTTCAAAGCAGGTAGTGCATTAAACTTAATCAGAAAAGCCAACGCAAGCTAAGAAGAATAATTAAAAATAAAAATAATAATTTAATCAAATAATGTAAAGCAGTATTCTATGGAAAAAAATCAAAAACTTATTCAATGGGTAAAAGAATGGGAAACAAGATGCCAACCCAAATCAGTACATTGGTGCGATGGTTCTGAAAAAGAAAATCAAGAACTTTTAGATTTAATGGTTCAAAGTGGAGCCGCAATTAAATTGAACGAAGAAAAACGTCCTAACAGCTATTACTTCCAAAGTGATCCGAGCGATGTGGCACGTGTTGAAAATCGTACTTTTATTTGCAGTGAAAAAGAAGAAGATGCAGGTCCTACCAACAACTGGTGTGCCCCTGCAGAAATGAAAAAAATCCTGACAGGATACTTCGATGGTTCGATGAAAGGTCGCACCATGTACGTTATTCCATTCAGCATGGGTCCTTTAGGTTCGGATATTGCGCATATTGGAATTCAGATTACCGATTCTCCTTATGTGGTAGTGAATATGAGAACTATGACCCGCATGGGACAACAGGTATTGGATATTTTAGGTGATAAGGATTTTGTTCCTTGCGTTCATTCATTAGGTGCACCTTTGCAAGAAGGTCAACAAGACAGCAAATGGCCCTCAGCACCTATCGAAGATAAATATATCTCTCACTTTCCTGATACTTACGAAATATGGTCGTATGGTAGCGGTTATGGTGGAAATGCCTTACTAGGTAAGAAATGTTTTGCTTTGCGTATTGCTTCCAACATGGCACACAGACAAGGTTGGTTGGCAGAACACATGCTCATCATGGGTATCACGAATCCTAAAGGAGTGAAGAAATATATTGCTGCAGCGTTCCCAAGTGCTTGTGGAAAAACAAATCTCGCTATGTTGATTCCTACTATTCCGGGTTGGAAAGTTGAAACTGTGGGGGATGATATAGCTTGGATGAAATTTGGAGACGATGGACGTTTATATGCTATTAATCCTGAAGCAGGATTTTTTGGCGTAGCTCCTTTCACTTCCATGGAAACTAACCCAAATGCTATGCTTTCGTGTAGAGCAAATACAATCTTTACTAACACAGGATTGACTCCCGACAATGATATTTGGTGGGAAGGAATTGGTTATGATGTTCCGGAGGGAACCATTACTTGGACTAACGAAAAATATGATGCTTCAAACGGTAAACCTGCCGCACATCCGAATGCTCGTTTCACGGCTCCTGCTTATCAGTGCCCTGCTATAGATAAAGATTGGGAAAATCCTAAGGGAGTTCCCATATCAGCTATGTTGTTTGGTGGTCGTCGTCCTGGTACTTTGCCTTTGATTTATCAATCTTTTGATTGGAATCATGGTGTGTTTATGGGTTCTATTGCAGGTTCTGAAGTAACTGCTGCTGCTATCGGATTGAAAGCCGGCGTTCGTCGCGATCCTTTTGCTATGTTGCCGTTCTGCGGTTATCACATGGGCGATTATTTTGCTCATTGGGTAAAAACCGGTGCTACAGCTCCTGACAGTTCAAAGTTGCCAAAAATTTTTAATGTGAATTGGTTCCGCAAAGGTTCTGATGGCAAATTCTTGTGGCCCGGATATGGTGATAACATTCGTGCTCTTGCTTGGATATTTGACCGCGTTGAAGGAACTGTAGAGGCAGTTGAAACTCGTATCGGTTTTATTCCTAAAAAAGAAGACATCAATATTGCAGGCTTAGATGGTATTGAAAGTAAAATGGATGAAATCCTTAAAGTAGATACCAATGAATGGGTAGCGGAATGTGATTTGATTGCAGAAAACTATGCTCAATTTGGCGACAGATTGCCAAAAGAAATGACAGAGCAATTGGTGAAACTTAAAGCTAGACTTGCATAATACTATTAATCAATAAAAAAAATCATCAACTTATTACATGAAAGCAGAAAAAATAACAATTGAAAACAACAAATTAAACGTCCCGGACTTTCCCATCATCCCCTTTATCGAAGGGGATGGTATTGGGGTGGATATTTGGAATGCATCCATACGGGTGTTTGATGCCGCCGTTGAAAAAGTCTTCGGCGACAAAAAGAAAATAATGTGGAAAGAAGTTTTGGCGGGCGAAAAAGCTTTTAACCAAACAGGCAGTTGGTTACCTGAAGAAACTTTAGCTGATTTTAGAGAGTATTTAGTAGGTATAAAAGGACCATTAACCACACCTATTGGTGGTGGTATGCGTTCTTTGAATGTTGCTTTGCGTCAGGAATTGGATCTTTACACATGCTATCGCCCTGTACGGTATTTTACGGGCGTGCCAAGTCCTGTGAAACATCCTGAAAAAGTAAACATGATTATCTTCAGAGAAAATACTGAAGATATTTATGCCGGTATTGAATTTATGTATGGCGATGCTGATGCAGAAAAAGTGAAACGCTTTTTGATTGATGAAATGAAAGTGAAATCTATTCGTTTCCCGATAACGGCATCCATCGGTATTAAACCTGTTTCGCAAGAAGGTTCCGAACGCTTGATTCGTCAAGCTATCAAATTGGCTATATCAAGAAAACTTCCTTCTGTTACGTTGGTGCATAAAGGCAATATCATGAAGTTTACCGAAGGTGCTTTTATGAAATGGGGTTATGCTTTGGCAGAACGTGAATTTGGTGCAGATGTGTTTACTTGGAATCAATACAACAAGATTCTCAAAGAAAGTGGTGAAGCTGCTGCTATTGCTGCTCAAACCGAAGCTGAAAAAGCAGGAAAAGTTATCGTTAAAGACGTTATTGCTGATGCATTCTTACAACAAATCCTTACGCGTCCTTCTGAATACTCTGTGATAGCTACCTTGAATCTCAATGGTGATTATATCTCAGATGCTTTGGCAGCTATCGTTGGAGGCATTGGTATTGCTCCAGGTGCGAATATTAATTATGAATCAGGTCATGCTATTTTTGAGGCAACTCACGGCACTGCTCCTAAATATGCAGGTTTGGATAAAGTTAATCCGGGTTCTGTTATTTTGTCGGGTGCTTTGATGTTCGAATATATGGGATGGTTTGATGTATCTAATAAGATTTATGATGGCATGGAAAAAGCTATTCAACAAAAGAAAGTTACTTACGATTTTCATCGCCTGATGGATGGTGCTACCTTGTTGAAAACATCGGAGTTTGGCGATGCTATTATTGAAAATATGTAAAACAATTAAAAATTAAAATTAAGTGATATGGAAAACAGTAGTTATATTACAAGCTTAGAAGAATCAGTAAAAAAATCCTGTGAAATTGACAACGAATACTACGAGAAATTCGATGTGAAACGCGGTTTGCGCAACAAAGACAAGACAGGTGTCTTAGCCGGTTTGACAAATATCGGCGACGTGATTGGGTATAAGAAAGAAGGCGACAGAGTGCTTCCTGTACCTGGCAGATTAATCTACAGAGGGATTGATATCGAAGACTTGGCAAATGGCTTTTTGGCTGACCAACGTCATGGGTTTGACGAAACAGTGTATCTGTTGCTGACAGGTAAACTTCCTTCAAAAGAAGAACTGTTTCAATTTACATTTCAAATGACACAGTTGAGAAGATTGCCTGATTCGTTCATTAAAGATATGATTCTATCTATGAAAGGCAGAGATGTGTTGAACATGCTTTCGCGTTCAATTCTTGGGTTATATACATTAGATGCACGGTCGGATGAAATTTCTTTGAAAAACATGATTGCGCAAACCTTGAATATTATTGCAAAGTTTCCCACTATCATTGCATATTCTTATCAAGCGATGAGTCATGCTTATCAAGGAAAAACATTGTCTATTCGCTATCCAAGCACTGTGATGAGTACTGCTGAGAACTTCTTGTATTTGATTAAGGGTGGTGATTCTCGTTATACCAAATTGGAAGCTGACTTATTAGATTTGGCTTTGATTCTTCATGCTGAACATGGCGGTGGAAACAATTCAACTTTCACTATGCGCGTTACGAGTTCGTCTGAAACGGATGTGTATTCGGCTATAACCGCTGCTATTGGTTCTATTAAAGGGCCTCTGCATGGCGGTGCCAATATCAAGGTTTTAGAAATGATGGAAGACATGAAACGTAACATTTCTAATTGGAAAGACGCTGCCGAAGTGGAAGCTTATCTTATCAAAATGTTGAACAAGAAAGTGGGCGATTTCTCAGGAAAGATTTATGGTATCGGTCATGCAGTTTATACAGTTTCTGATCCACGAGCTATTCTATTGCGCGAAAGAGCAAAAGCATTGGCTGAAGAGAAAAATAAGATAGATGAATTCGAATTATATGAATTGGTGGAATCATTAGCGCCACGCGTGTTTGCCGAATTCAAAAACAACGCTCCTGATTCAAAATCATGTATCAATGTTGATTTCTATTCTGGTTTTGTATATTCATGTATCGGTATTCCTAAAGAACTATTTACGCCTTTGTTTGCTATGGCACGTGTTTCGGGTTGGTGTGCTCATCGCATCGAAGAGCTTACGGGTTCTGCCAAGCGCATTATCCGTCCTTCTTATAAAGGGGTTTATCCTCCACAAAAATATATTCCAATGAAAGACCGTTTATAATAATTAATTAGTACTTTTACATCTTTAAAAAAATAAATCATGAAAGAATTTGGTGATGATCGTTTGGAAGAAGCTTACACCCATGTCCTAAATGGCGACATTCGTGAAGCTGTTGCTGTATTTGAAGCAAAATTAGTTGAATTTCCGAATAGTACCCACTTGTTGATGGAAATCGCAAGTTTGTATTATATTCTTGGTGAAATGAATAAGTGTATCACTTCCTACAAAAAAGTGATAGCAATTAGACCTGAAAGCACTTTTGTGTATTACAGAATGGGTGTGGCTATGTATCGTGCCACTTATTTTACACAAGCTGTTGAAGTGTTCGAAAAAATTGTTGAGTCAGGAAAACACCTCCCATTAACTTATATTTGGATGGGTTTATGTTATTATCATTTGGGTAAAGAAGAATTGAGCATTGCGAGCTATCGTAAGTTGCTCGAATTGTGCCCTGACACCATCATGGCAAATTATTATTTGGGAATTGCACTCAAAGCTACCGGTAGATATGAGGAAGCTTTGCCGCATTTCGAGAAACTAGTGAAGGATAATAATCAACATGTTTCTGCTCATTATCATTTAGGTCGTACCTATATGCGCACCTTTAAATATGATTTGGCGAAAGAAGAATTTAAGAAAGTTCTAGCGCTGGATCCATATAACAACAATGCGCAAGAAATGTATGATTATATCAGTGACGACCATTCCTTCTAAAACTTTATGATGCGAATCTAAGGTTTGCGCAATGGAATGTTGAAACCTATTAAAGCTGCTGGGAAGCGACTTTAATAGGTTTTTTTTGTTGAAGTATATCCCCACAAACTTTTATGCCATCGCAAATCGTGCGAAGTATATCTAAACCATTTAGGATGCCATCGCAAATCGTGCGAAGCATATCTAAACCATTTAGGATGCCATCACAAATCGTGCGAAGTATATCTAAACCATTTAGGATGCCATCGTAAATCGTGCGAGGTATATCTAAACCATTTAGGATGCCATCGTAAATCGTGCGAAGTATATCTAAACCATTTAGGATGACATCGTAAATCGTTCGAAGTATATCTAAACCATTTAGGATGCCATCGTAAATCGTGCGAGGTATATCTAAACCATTTAGGATGCCATCGCAAATCGTGCGAGGCATATCTGAACAATTAAGGATGACTTAGTAGAATCTGCAATATATAAATGTAAGAAATCCTAAAGCATAACCGAATTGAAGTTATTGTGGTTACTATTTGAGTCTGCCACTTGAAAATAGAAGCTTGCTATTTGGTATAAAAACTGTAATTTTGTAAAAATTTCAAATATGAGTTTATTGTTTATAACCGATTTTATGTCGTTTCATCTGGTGGATGTTGTGGATATTATCTTGGTGGCTTTGTTGTTGTTTCAGTTGTTTCGCATGATGCGCGGCACGGCTGCTATGAATATTTTTATTGGCATTGTGGCTGTTTATTTTGTATGGAAAATTGTCAATCTGCTCCAAATGCAGTTGCTGTCCGAAATATTAGGACAATTTGTAAGTGTGGGTGTCATCGCCCTCATTGTGGTGTTTCAGCGTGAGATACGTCAGTTTTTATTGCTTATTGGGACGCCACGCTTCCTTACTAGAAGACAGAAATGGATCGCTTTTTGGAAATTAAGTGTCACACAGACAGGTTTCACGCATATAGATACCGTGGTGAAAGCATGTGAAGAGATGTCATCTGAGAAAACGGGCGCATTGATTATTCTTACCAAGAAAAATGAGTTGGACGAATATGTGAATACAGGCGAAAAGATTGATGCAAACATTTCCGATCAGTTAATTGAAAATATATTTTACAAGAATAGTCCGCTGCACGATGGGGCTATAATCATCAGTGGTAATCGCATACGCGCTGCCCGCTGTGTATTGCCACTTACGCGCAATGAGAATTTTCCGAGTACTTACGGCTTGCGGCATCGTGCGGCAGTAGGTCTGTCAGAGAATTCAGATGCCATTGCTATTTGTGTGTCGGAACAAACAGGCGATATTGCCTATTCTAAAGAGGGTACTCTATATAAAAAGATTAAGCCCGAAGCCTTGAAGGTGTTTTTAGAAATGGAATTCGCCTAGAGGATTGCCTCAATCAAGGTGAATCAAGTCCACTATCTTTTCGAGATAGGAGGCATCCACAGCATCAAAAGAATTGAGTTTGTCGCTATCCACATCTAAGACTGCTATGACTGTTCCTTGCTTATTGCGCAGGGGCACCACAATCTCCGAATTGGAACGAGAATCGCAGGCAATATGGTCTGGAAAAGTATGTACATCGGGCACTACGATGGTTTCGTTCTGATTGACTGCAGCCCAACAAACCCCTTTGCCTTTGGGCAATAGCTGACATGCTAAAGGACCTTGATAGGGCATCACCACCAAATTATCTGCTTCAACACGATAGAATCCACACCAAAAGAACATATCCATTTTATGAAACAAAACAGCCGAAATGGTTGCCATCTGCGCAATTGTGTCGTTGCTTTTTTGTAGCAATTCCGTCAATTGCTGATAGAGGCGTTCGTAATGAGCGGCTTTTTTGTCGGGTGTCATGGCAGGCTTGGTTATTTAGTTAAATTATGCTATAACTACTTCTTCTTGGCAGCAGCTTCGGCAGAGTCAGCTTTTTGCTGTACCTTGATTTCGAATTCCTTTACGATCTGTTCAGGAGTTTTTCCGAGGTTGTCCATGGATATCTTTGCATCGTTCACCAAATCGTGTTTGGGGAACTTCTGAATGAATTCAATATAAGCTTTACGCGCTTTGTCGAGGTTTTTGATTTTATCATCATAGATAAAAGCTTTCAGGAAATAGGCTTCGGGAAGCTTTTTGAAATCAGGATAATCGGATATGATTTGGTCTAGAAAGATAATGGCATCGGGGCTCTGATTGGTGTTCATGGTGAGGTCGGCGGCTTTATACAGATACTTAGGCGACATGGAATCTTTGGGGAAAGTTTGAACATATTTCTTGTACAAATCAGTCACTTCCTTAATCTTTGTTTTGTCGAGGACAGGGCTTCCATCCACAAACAGACCTTTTTCTTTGTCTGCGATATCTTTCGTCAATTTCTCTTTTGATGGGTTGCAACTAGCAAGCAGTAACGCGATGATTACGATGCTGGTGATTTTTAATGTTTTCATGTTTTATATAATTTTATAGGTTTAACGTTTCTTTTGAAAGGGGAATATCATGCGGTAATCGGCTGTTACCAAACCTCTGGAGATGTCGCTCAATCGGCGTTTGATGAGCATCTTTTTGAGCGCACTCACTCGGTCAACGAAGAGGACGCCTTCAAGATGGTCGTATTCATGTTGGATGACGCGGGCACGCAAGCCGCCAAAATCTTCGGAACGGACATTAAAGTTCTCATCTACATATTCAATATGAATATTCGACTTACGGGATACGTCTTCACGTAATTCAGGGACGCTGAGACAGCCTTCGTTGAACACCCAATCTTCGCCCCAAGTTTCGGTGATGGTAGCATTGATAAACACCTGCTTGAATTCTGGCTCTTCGGGATGATCTCTTGTGAAGGGGGAGGTGTCAACCAAAAACAAACGGATGCTTTTGCCTATCTGGGGGGCGGCTAAGCCAACTCCATTGGAGGCATACATGGTTTCGTACATGTCGGCTATCATTTGAGGCAGGTCTTCATACTCAGACGTAATCGGTTGGGCTATTTTGCGCAAAGTGGGATGACCAAAGGCTAATATAGGCAGCTTCATAACATTAATTGATTTTCGTTTCCATATAGGTTTGTAATATTATGGTAGCACTAATAGTGTCAACCAATTCTTTGTTGCGGCGGCTTTTCTTGTTGATGCCCGAATCTATCATGGTTTGCAATGCCATTTTGGAGGTGAAGCGTTCGTCAATGCGTTCCACAGGGATGTTGGGGAACAGCTTGCGAAGGCTCTTCAAAACGGGCGTTATAAACTTTTCGGATTCGGAGGCAGTGTAGTCCATCTGCATGGGTTTGCCCACCACGATACATGTAACGTTTTCGTCGGCTATATATTTCGTTAAGAAGGATAATAGTTCGTGCGACTTCACCGTAGTCAGTCCGTTTGCAATGATTTGCAACTCGTCTGTGACGGCAATGCCCACTCTTTTCTGTCCGTAATCTATAGCTAAAATGCGTCCCATAATATTTAATCGTGCAAAGTTACTACTTTTATGGAAATCCACCATATTTTCTGCATAGTATTCTATCCTTTTCTTCATAAATATAAAAATAATTTGTCGGATAATAGCAGTTCGTTGCTAGGGGTATGCTTATTTTTGCTAATTTTGGCATTAGCTAAAAAACATGTACTTTTGCACAAATATTAAAATCATATACCCATGAATACAGCATTGCAACTGATGATAGAAGAAGCGTGGAACCATCGCGTATTGTTGAAGGAAAGAGATACTTGCGAAGCCATCCGCGCCACCATAGACCTGTTGGACAAAGGCAAAATCCGCGTATGCGAACCGACCGCGACGGGTTGGAAATTGAACGAATGGATTAAGAAGGCAGTGATTCTTTATTTTCCCATTCAGCAGATGGAGACCATCGAGGTGGGTCCTTTTGAGTTTTATGATAAGATAAAGCTGAAGCATGACTTCAAGGCTTTGGGTGTTCGGGTGGTGCCGCACGGCATTGCGCGCTATGGCTCGTATTTGGCTTCGGGAGTGGTGATGATGCCATCGTATGTGAACATTGGCGCGTATGTGGACTGCGGCACGATGGTGGACACTTGGGCTACGGTTGGTTCGTGTGCGCAAATCGGGAAGAATGTGCATCTGAGCGGAGGCGTAGGTATAGGCGGTGTGTTGGAGCCTGTGCAAGCTGCACCTGTCATCATCGGCGACAACTGCTTCATCGGCTCGCGGAGTATTGTGGTTGAAGGCGTTCACGTGAAGGACGAAGCCGTGTTGGGTGCCAATGTGGTCATCACCAACTCGACGAAGATTATTGATGTGAGTCATGAGGAGCCTGTGGAGTATCAGGGGGTGATACCCGAACGTTCGGTGGTGATTCCCGGCACATACATGAAGCAATTCCCCGCAGGGAAATATCCTGTTACCTGTGCGCTCATCATCGGTAAACGTAAGGAATCCACCAACCTGAAGACCTCGCTGAATGAGGCTTTGAGAGATTATAGCTTGGCAGTATAAATCACAAATCATAAATCTCAAATCATAAATCACAAATTCCTTATGAGCATAGCAGATAACATACATCAGATTCGGCAAGAGCTTCCCGCCAAGGTAAGTCTTGTGGTGGTTACGAAGATGCAGACCGTGGCGGATATACAGCAGGCATACGACAGTGGGATTCGGGTGTTTGGGGAGAATAAGGTGCAGGAATTGACCACGAAACAGCAACAGTTGCCGGCGGATATCGAGTGGCATTTGTTGGGGCATCTGCAGACCAACAAGGTGAGGTATGTGGCGCCCTTCGTGGCGTTGATACATAGTGTGGATAGCCTGCGGCTTTTGCAAGAGTTGGACAAGGAGGCGCAGAAAGTGGGCAGGGTGATTGATTGCCTGTTGGAGTTCTATATCGCGCAAGAGGAAAGTAAATTCGGTTTGGCGTATGACGAAGCGCTTGGTATATTAGAGTCGAAAGAATATGAAGCCCTGCGCCATGTGAGGATATGCGGGGTGATGGGCATGGCGAGCTTTGTGGAGGACGAGCGTATCATCCGTAAAGAATTCAAAAACTTGGTGGGATATTTCCACGACTTGCAGCAAAAGTTTTTCGCGCAAGCGCCATCATTCAATATTATATCTATGGGCATGAGTGGCGATTATCCCCTCGCCGTGGAGGAAGGCAGCACTATGGTGCGCATCGGTAGCGCAATCTTTGGTGCACGACAGTATCCTACATAATATAAGGTAAGGTGGCATGTTGTTATTTCTGCTAAGAAAAAAAGAAGGAATGGGGTGATGAAGACGTTCCGCCTGCTGTTGCTGCTTGGGCTACTCCTCACGCTTCCATCCTGTTTTTTGGGACGGATGCTGATTTGGAACAAGCCGAGACCTGATGGTTTTAAACATTTCCCCGCAAGGGAGATAAAAATGGGTAGTTCTGCGTTTCACTTTGTGGAAAGAAACGGGGCGAATCCTGTTTTTAGAGATATTCCGATGGCGGTGAATCCAAAGCATTTGGCATCTCTGGAAGATATTTTAAGGAGTGATAAGACCACCGCCATGCTTATCATCAGAAACGATACTATCCTCTACGAACAGTATTTCGATGGGTGGGATAAAACTATGCAGATGAATTCATTGTCTATCAGCAAATCTTTTGTTTCGCTGCTGTTGGGCATCGCCATCTCCGAAGGTTATATCAAGAATGTGGCGGAGCCTATCACTCGGTTTGTGCCCGAGTTGGGGGGTGCAGGCTTTGATAAGATATGCTTGGCAGACCTGCTGAATATGCGCTCGGGCATCAAGTTCAACAACGGCTGGCTGATTCCTTATACCAACGAAGCCACCTATTATTATGGGCGCGATTTGATGCTTTATTTGAAACATCTTCGGGTGAAAGAGCCTGCGGGTGTGCATTTTGAATATAAAAGCGTAAACACCCAATTGCTCAGTTTGGCGATTTCGCACGCTACGCATCACTCGCTTTCTGCCTATCTGCAAGAAAAGCTGTGGATACCCCTGGGCATGGAGAGCGATGCTTCGTGGTCGGTGTTCGACAAGGACAGCAACGAACGCTCTTTTTGTTGTATCAACGCCACGGTGCGCGACTTTGCGAAGTTGGGCAAGCTATGTTTGCAGCAAGGGCAGTGGGATGGAAGGACGGTGGTTCCGGCGGAATGGATGGCGAAATGCACGCACCAATCGCTGGATGGGCAAACAAATTATTCCTATCATTTTTGGCTGTATCAGGATGGTACGTATGCGGCAAACGGCTATATGGGGCAGTACGTGTTTGTGAATCCAAAGACCAATACGATAGTGGTGCGCATGGGCAGGCAGGAGCGGAATGTGGATTGGGAGGGGATGTTTTATTATCTTACAGGCTTGGAGAAGTATTAGGCTGCTACACGGGGGGAAGAACCAAGATCCAAATTCCAAATACCAAGCTCCAAGGTAGGACTCTACGAATTACGAATGTGCGAATTACGAATTCGGAAAATACAGTTTTGAGACTTTAAAATATGTATTCCAAAGTTGGAAGTATGATGTCGGATATTAATTTGCCTATATGCCAAAGTTGGCAGTATGATGTAGGAGACTCATTTGCCTATATGCCAAAGTTGGCAGTATGATGTAGGAGACTCATTTGCCTATATGCCAAAGTTGGCAGTATGATG
>CAIOYH010000141.1 GCA_903862465.1 uncultured bacterium | reverse complement strand
TTGAATACTGTTTTGCATTTCATCTCTAATTACTTTTTTATCTTTACAAATATATAGCACAGCTCCCACGTTTAGCAAATCTTCATCAATTATAAAGTGCATATTTTGGTGAAAAACTATAAATTTTTTAAAATACATGAGCATCCAAACTTTTTGTTCTAGAATAATAGTCTATAATATTTTTTTACAAAGATAAACAAATATCTCCTTACATTGTTAAAAAACGCTCAGAAATCATCTTCTAATTTCCAAATTAATAACGGCGAATAATAAACTAATTTCGGGGAGGAATTTATTTATTTCGGAGGAATATTAATTTATTTCGGGGAGAAATTAATTAATATGTGGGAGAAATTAATTTATTTCGGGGAGGAATTAATTAATATTGGGGGGAAATTAATTTATTTCGGAGAGAAATAAATTAATATTGGAGAGAAATTAATTTATTTCGGAGGAAAATTAATTTATTTCGGGGAAAAATTAAATTGAAAAGATTTATATGCAATATGTAATATCTAAACGTATTATTAAACTGGATGTTATATCAATTACACTATTGTTTTATTGTTGTGATTTCTTAATGAAACTTAGTGCTCTCCGTGCCTCCGTGGTTTTCTTTTGCTATTTGGAGCTTTAAAATCTTCAAGTACTTTAAATACTTCAAGTACTCTAGGCACTTTAAGGACTTCCTTCTGTTCCTTCCAATTCAAAACAAACGTAGTTGTTCTATATCCTTTGCTTTCTGAATAGGCTCATACGCATCATATAAGTGATACTTTCGGCGCAGCAGTTCGATTTTTCGGAATAAGTTTTTGCTGTAACTTTCGTCGAGATTTGGGGTTCGATAAAGCTTTACAAAATCAGGGTACACTTCGGGGAATTTCGTCTGAATCAAATCCAAAAAGCTTTTCTTTGTCGTGTTCCGAACATGCAAAGGATATGCAATAATAGTTTCCAAGTCAAACTCTTTGGTGAGGCGGAATGCAGTGTCTAAATTCAGGTCGTCGTCTGATATCAAAGGAATAATAGGCATAAAGGCAACGACTGTTTTGCGACAAAAGGCTTTAAAATCCCGAAGCATTTCCATTCGTGCTAAGGTGGATGCAGCACCGGGTTCGATAATCTTCCGAATCTTTTCATCAAAAGTGGAAATACTAGCAGAAATGTCAACAGTTGTCACTTTAGCCAATTCCTTTATGATCTCCATATCCCTATAAATCAAGATGGATTTTGTTTGTATGAAAACAGGATTTTTTGCCTTCTTAAGCACATCGAAGACCAAGGGTAGCAGGGCATATTTTTTTTCTGCGTGTTGGTAAATATCTGAAATACCCCCCAATTTTATTTGTTCTTTCGCCCATGATTTCTTTTTAAGCTCACGATGCAACTGCTCCGCCACATTGGTTTTCACAACGATATCTTTAAAAAAATCGGGAAGTCCGAGATAAACATGAGAGTATTGAGCAAAGCAGTATTTGCAGCCTATGGTGCATCCTCTGTATGGATTCATATCCCACAAGGTAGGAAACGCGCCATTATGACCTGTCAAAACTGTTTTAGAACAAATTTCCTGAATCATTTTGACACTCCCTGAAACAATACCGACATTATTTTTCTCCTTTCAATGCTTTCTCAATAGTTTTAGCCGGAATAATCCACATAATGGAAACTACTAGGAATAGTATTCCCGAAATAATCGGGTGAACATACGCCATCGGAACAGATAAAGAATACAGTATGGTGGATAGGAGTCCCTTCTTATTTTGAACATTGAATGCCTTTTTTAAGGCGTCAATATCAAGGGAATTTCGCTCCACTGTTTTCTGAAGGATGAAGTATGCCACTCCGGAAAACACATTCAGCAAACCGTAAACAGCCACCGTGTTTTCAGCAAATTCATTTTCGCCCATCCAACCTGTGGCAACAGGTATGAGCGACAGCCAAAAAAGCAGATTGAAATTTGCCCAAATAATACCAACGGTCACCTGTTTAACGGAATGTAACATG
The DNA here is from genome assembly GCA_903862465.1 of uncultured bacterium. Classification (GTDB taxonomy): domain Bacteria; phylum Bacteroidota; class Bacteroidia; order Bacteroidales; family CAIWKO01; genus CAIWKO01. The sequence goes on along the minus strand of CAIOYH010000141.1, from coordinate 1,020 downwards.
TGATGATGGTTTCCCCAATAAATTGCCACAATGAGAAAACTCAAAAAATAACTGAGCATAATAGGAACAATATGCTTTAATTCTGACCACTCAGCGCTGTGAGGTATCTTAATCTCAAGAATCATAATGGTGATGATAATGGCAAGAACCCCATCACTAAAGGCTTCTAATCTGTTTTTATTCATAACAACCTCTAAAAATTAATATCTCTAAAAATAAGAAATCAAATCAGGCAAAGTAATTTACAAGGATTGCCAAGCTTTCTACTTCGCATATTGTAAACCGTTGTTTGCAAGACAATATATTTCCGACAAGCAATACATCTCCTTTGATTTCAAAATTCTTCTACAAATGTACATAAAAAATTATAGATGCTTATATATTTCAATAAAAATTTATATCCATTCATTGTAGAGTAGCAAACTCTCCTGTCATGCCAAGTTTGTATCCCTTACCTCCTTAAAACAAAAAAGCTCACCCAATCGGGCAAGCTTTTTTATTGCTATACTGTTGTATTGTTCTATTGTTTTCTTCTTAGTGCTTCTTAGTGCTCTTAGTGTATAAGTGGTTTCCCCTTGGAGCTTGGTATTTGGTATTTGGAATTTGGAGCTTTAAGTACTTACTTCTTCGCCATCATCATCTCTTCGATAGAAGCATCCACCAAAATACGTCCGCAATATTCGCAAACGATAATCTTTTTGTGCATTTTTATATCAAGTTGACGTTGGGGTGGAATCTTATTGAAACATCCGCCACAAGCATCACGTTCCACCAACACCACTGCCAAGCCATTGCGTGCATTCTTCTTGATGCGCTGATAGGCAATAATCAAACGGTCTTCAATGTAGCGTTGGCTGTCTTCCAATTTGCCCACCAATTTGATTTCTTCCTTTTCGGTTTCGGCAACAATTTCGTCCAACTCCATCTTTTTCTGTTTCAAATCCTCTTTGCGTTCTTTCAAAGCTGTTTTCGTCCGATCCAAGATGTCGTTTTTGCTTTCTTTGATAGCGTTAAACTCTC
>CAIOYH010000140.1 GCA_903862465.1 uncultured bacterium | reverse complement strand
AGGAATAAACGCTTGAGAAGAAACTTGACTATCGAAAAAAGTAAGGAATAAACGCTTGAAGAGAAACATGACTATCGAAAAAGTAAGGAATAAACGCTTGAAGAGAAACATGACTATCGAAAAAGTAAGGAATAAACGCTTGAGGAGAAACATGTCTATCTAAAAAATAAAAAATCAATAGATGGTGAAACATTTATCTATCTAAAAAATAAAGAATCAATAGATAAAGCTAGTTATGACGATTGAATTCTTTGTTCAGAAGGACTTGAATATCAAGAAATCTATCTAGTAAGAAAAACATTACTAGCTGAACAAACAACCAAGTAGCAAAAATCTACTGCATCATATACTAATGTTTCCGTGTGCTCGCGTTTTCCGCGATTTCCTTTAGTTTCTGCGGAAAATACACACCGTTTATTTGTTTTTCGCAGATTGCGCAGATATACACAGATGGTTTGCAGGAATTTTTCGCGCGAAGACGCAAAAAGAAAATGAGAAAGAACGAGGGAATCAGTTGTTTCTTTTTTAGGTAACAAGCTTAAAAATAAATATTACTAAGCTTTCATGACAACACATATTCTTCTAAAAAAGAAAAAACAATATGCTCTAATTACAAGTAAGTATTACCTTAGTTTAGAGCAATCCGAGTTCCAATTTCGCCGCTTCGGTCATCAAATCTTGGTGCCATTCGGGCTCGAACACTAGGTCAACATAAACGCTGATGACTCCGCGGATGGAGGCAGCCGCATCGCGAACGTTTATGGGCAAGGTCTCTGCCACGGGGCAGTTCGGTGAAGTGAGTGTCATCTGTATCGCGACAGCGAAATCATCCGTTACCGTAATATTATATATCAATCCGAGATCATAGACGTTCACGGGAATTTCGGGGTCATATACATTGCGCAAGTTCTCGATGATTTGCGCGTGAATCGTTTCTTTTGTCATATTTTCTAAAGGGTTTCCGTATTTTGCTTTATATACGAGTGCATACAATTTCATTTGTTTTATCATCGCCGTGAGTCCGTTGGAGCGCGTAGGGCTTAAATGTTCGCGCAAACCAATCTCGTCAACAAAGGACATATCTGCTTCGATGATTTCCGATGGGTTGAGTCCCGACAAGGCACGTATTAAGATGTTTACAATGCCTTTGGTGATGATGGCATCGCTGTCGGCGGTGAAAATCACTGCCCCCTCTTTATACTCAGCGAATAACCACACCTGCGATTGGCATCCGTTGATCAAATAGTTGTCGGTTTTCAAGCGCTCCTCTATCAAGGGGAGTGATTTGCCTAGTTCTATGATAAAATTATACTTGTCCATCCAATCCTCGAATAGGCTGAAATCGGAAATGATAGACTCTGTGTTTTGTTTATAGGTGTTCATTATCCAAACATTAGGTTTACTTTGTGGAGGGCATCCACAAAAGCGTCAATTTCGTCGGTTGTGTTATAGAGCGCAAACGATGCGCGAATTGTTCCGGGGATCTTATAAAAATCCATGAGCGGTTGCGTACAATGATGCCCGGTTCTGACAGCGATACCGAGCTTGTCGAGAATTATTCCGGCATCATAAGGATGTATGTTTCCCAAGAGGAAAGAAATTACGGCAGCTTTTTCGTGGGCGGTGCCATAAATTTTCACGCCGTCAATAGCCGTGAGTTTCTTAGTGGCATATTCCAACAAAAAATCCTCGTAATTGCGAATGGCATCGAGCCCGATTTCATTCATAAAGGCAATAGCTTCCTTCAACGCCAACGCGTCGCCAACATTTGGGGTGCCGGCTTCGAACTTAAAGGGCAATTCATTGAAAGTGGTCTTGTCGAAGGTAACGGTTTTAATCATTTCGCCGCCGCCTTGGTATGGAGGCAACTCGTTGAGGAGGTTTTCTTTGCCGTAGAGCACGCCGATGCCCATGGGGGCATACATTTTGTGAGCGGAAAAGCAGTAGAAGTCGCAATCCAAGGCTTGTACATCAATTTGCATGTGGGAAACGGCTTGAGCACCGTCAATCAAAACAGGAATATCATGCTTATGTGCGCGCTCAATAACGTTTTTTATATCGTTGATGGTGCCCAATGTGTTAGAAACATGCGTCAAAGCCACCAAACGGCAGTTGTTTTCCAACAATAGTTCCAAATTATCGAGGATGAGGCTGCCGCTTTCGTCAATGGGTATCACTTTGAGCGTTGCGCCATGTTCTGCGCATGCCATTTGCCACGGAACGATATTGGAATGGTGCTCCATGGCAGAGATAAGCACCGTGTCGCCTGCGCCGAGGTACCTCTTGCCAAACGAACTTGCAATTAAATTGATAGATTCGGTGGTGCCGCGCGTGAAGACAACCTCGTGACTGTGGCGGGCGTTGATGAAGGTTTGCACAGCCTGCCTGCTTTCCTCGAAAGCCGTGGTAGCTTGCTGACTGAGATAGTGTACACCGCGGTGGATGTTGCTATTTATCGTGCTATAATACGTGTCGAGAATATTGATGACGCGTTGCGGCTTCTGATTGGTCGCTGCGTTGTCGAAATACACCAAAGGTTTGTTGTAAACCGTTTGGTGCAGAATTGGAAACTGCTTTCGGATATCGTGAACCGTATTTTTATCCAACATGTGCTTATAATTTGCTCATATCTATATCGAAAACCAACTTTTCTTCCTGTTTGCAGTGCACCACACATTGATCGCAGATGGAAAGTTCCCCTTTGAGGCGCATCACCATCATGTTGTCGATCCGATTCCGTAGCACGTCTATCGTTATCTTGTTGGCTACTTCCGCCCCAAAGGCATACATGAGCAACATCTTGGCGTTTCGCTCGCAAATACCTCGAGACTTTAAATAGAAGAGGGCTTCGGGGTCCAACTGACCCACTGTAGCACCATGCGAACACTTTACGTCGTCGGCATAAATCTCTAAGAAAGGCTTCGTACTCACGTGTGCCGTGTCCGTAAGGAGTATGTTTTTGTTCGTAAGGAAGGCTTGGGTCTTTTGAGCATCACGATGCACCTGAATATGCCCGTTGAACACCGCAGAAGCATTGTCGTCAATAATTCCCTTAAACATTTCGTAGCTCGAAGTTTCTTCGGCAACATGGTTTATATAGATTTGGTTCTCAATATGCTGTTCTTTGTCCATCAAATAGAGTCCATACACCTTTGCATCCGCTCCCCTACCGCACAAACAAACGCGCGTTTCGTTACGAATCAGTCCGCCATTAAAGGTGAGGGTGTTCGTGTTCACTTTAGAGTTTTCCTTTTGATGAAAGAAGGTATTCGTGATAACATTGCTCAAATAATCTTTATTTTGAAGCTTATAAAAATCAATTTCGGCACCTTCATCCACAAAGAACTCGGTGATAGAATTAATAAAGCTCTTCTGATGATTGATGGAGTCGTCGCAATGTACCAATGTGAGTTTCGCATTTTTGCCCAACACGATTAAATTTCGTGGTTGGAGGAAAATGTTTTCTGATATGTTGACAATATTTACAATTTGGATAGGTTTCTCCACCACGATGTTGTCGGGCACATAAATAAAGATACCGTCTTGAGCAAACATAGTGTTGAGTGCTATGAAACCGTTGTTTTCCACGTCGGCGTACTTGCCATAATGTTCTAAAACGAGCTCGGGATGGGTGCGAAACACCTCCGCCATGCTGCCAACGATAACGCCATTGGGCAATTGGGTGACGGGAGCTTGTTTATAGACGTACCAACCGTTCAGTTGGGAGAATAAATAGGTTTCGAAGTTATGTATCTCGCAACGAAATATCTCTCTCACGTCCACATCGTCCTCCGAAGGGGTGAAATAGAAGTTATATTCTTCTGCCAAGGCATCTTGCAGGTTGGTTGAGCGCCATTCCTCCAATTCTTGAGTTGGATAACCTGCTAACGCGAAGCTTTTCAGGGCTTCCAAGCGCAATGCTGTCAAATAGGGTGAGTCGTTCCTGCAAATATCGGCTTTGTTTTCTTCAAACAAGCGGATGATTTTTTCTTTTTCAGGAACTATAGCGATTGCTTTCATGGTATTATTGATTTTCTAGTTCCTGTTTAATCCAATCGTAGCCTTTGGATTCCAATTCGTAAGCCAATTCTTTTCCGCCCGATTTCACAATTCTGCCTTCGAACAACACATGCACGAAATCGGGAACGATATAATCCAACAAACGTTGATAATGTGTTATCACGATAAAGGCGTTATCAGCGCGACGCAACTTATTGACACCATTAGCCACAATTTTCAGAGCATCTATGTCCAAACCTGAATCGGTTTCGTCCAAAATTGCCAAAGTGGGCTCCAACATTGCCATTTGAAATATCTCGTTACGCTTTTTTTCGCCCCCGCTGAAACCCTCATTCACCGAACGATTGGTTAAGTTGGATTGAATTTCCACCATCTTTTTCTTTTCATCCATTAATCTCAGGAATTCAACCGCGGTGAGTGCCGGCAAATGATTGTATTTGCGATGTTCGTCCACGGCAGTCTTCATAAAATTAGTCATACTCACCCCGGGTATCTCCACAGGATATTGAAATCCGAGAAAAATGCCCTCACGTGAACGGTCTTCCACCGCCATGCTTAATAAATCCTTGTCTTTGTAATGTATAGATCCGTCTGTAACCGTGAAAACGTCCCTGCCTGCGATGACGGATGCCAAGGTGCTTTTTCCGGTGCCGTTAGGTCCCATGATAGCATGCACTTCGCTAGCATTTACAGTCAAATTCAGACCTTTGATAATCTTTTTATTATTTATAGAAACCTTTAAATTCTTTATTTCGAGAAGCGACATAGTTTTTTGTTTATCTGTTTAAATGATATGCGTGTATTCTTTGTTTTTCAGTAAAACTGCAAAATTACGAAATTATTTTTAGCTTATTTAAAATGAATCAAAAGAAAATATCTTGACAAAAAAAAACCGTTGATAGTCAACGGTTTTTCTTCTGTGATATTATTGTTTAGCGAGAAGCTTTAATTTGGCTTCCAACAAGGCTAATTCCTGTTTTGATTCCTGAATCTTTTTCTCGAACTCATCTTTCAAAATACTTGCTTTTTTGGACGATGCTAAGAAACCTATGTTATTTTCCCATAATTTGATGTCGTTTGCCAACATGGTAATCCTGCCTTCCATTTGAACGCGTTCTTTTGAAATGAATCTTCCCGCGTCGGGCGAATTTTGGATGGTTTCTATCCTAGTCTTATAGTTCATCGTACTAACTTCTGAGGAAGATAGTTTCAAACGATCCATCAAACTATTAATTGCCGTGCGATACAAACCCTGAAGCCTATCTTTATGCTCTATGGGCACGTGTCCTATCTCCATCCATTCTCTTTGAATACTTTTCAGGGAGTTGAGATTTTCACTTTTATCCTCAGAAACAACGTAAGTGCCGATGCGTTCCAAGAGTTCTTCTTTTTTCTTCAGATTTTCTTTTTCGATCCCATTGATGTTTGAGAAATAAGCAGATTTGTTCTTGAAATATACATCGCAAGCAGCCCGAAAACGTCTCCAAATCTTGTCGGCATAACGTTTGGGTACCGGTCCTATAGTTTTCCAATCCTGTTGCAACTTCAAAATGTCTGCTGTTGTCTGTTTCCAAGTGGTACTGTTTGCCATACCTTCTACTTGTACACAAATATCGAGTTTTAAATTATAGTTGTTGGTTTGTTCGTCTTTCAAACCACCAAAGTGTTCCTTTTTGGTTTCGAAAAATATATTAACCGCCCCCCGGAATCTTTCCCAAATAAGGTCGTGGAACTTAACAGGCGCTCTTCCGATAGAATCCCATAGTTTTTGCAACTCCAACACCTCATCTGTTTTCTTCGTCCAGTCTTCTGCCGTGGTAATCTCCACTCCGTTGATCTCTTCTATCTTTTCGCACAAAGCAGTCTTCGCTAAAAGGTTGGTGTCTTGCTCTCCGCTCATCTTATCATAGTACTCCTTGCGTTGCGAATTGATTTTGTCCGAGACATTCTTGAAGCGCTCCCATATCTCATCCTTTTTGTCGAGCATGACAGGTCCAATCTCTTTCCAATCTTCATGATATTTCTGAAGCAACTTAAAGGATTTAGCAATACTCTTCTCCATGAGGAGCTCTTCCGTCTTTTCGCACAACAGAACTTTTAGTTCTAAGTTCTTTTTCAGGTCTAAATCTTTTAGTTCTTTATTTATTTTTACCTTTTTAAAGAACTCCTCAACCAAGAAATGATAGTTGTTCCACAAACCTTCGATCTCGTTGCGTGGAACCATACCTATTTGTTTCCACTTATCTTGTAAGAGTTTGAAATCATCATAAGTTTTTTTCAACGACTCCTCTGAGTTAACCAACACTTTGATTTCCTCTAGAATTTGTTTCTTCAGTTGAAGATTATGCGTCTTTTGTTTGTCTTGCTCGTGATCGTCTTTAGTCTTTTTCTCTTTATAAACATCAAAAGCAGCCTTGAAGCGTTCTTCCATCGAGTCAACAATGGGGACATACTCTTCTTTCGTGCCGCCGTCTTCTAAATATTTTTCTAAATGGGCTTGTTTCTCTTCTTTTATCTTGTTTAAATAGGAAACTTTGATACCCGACACCATAGCTTTTATCTTTGCGATAGAATCATTTCTTACTAGTTCTTCTAGATTCAGAATTAATTCTTCTTTCGATAAAACGGTGAAATCAAGGATGTGCTCAATTTCCAATTCATGCTCTTCTTCTTCTGCAATAAAGTCATGCGCTGAAAGCAATTCATGGCTTTCGTCGCCAACATGCTCAACGAGTTCTTTTATATCAGCCTGTATCGGTTCTGCTTCTTCCTTAATTTCTGATGCAACGTCTGCTGCTGTTTCAGCAACCACCGTTTCCATTTCTTTTGCAACTTCTACAGATGCGGCTTCCACCATTTCGGGAACTTCAACGATAGCTTCTGCTACCACCTCATGGATTTCTTCTACCGTACCGGTAGTTTCTTCCACCACGGCTTCAACAGTTTCCGTTACTTCAGCCACTACTGCTGTTTCCACTGCGGGAATTTCTTCTACAACAGTCGTTACTTCTTCCACTACGGCTTCTATAGCTTCCGTAATATCAGAAACTGTTTCTGTTACCACATCTGAAGCGGTAACATCTTCGGTTTCGATTGCTGTTTCTGCTTCGATAACAGGAATTTCTTCAACAACAGCGTTGGCTTCTGCCAATTTTGTCTCAATAATCCCTGTTCCTTCGACGACATCTTCCACTTTCGTGATTGGAGTGTCTTCCGTTGCCACGATTTCTTCCGTTGATACGGTTTCGAGGGTGTCAGTAGGTTCAACAACAGTGTTGTCTTCAAACGCATGAATATTTTCTTCTTCACGATTTGGTTCTGTCGCGTTCATTTCAACGTTGCCGGAAATTTCAGCGATAGTTTCGGTTTCAATTGCATGTGTATCTTCCGATACGGAGTTCTCATCCTTACTTGTTTCTTCGTTTTCCAAAGGATTCTGATTGAGTTGGTCGTTCATAATAAATAAATTAAATTAGCAGTACCATGACTTTTTACAGAAACGGTAAAGAAGGTTACATTTCTAAATAGTTTGCAAAAATAAAAATAATTTGAATAGGTATTACACTTTTTTAAAAAACATTACACGATTATGATATATAGCATGCATTTCCTTGTTTTTATTTCACAAGAATATGCACGGTGCAATGGGTTTTAAATCATTTGTAAAGCCTGTTCTATGTCTTCCATGATGTCGTTCACATCTTCGATTCCCACGGAGAAACGAACCAAGCCATCGGTGATTCCTGCTTTTTCGCGATGTTCTTTGGATATTTTGGAATGTGTCATGGAAGCAGGATGTTGTATCAATGTCTCTACGCCTCCCAATGATACGGCTAACAAGGCTAATTGCACATTATCCATCAATATTTTTCCGGCATCGAGTCCTCCTTTGAGTTCAAAGCTTATCATACATCCCGGACCGTCCATCTGTTTCTTGCCCAACTCATAGTTCTGATGCGATTTCAATCCCGGATATTTCACCCATGACACTTTCGGATGATTTTCCAAGTATTCAGCGATGATGATGGAACTTTCTTGTGCTCTATCCATCCTCACGGCAAGCGTTTTCAATCCGCGATGCGCTAAAAATGCTTGATGTGGGTCAATATTGAACCCTAAATTAATCATGACAGGACGAAGTTTATCATAATAGTCTTTTTCCTTAGTTACGATGATGCCTCCAACAATATCAGCATGTCCGTTGATGAATTTTGTCATAGAATGAAGCACGATATCCGCACCTAAATCCAAAGGACGCTGCAAATAGGGACTGCAAAACGTATTGTCAACCACTAAAGGTATGCCATGTTTGTGCGCAATTTCTGCTGCGGCTTTTATGTCAATGATATCCATCGTTGGATTCGCAGGGGTTTCAATATAGAGCATCTTGGTGTTGGGCTTAATCGCTTTCTCAATATTTTCAAGCTTGGAAGCATCAATATAGGTTGATTCAATGCCGAACTTCGGGAAGATGGTTTCGATGATACCTCGTGCGGGACCGTAAATAGCATTGTGGCTAACAATGTGAGCACCATTCGACAACAACGCCATATAAATGGTACTAACAGCACCCATGCCCGATGAAGTAGCGATGCCATCATACCCATTTTCTAAGGAAGCAACAGCTTTTTCAAGTGCTCGGATTGTGGGATTGGCAATGCGGGTGTAAATATAACCTTCGGCTTCGCCCGAAAAACATTTGGCACCGTGGTCAGCACTTTCGAAAGAAAAGGTGGAGGTTTGGTAAATCGGAACTATGGCACTTCCATATTGGTCTTTGTGATCTCCTGCATGAATGAGTTTGGAGCTGAATCGTAAATTATCTTTTTTCATTAAAATATATTTTTCTGCAAAAGTATATTTTAAAGTATAACAAAAAAGAAAAACACGAAATAATATTTTTCTTCGGCGCGGAAAATATTACTTAAACTTCTTCACCTGCTTCAGATATTCACTCGAGAAATAGCTATACCACTTATCACCCAAAGTATATTCGCTCACTTTTAGTTTGGCATCGAAGCCCGGATTGGTTTTGTAATCGTTGATGGCTAAGGCACGCGCCAATTCCATTTGTTGAAATTTGGTGGCTTCTTTCTTCATGCTGCGTTGGCGCACTAACTTCATCAAATACATGGCATGTTCCAAATCGGCAGCATTGGTAAAATAGCTCATTCCGCTCAGCGCGAAACCCGGTTCGAAAGAAGCTATATATAAATGTAAAGGCTGATAGGTGAATCCAAAGCTCGACATCGTATTTGTCGTGAAGTAATCGCCTAACTTTTTATAAGCTTCGATGGCACCAAGGTAATTAAAATTCTTCACCATGTCGTTACATTGATTGAACTGTCGTTGGTAGGAAGCCGGTTTTTCCACATTTAGTTTTCCGGTGCGGGCGCTGTTGCTGTTTATGCCGCAATCGGGATTTCTGTCTATGGTTTGCAAGGCTTGGCTGTAGCTATCATCTGCCGCCACATAACTTTTCTCGTTTTCTGCACGGGATGCTGCTGCAACTTTCGAGTCGTAATCCCGTTGGGCGTTGTCACATTCTTGGCTTAAGATAGATTTTTTCAAGGCATCAATACGCTGCGTTAGTTTGGCATTGTCATAAAGGCTATAGGTGCTTTGGTCGTCCATCACCTGCCGCAGTATGGTGCGGGCATTGGTCAGGTTGTTTGCCTTAACCGCATTTTCGGCATCAGCCACATCCAACAGCAACACCTCCGCTTTGGATTTCTTTATCAAATCGGGCAGCAGCTTATTTTTCGTTACAGGATATTGGTCTTCTATCCCTTTGGCTTTGTTGAAATCGGCAAAGGCAGCGCGATAGTTTTTCAATGCCATTTCATCTTTGCCCTTTTGAATGGCGTCGGCATATTGCGCAATGCGTATCTTTTCTTTGATATCCATGGCAGCCTCATTGGCGCGAATATAGTTGGCGTATTTCTGCTGATATTGAAGGGCATTGTCCACAGCGGTTTCGGCTTCGCTAAAGCGTCTTTGTTCGAAAAGATTGTCGGCGGCTTTCACTTTGTCGGAATAGATGCCTTGATGGCAACTGCTTCGAATCAGTTCGATGGTGTCGTTGCAGGCATAGTTGGGCAGGCTACGGCAAAAGCTTTCTGCTTTGGCAACGGCAGTCAGCGCATCGGCATATTGCCTGTTGGTCAACAAACCGTCGGCGATGTTCATGTCGGTCCATTCGATGGCATTGGCAAGACGTTTGGCAGATTGCAGGGTGTAGTCGTCCATGTTTCTGAAACCAAAAAGCTTTTTGATTTGTTGCTTGGCTTCGTCGGTTTTGTTACTCTCGAAGGCGATGCGTGCCACATAATATTGTGCCGGGGCAAAGTTCGGATTGTAAAACAACGATTTCTCGAAAGCCGTTTTGGCTTCCATCGTTCTTTTATTGTTGTAGAAATCTTCGCCGCGGTCATAAAACAATTGATAGATGATAGAAAGGGTGTGGCTCGCTTGCCTTTGAATGTCATCAAAACGTTCGCGAACTTCGTGCAATTTGAATTTCAACTTCAGGGCGTCGTGGTTTTCGATGTGCAATTCGCGCCAAAAGCCTGCATCTTCAATTTGGTCAATGCGAATTTTCATCGCATTGAGCGAAGCTTGGGTGATATCCATGGCGTCAATGCCGTTGGGGTTGATGTCGGAGAGTTGGCGGTTGATGTTGCTCAAATCCACATCGGCAGCGAAATATTGGTCAATATATCCCATACGTTCGCGGAAACGTTGAAGGGATTCGCGGTCGTAGGAGAATTTGGTGGAGGTGATGTCGAATTTATAATTGTTTTGCGGCAGGGTGTCGGTGAATTGCAGCATCACTTCATTGAACGGGATTTTGAAATCGGCTTTGGGCGGGGTGAAATCAGCCAAGAGGGGACCGTTTTTGCGGCTCAGGCGGGCAACGAATTCATATTTGGCAGGCAGCAACACCGCGTTCATGGCGAAACCATTGAGGAACACATCGCCATCCATTTTGATGTTTTGATGATCCACATAGATGGTGAGCAGCTTGCCGTCGCGGGTGATTTTCACGCTTTCGTCAACGGTGAAGGTAACTTTGGTTTGAAACACAGGCTTGGGAATATGTTTGGCGATGGCTTCGAGCATTTCGTTGATGATGCGCTGACTTTCGTCGTTGGTGTTAGCGAAACTCAACAGATAAGATTTGCTTTGGTCGCTTTGGAAAACGATTTGGTTTTGAGCTCCCACCCGCAAGCTGATAGCGAGCATTAATAAAAAAAGGATACGAATTTTCATGATAAAATTTATTTGATGGAGACAAAAATACGAATATTTGTTTAATGTGACGCATTTCTCGAAATAATTCCGTACATTTGTACCCTAATTTAATCAAAACCAAACACCATGAAAAAACAAATCACAATTCTCGCCATCCTCCTGCTGATAGCAGCAGTGTATTCCTGCAAAAGGGATAAAACCACAGAAGAGCCTCCCGCTCAAACCGACCATTACACCTCCACTGCAAATTTCTTTGCCGTGAATGCGCCTGCCATGCAAACCTTCACCGTGAATGCTGCCACAGGTGGAAGTTTCACCACGCCCAAAGGCACCATCGTTACGGTTCCTGCCAATGCTTTTTTGACGCAAACAGGAGGAGCTGTATCAGGAAATGTGACCATTCAATTTAAAGATGTTTACAAAAAGAGTGACATGCTGTTGAGTAAACTTACGACGCATTTGATTGGCGGTGGACCTATGGAATCGGCAGGAATGTTTTTTATTAAAGCCACACAAGGTGCTAATGTGCTTGTGATGAATTATTATAAAAGTATAAATGTTTTTCTGCCATCAAACGGTAATCCCATAAACTATCAAATGCAATCGTATGTTTATTTATCAAATGCGATTTCTCCGGGTTGGATTGCGCCTCCTATTGACTCAACGGCAAATCAAGATTCTCTTTCAACTAATCCTGAAGGTTATATATATCATTTGCTTCAATTCAACCCACCAACCGATTCAGGAACATGGGCTAATTGCGACCATCCGATTTATAACGGCTTTCCAATGACAACAATAAATTTTCATTTTCTTGATAGTTATAATGATTATCAACCTAAATTATTTTTATATTTTAATGCCATAAATGCAATCGTAAATTTATATAATTACAGTACAGATATAGCGTATTCCTATTCTCCGATTGGTGAGCCTTGTACCTTAGTGGCAGTTGGCGTGAAAGATGGAAAACTTTATGCATCCTTCACTCCGATAACCATAAGCAGTAATATGACGGTGAATTATTCCGTAACAGAAACCACCACGGAAGCATTTTTAGCACATTTGGCAACACTAAACTAATTTTTTTCTTCACAATTTTCTCCCTAAAAATAGTGCTTTTGAAAAAAATATCATTTCCATAAAAAAAAATAAAAAAAAGTTTTGTCAGTTCGAAAAATATTCAGAAATTTGCCAAAGATTTTGAAATACCAAAGTCACAGGAAATTTATTATTAACCAAAACCAAAATTATGAAAGGTAAAACAATCACAGGACCAATTCCTGAAGCTGTTGTTACTGACACGGTGGATGGTATAAACGGTTTGTTGACCGGATTAGGACCATACGAAATGCCTATAACAACGGATGAAAAAAAGCGCCTCCCAAAAGCTGCTGATGGGTCGCAAGCTTTTATTGAAAAAAGTAAAGATTATTCGCTAACTGACACCGATTATCTTCCCGGATATGTGGATGCAGCAGAATTTGCGAATGATGTTGCTCGTTCGAAACAAGCCGATGAAATGGAAATTGGCGTTCGAAAATTATTAGCAGTGATTAACAACATTAGTATTTTATCAAAAAGTGATGCTTACGTCGTATCGTTAGAGTATTACAATAACTGTCGCAGAGCAGCCAAGAATGGTGATGCTCGTGCACAAGTTATTGCTGATGAATTGGGCAAACTTTTTAGTAGGACGAATACTAATTTCGAACCACAACCAAATACGTAGGTCATACGCATTTGCGTTAATGGCAATTTTGCATCCACAAAGGGTGCGAAATTGCCATTTTTTTTGTCTGTTTTGCAAACAAGAATAGTGAACCAAGCAAAATTTTGGTTCGCAAAATCGAAGCTCCGATTTAAGCTACATTTCATCCGATTTGAGCAACAAAAAACTTATAAAAACCTACGGAACGTCGGGTTAAATCAACCCATTAATCTGTCAAAATGACCGACCGTCGGGTTAAATCAACCCATTAATGCGTCAAAACGACCGACCGTTGGGTTAAATCAACCCATTAATGCGTCAAAACGACCGACCGTTGGGTTAAATCAACCCATTGACCTGTCAAAATGACCGATTGACCGGTTAAATCAATCGGACGTTCCGTAGGTTTTTAGCTTAAATGCATTATTATTAATAAGATAAGTGAAAATAGAGGTGCATTTTTGTTTCTTTTTTTGATGTCAAGAAAAGACACTTTCTGAATAAGAAATTTAAGAAACTTCCAAAGCGATTATTCGCTTCGAGAGTTTTTTGTTGTTTATAGAAATTTATTTGTACATTTGTACAATTAAATCGCTTCTGAATTATAGCATCAAATAATTTGGTAGCCGATACAAAGCATCTCACCAAATAAATAAATAAATAAACACTATGAAAAAGTTTTTCTTGCTCTTAGTAATGATGCCTTTGATGGCATATTGTCAAAAGTCTGACACCATAAAAGGCAAAAGGTTTTCTATCGGATTAAGCTATTCGCCGGATTATTGCTACCGATTTCTTGCATCCACCAATGAATCGAGTAAAGGCGTTATTGAATCTAGAAATAAGCTTGAAACTCCAATTTTTGGCTACACAACGGGTATTAATTTCGCCTATCGGTTCAACCGAAGATTTACGCTTGAATTTGGAGCCATGTTTTCTAAACACGGGGAGAATATGGATTTTATGGATTTGACTTATTCGGCACCAAATCCGGATGCTCCTATAAAAGCTAAAGCTTATTATCGCTATTATTATGTTGAAATTCCTATTAAAGTTGACTTCGACATTTTGACCAAAAGAGCGAAGTTATATGCCTCAGTCGGTATATCTCCAAAAATATTTTTGGTGGCGAAACAAATACTTTTTGCTGAATATTCTGATGGCACAATTAAGAAGCATACGAGTGGCGAAGTTTATAATTTTACTCGTCTCAACTTAGCTGCCCTAGCGGGCATTGGCTTTAGCTATGACTTCACCAAACGTTTCTATATAAGAGTTGAACCTACCTTCAGATGTTCCATAATTTCAATTATCCAAGCACCCGTAAAAGGCTATTTGTATTCGGTTGGACTCAACACAGGGCTTTATTTTAAATTATAAGAGTCTATAAAGAAGTTTTTGAAGAAAGCCTAATAGTCAAAAAGTCTATCGCCTAAACCCCTCAAATCTCAATTCACCAATTTCCCTTCGTCAATGATATTAAAAAATGAAGAATAAAATCACCCAAGTATGACTCAAGGCGCCACACCGCTAACCTTATTACCTTATCTCAGCAGCAATAAGGTAATAAGGTTAATTTCACCTCGCTTCCCTTTTCTACTAAGGTTAAAAAAATAAAGAAAATAAGGTTATGTGTAACCTCAGTTAGTAAGATTTGATGGCATTCAATCCCTTTTGCGCATCCCCGTAATCGGGTTTTAGTTTCAATGTTCGTTGGAAAGCGCTACGGGCATTTGCCAAATCGCGTATGGTGAACAGCAAACCGCCATAGTTATACCAATAATCCGCATTCGTGGAATCCAACTGCAAAGCTCTCGTCATGCAGTTGCGCGAAGCATCGTAGTTCTTCAAATCGGCATACACCAAACCCATATTAAACCATGAAGGATGGAAAAGACTGTCGAACTGCAACGATTTGGTGTAAGCCGCAATGGCGTCTTGTTTTTTTCCTTGGCGGGATAAATCTTGCCCTTGCAGATAAAAGCCCGATTTCATAAAGTCGAGGTTTTGTTTGATGCGCACCTGCGAAGTGGGGTCCACCGTCGCGAAGCGTTTCCAATATTTCCAACAGGTGTCGTATTCCGCCAAATAATACCAAGCCGTGCCCAAATCCAACAGATTGTCGGTATAGTCGGGATAAATGGTATAAGCTTTTTGCAGATATTCCAAAGCGGTTTGCAGGTGTTGCTTCTTGGTCAAAGCGTCTTTCTCGTCTTTTCCTTTGTTGATATAGATATCACCTATGGATTTGTTCAAACGCGAACTGTTGGGCGCATTTTTGATGTCGTTCATAAACAGGGTGTCGTTGTTTTTCCATACCGTGTTGCGCGACATGGTTTTGATGCTGAACACAAAAAATACTATCAACAGGGGCACCAAAGCCACTTGCAGACTTCCTTTTGTGCTGCCCATTTTCCGCGAAAGCGTTTCCATCAAAAGCACTACTGCCACGATGAAGGGCAAGGAGGGCAAGAACAAAAACCGCTCGGCGATGGTGGCTGCCACACCTATTATAATATGACTATAGACCGAAAGCGCACACAAGAAAAACAAGATGCACCAACTCAAAAGGTTCTTGCGTTTGAACATCAGCACGGCTGCGACTAACATGCCCACATACAGCAAGGCTGCCACGATGGGCAACAGACTGAAAAGCGAATATTCATGCGTTTGCGAAAAACTGTAATCGCAGGATTGCGGAAAGGGGAAAATGCACAAGCGAAGATATTGCAACAACACGAAGAGTATGGTGCCATATTTGCCCACGAAAGTCGGTATCTGCAACACGAAATTATCCAAGAAAGCAATTTTTCCTTCGTAGGATGCGATGAACGACCACCGTAGCAAACCAAAAATAGCCATAGGCAACAGAAAGCCCAAAGAGATGAAAAGGATGTTCTTGGGCTTTTTATCTGTAAAGAAATAAAGCGTCAAAGGGATGACGGGGAGCAAGGTGGCTATGTTTTCTTTGCTCATCAATCCCAAAAGAAAAAGGAAAATACTCACGATAAGCCACAATATCTTTTTGGTATCAACATAACGAAACAAAGCCAAAAACGTCAACACAAATCCAAACAAAAAGCTCAGGATTTCGTCCAAACTTTTGATGTTGGCTACCACTTCCGTATGTATGGGATGCGCCAAATACAGCAAGGTGATGGCTAAAGATATCCACAAAGCTTTATCCTGAAACAGGCGTTTCATCAAAAGGAAAAGTAAGGCAACCGTGAGCGCAAACAGCAACACATGCATCACATGTTGCGCATGAGGATTGATGCCGAATAGTGCAAACTCTATGGCAAAAACCGTTTGGGTGAACGGACGATACGCCCCATAATTCTGCTGATTGAAACCATACATATTCGTGGTGCGCATTATCTCAGGGATACCCTCCAATCCTTTCTTGACGCAGTTGTTGAGTTTATAAACCATGTCGTCGTCCAAGGCATATTCGTGCGACATGGTGTTCCCATAGATAAGAAATCCCAAGGCAAACACCAACAGAAATACCAACATAGTCCACGTGCGATTCAGGGCGGATGCTGCCCTTGTCAGCATCTTCAGGAGCTTTTCCGATAGCGCTTGTTTGCTTTCCTTTGGAAGCGTTTGCTTCTGTATTGTTGCATTGTTTCCCGATGGGCGATTGGTTTTCGTATAGGTTTTGTTCTTCGTGTTCATCCCTTTATTCAAAATCGCTGTATAACAAATATTTTTTTCTGATTTTCTTAAATGCCACCAAGTCGTCGTGCCAACTTGCTCTGATTTCCTCTTCCGAAACGCCATTGATAATTTGTTGGCGCAGTTTGGCGGTTCCTGCATAGCGGTCGAAATTGGGCGCAAAGAAATCTGTCTTGCCTTTCAATTCTTTATACAGTTCGATGATGGGGAAAATATACAACTTGCCATAGCCTTTAATGAATTCCGCTGCATAGTTGTGGAAATTATATCCATTGCATTTGATGCCTTCAAAAGGCGGTTTCTTCGACATGCCATCTATGCTTTTGGGCGTGAACGAAAAACCCGTACTGTCTATCTTCGGATGACCCACCACTTCGAAAGGCGTCGTGGTGCCTCTGCCCACACTTACGCAGGTGCCTTCAAACAAACATAAAGAGGGATACAGATACATAGATTCCATGCTTGGCAAATTGGGCGAAGGTTTCACAGGCACTTGATATAAGCTAATATGATTGTAATTATACACCGTAACATATTTCAATTGGCATTGTATCCCATTCGACAACCATTTCTCGCCATTAATCATGCAAGCAAATTCTGCAATCGTCATTCCATGCACTATGGGCACGGGGTGCATCCCAACAAAGGACGTAAATTCTTTCTCCAACACGGGACCATCCACATAATAACCATTCGGATTCGGGCGGTCGAGCACAATAAACAATTTATTATTTTCGGCACAAGCCTCCATCACATAATGCATCGTAGAGATATAGGTATAGAAACGCGCACCCACATCCTGTATATCGAAAATCACCACGTCCACATCTGCCAAGTCGGCAGGTGTAGGCTTTTTATTTTTCCCATAAAGGGAAATAACGGGTAGTTTCGTTATCGCATCTATAGTGTTGCCCACCGTTTCGCCTGCATCCGCCTTGCCACGAAAGCCATGTTCAGGACAAAACACCTTCTTCACAGCAAAACCGGCATGAAGCAAACTATCCACCAAATGGGTGTTCCCTATCAGCGATGTATGGTTGGCAACCACCGCAATTTTCTTATTTTTTATCCACGGAAAATAAATATCGGTGCGCTGAGCGCCCACTTTTATATCTTTTGGATAAACATCAACACCGAATATCTGTTTTACATTATTCTGTGCTCTACTATGACTGGCAAATGTCATGATAAAAAATAGCCCCAAAAACAAATTGATTATTCGCATAATTTCAGTAAAAATAAATACTTTTGCAAAGTAAGAAAAAAAAATCGTTTGAACGTACAAATATTTATAGCAAATCACATAATTTCGAAAAATAAAGCCAATTTCTCGAGACCCATCATCCGTATTGCCATTTTGAGCATTGCCTTGGGTGTTGCCGTCATGATTATGTCTGTGGCTATTGTGACGGGTTTTCAGAAAGAAATTCGCAACAAAGTTATTGGTTTTGGTGCTCACATCCAAATCTCCAATTATAACGACAACAATTCTATGGAATCTACGCCTGTGAGTATGCATCAAAAGTTTTATCCTTCCATGGAACATCAAAAAGGCATCCGACATATTCAGGTCTATGCCACCAAAGCAGGCATCGTCAAAACGGATGAAGAAATTCAGGGCGTGGTTTTGAAAGGCATCGGCACCGATTATGATTGGTCCTTTTTCCAAAATCGCATCATCAAAGGCAACAAATTCCAAGTGAGCGATACCGGAAAATCCAACGATATACTCATTTCTGAATATCTTGCTACCCAATTGAAGTTAGATACAGGTCAACACCTGCTGATGTATTTCATCAACAAAGACGAGTTGCAGCCGAGCGTACGCAAATTCAAAATCTGTGGCATCTACAACACGGGCTTAGAAGAATTCGACAAAATGTATGTCTTGGGCGACATCAAACATATCCAACGCCTCAACAATTGGGACTCCACCCAAGTCGGCGGCTTCGAAATTCTGATTGATAACTTCAACGATTTAGACAAAATCACCAAAGACGTCTATCAGCAGATAGACTACAACCTCAATTGCAGCAGCATCAAACAACAATATCCCCAAATTTTCGATTGGCTCAGCTTTCAGGATATCAATGTAACCATCATTCTTATTATGATGGTTATCGTAGCCGCCATCAACATGATTTCAGCTTTGCTTATTTTGATAATCGAAAAAACCAAACTCATCGGCATCCTCAAAGCCCTCGGCATGAACAATTGGGGCATCCGCAAAATATTTCTGCTCAATGCATCCTATCTCATCATCCGCGGATTAATTTGGGGCAATATTATTGCACTTGCCTTGAGCTACATCCAACTGCGCTTCGGCATCATCAAACTCAGCCCCGCCGACTATTATGTCAGTCAGGTGCCCATCAACCTCAATCTGTTCCATCTGCTGCTTATCAACGCAGGCACCATCCTCGTTTGTGTCCTCGTGCTCATCATCCCCACCTATATCGTCACCAAAATTTCACCCGTAAAAGCCATCCGATTTAGTTAAAAAAACATATTGCTGCCCTTGCTATTCAAAAAATTTGTAATTTTATCGCTCAATTCTTCATAACCATTTTAAACATCCAAAGATATGCCTTACAAAGCCAAACCAACCGAAAAAATCTATTACTCCATTGGCGAAGTTGCCAAAATATTTGATGTGAATCAGTCCCTCATTCGCTATTGGGAAAAAGAATTCGATATCATCAAACCCTTCCGCAACAAAAAAGGCAACCGCCTGTTCACCAAAGCCGACATGGACAATTTCTATGTCATTTTCCATTTGGTGAAAGAACGCGGTTTCACCCTCCAAGGCGCCAAAGACAAAATGAACGAAAACAAATCCGACACCATCGAAAATGTCGAAATCGTAGCATCATTAAACAAAATCAAGAGTTTCTTGTTGGAGTTGAAGGAGGAGTTGTGATTTTTTCATATCTTTGTTTTTTTATATTTTGATTTAATATGAACAGTAAGCAGATATTTGACCAAATAAGCAAATCCATTCACGCAAAAGATCCAATGGCAGAAGCCTTTCTATTTGGTTCGCGGGCGCGTGGCGATAACAAAAATGATTCCGATTGGGATATTCTTATTTTGGTTGACAACTCCAAAGTAACTAATGAAATTGAAGATAGCTTCCGCGATGATTTATATAATTTAGAATTAGAATCAGGGCAAATTATCTCCACTTTTATTTATACTAAGGATTTTTGGAACACTACATTGTCATTTTCTCCTTTATATCAAAACATAAAGAAGGAAGGAATTAAGCTATGATTATTGAAAATCTGGAAGATTATATCAATTATCGTTTCCAACGTGCCATTGAATCTTATGAGGAAGCGCTGATATTGGCAGATAATAAGCGTTGGAATGCTGTGGTAAACCGCTTGTATTATTCCTGCTTCTATGCCGTTATTGCACTTTTAATTAAGAATAACATTGAAACGAAAAGCCATGATGGTACGAGAACTCAGTTTGGATCGAATTTTATCAAAACAGGACAAGTTGATAAGAAGTATGGGAAATTATTTTCAAAGCTTTTTGATTATAGACAAAAAGGTGATTATGGAGATTTATATGAGTATGATGAAGTAATGGTGATGCCATTGATTGCGCAAGTAAAAGACTTTTTAACTGCGTTAGAAATAAAAGTTAAGGAATAAGCTACTGTAATTTTTATTCTTCTAGAAACTTTTTTTACTCACGAGCTAGTTTCTCGGTAGCCCTAGAAAGTGCCTTATTGCACCAAGAATACGCTAAAGGTCTTTGAAAAATTTTCTTCAGATAAAATGTAAAGAATACTAAAGTAGTTGGAAATCACTCCAACTTCCTCGGAAAAAAATCCCTATTCCTATAAATCACTACAGTTTGATTGGTGTTGCGCGGATTCATCCGAAACAAAACATCATCAATAAAGCTAGGTGCGATGGTGGTTTCATACTCTAAATGCGGCAGAATGCGTTTGAGGCTGTCCGTGCGCGAGGGAATATTTTTATCATTGAAGAATAGGACAAAACGAGGATAATACTTTGTGCCCCATCGTTGAAGTTTTGCCGAAAGCGTGTCCATAGAATTGTTCTTCGAAACATTATAAACACCTACCCATTGCCCCAAATAGAATAAAGGCGGCAAGTCGGGGTCGTTTTTATAAATATCTTCCAATAAAATATAATTGATATTCGGATATTTTCTCAGGTAAGTCATGGATTCCACCCGCGATTTCTTAGAATACATTGTGGATATGATAGGCAGCAGCATCAAATTCAACGACCAAAACACTATCATCATCACCCGCATCATTTGCTTGTGCTTCGCCCAATACTTGGATTTATGGTAAAACTCCAACCAACCTGCCACACCCAAGGTAATAATCATCGGCACTATGGGCAAAATAAAGCGCTCTTGTTTGTTGGGAAAATAGGAGTGGAACAAAAAGAAAAACATCGTGCCTGCAAACAAAGCCCATTGCAGTTTGTAGCTCCGCAGAAATCCAAAAAACAAAAAGAAACACAAGGGCGGCAGCAATATGCCCAACACCACCAAGAAGTAGGAATACCAAGGATTGTTTATATAGTTATACGCATTGTCGAGGTTGTATTTAACGTATTCGATAAACTGCGCAAAGGGATAGCCCCAAATGCCCAAATCTACAAAGAATTGTATCAAACAAAAAGAAAGTATCACCCCCGCACTCCACACTATTGCCGCCTTCCATTGCTTCAAAATCAACATCCCCAAGCCAAAACCTACCACATAAAACAATACCTGAAACCGCATGTCAACCGCCAAACCTATCAGCAATCCTGAAATGAAAAAGGGCATCATTTTAAGCTTTTCCGTGGTGGCTTTCAGATACACCCACGAACCCCACATCATAAACGGAATGCACGTGACCTCAATCAAATTGCGCACACTCAGCCAAGGCATAAACCAATAGAGTGCCAGTAGCAATCCCGTCATGCGTGCGGCTTTCATCCCCGATAGTTTATCGGCAATTTTAAATCCATATTTTACCGTAAACAAAGAGAAAGCGGCATGCAACAGTCGTATCACATACATCTTGGTTTGCGGGTCGTGGATGCCAAAGAACTTAATAATGGTGAACAACACATAGTGGATACCCGAATAAAAAAACGAATGTCCATCGGGCACCGAAGCACCACTCGATGGCAACCAATCGTTATAATCGGTTCCATCCACCCACGATTGAGAGGCTTCTATCACCAAAAAATGGTCGTCCATCATGCCAAAGCCTTTCGCAAAAATCACCGAAACCAATCGAATCAAACATGCTAGAAACAATATGTTCCGCAAGAGCAAAGGGTTCGTGAGTGAGAAACTGTCGTTGATGAATGTGCTTATTTTCTTCATAAAGAAATATGATGCGCTAAATTTCGTTACTAATTTTGTTTTCGACAAAAATAAGAAAAGTTTTGATGTGATGGGTAATTTTCATCAAATGCAAAAAAAATAATCGCTTTATGAAAATAATTTTCATTTCTCTACATCTAATTCAACTAAATCAATTAATTTTGTGCAAAACTAATCCGCAAGATATTAATTTCAAATTATAAATAAAATGAGTGACTTTAAAGTGTGTACCAATGGGCATTATTTCCAGGACAATTTAGATGAATGTCCCTACTGCCCCAAAAACCAAAATACTATGGATAAAACAAAGATTGACATCCCGGCTAACAATCTCGGCGACAAAACACAAATATTTGCCGGTGGCGCATCGGGAAATGATTTGAACAAAACCCAGATATTTCAAGGCGCCAATGCTGATGAGCCGATGTTTAATGCATCTTCCGACCGCTCGGGCAGGAAGTTAGTAGGTTGGTTGGTTTCGTTCACCATAGATGCCAATGGTGCCGATTTCCGCCTGTATGAAGGCAGAAACATTGTTGGATCTGATTCCGCTTGCGACATCGTAGTATCGAACGACCACACTATTTCCACCAAACATCTCACCATTTTGTATCGCATGGGCATTTTTAAATTTAAAGATGAGTTTTCAACCAACGGCACCTTCATCAACGAAGAATTTATGGAAGAAGGCGTTTTGACCGATGGCGACATTGTGAAAGTAGGCAACACTGTTTTTAGATTCCGCACCGTTTAATTCTAACATAAAAATTCAAAACTTCATAAAATGAAAAAAATATTTTCTTTGATAGTCGTGCTTGCCATGTTTGGCTACGTTTCGGCACAAAAAATCACTATTGGCAATGTGGACAACACCACATTTCCCAAAATTAATGTATCTGTAACCCTCACGGAAAAAGGCGAAGCGCAACAGAGCGATTTCAAACTTATTGAAAAAGAAAAAGAAGTACCCTTCACTTTTGCCAAGGATAACTCCACTTCGGGACCCTCGGGCAGAAACATTTGTTTCCTGATTGAAGCTTCGGGCTACACCCGTGGCGCTGCTATAGACCAATTTAAAAAAGCTGTTTCCGAGGCTTTGGGCACCATCACCGAAAACGACAAAGTGAACGTGTGTTATTTCGGCAAAGCCAACTCCGACGGCAAAACCCTCAATGTGTTGAGTGCTGAATTTACTAGCGATAAAAGCATTTTGGTGAACGAAATCCAAAACAAAATCGTGGCTGCCAAAGATACCAACCGTATCGCCGACGTGTTTAAAGGCATTTACGAATGCTTGGATTTTTTCAACTCCAAACAAGATCTGACAGGCAACAAAATCCTCATCGTGCTTTCGGCAGCTATCAACAACAGTCGTTCGCCCATCAAAGCCGAAGATTGTATCGAAAAATCCACCAAATTCAACATCCCCATCTACACCATCACCTACAGAACCAGCAACAAATATGCTGCCGACAATTTTATCCGCCTCAGCGATAAAACAAACGGCAAAAGCGCTTCCGCAAAAAGCGCCTCCGAAATCAGTTCGGCTATCAATGGTTTTATGGGCGCTGCCGACAAAGCCGCTGCTCCCGTAGGCAACAATTATATCCTTACCTTCGATGCTTCCCAATCAGGCGAAAGCAACGGGTTCGACATCTTATATAAAGGTGAAAAAGTGAGCGGAACCTACGCCGTTCCCGAAGGTCAACAATCCTTTATTGGGAAATATTGGTGGCTGCTGCTCATAGCAGGTTTGGTTATAATTGCCATTATTGTTGTGGTTATCCTGATGTCTGCCAAAGGCAAAAAAGCCAAAGCCGAAGAAAATGCTCGCTTGAAAAATCTTGAAGAACGCAACATTCAACTGCAGGAACAGATGCGCCAGTCTTCGAATCAACGCACCATGGTGCCTCCAACCCAAGAAGCACAAAAATTTGATTTGAAACGCACCCAAATTGGTGGCGGAGGTGGAACACCTACTTTGATGGTAAGTGCAGGCAGTTTTGCAAAGAATTTTCCTATCAACAAAATGAAAATGACCATTGGTCGCAATGCCGACAACGATGTGGTGATACCCGAAACCACCGTATCGGGCAGCCACGCAGCCATAGTGAACGAAGGCGGCAATTGGTTTATAGTGGACAACAACAGCACCAACGGCACCTTTGTGAACGGTACCAAAGTGAGCAAACAACGCCTCAACAACGGCGATATGATTAAACTTGGCGGGGCTAATTTGAAGGTGCAGTTTTAGGCTTTTAGACAATTAGGGAAAAGGTATCAGGTATAAGATATATGGTGCTTATTTAATTCAAAAGGTGTTGTTACCTGCGCTATGCAGTTCCTATTTTGATGCTATTTTAGTAAAGTAGAAAATTGGAATCGCTGAAAAAATGCAGGTGTTTTTTAATGCATTGTCTCTAGTAAAGAGTTGTTTTTAGCTTTCGCAAAATGTGCCAGCAACGATAGGAAGTTTCTATCTAAACAAAGAAAACGTGAAAACATCAATAGACAACTGCAGAATGCAATAAACACGCGTGCAGAGAACAATTCACAACTGCAGATTGCAATAAACACGCGTGCAGAGAGCAATTCACAACTGCAGATTGCAATAAACACTCGTGCAGAGAGCAATTCACAACTGCAGATTGCTCTTAGCACTCGTGCAGAGAGCAATTCACAACTGCAGAATGTATATTTCACGCGTGTTTTATCCAATTCACAGTTGTGAATTGTATATATCACGATTTTTTTCCCCAATAGGAAGTTGTCAATTGCTTGTATAACATATTTATATACTAATTGAAAGTTGCCAATAAGCTATTTCTGATTTAGGCAATCTACCCTTCCGGTGGTAGGATCTGCCTCCGTTGGAGATATCAAAAAAGGCTGTGCCTTTAATACTATCTACTACACTTCAATACAATCCAAAAAACAAAAAGGCTTGCCCCAACACTGAGGCAAGCCTTTTCACTTTATAAACTTCACAACTTCACAAATCGCTTCCGCCCAAAAGGACTATCAATATTCCACACCGTAGCCACACATTCGCTGATGCAAAACAAGCCCATAAAATCGTAACCTTTAAAGTCTATCATGGGTTGCAGAAAATCGCGCGAAGCCACAATATCTTGTTTTAAAGTCAGGTTTGTATCTATTTCGGTAGCAATTCCGGTAACTCTGATTTGAGTTTTATCATGATAAAAACACAATTCGGTTTTTGGATTCGACATAAGTTGTTTGTAGAAATCTTTATTTTTAGCCGTAGAGATAATGATGCCGTCCTCATTGGCTTTATAGGTCATAATGCCTCTCACACGCGGCTGTTCAGCATCGGCAGTAGCAATAAAACATAAAGGGTTATGATTGATAAAGGCTAGTATTTCTTCCTTCGTTGCTAACATAGATTTCAGTTATAGTTTTTATTATCCACTGAGACTCCCGACCTATGGTACGGGACAGGACTAAGAACACTAAGATGCATTAAGAAATGAATCCACTCACTTCTACCATATACCATTTACTATACAAATTATTCCAAATACCTCTTGCTATTTTTAAGGGCATTTTGCGCCTTGGGTTTCTTTCAACAAACCCAAAGCTCTTTCATTTTTTGGATCAAGAGCAACAATTTTTTCCCAGTAATGGCGGGCGTCACAAATTTTCTTATCGGGTCCGAGGAAATAATACGAAGCCAAATAATCATAGCAAATTATTAAGTCGTTTGCAAATTTAAGGGTATCTTTTCCAACTTGCTCCACATACTTTTGGTAAAAAGGTCTAGCTTGCCAAGTAACCGATGCAGAGTCAATATTCGAATTGATGATGCCTCGATAGAAATAACTTTTCCCATTCATAAAATCGGGTTTCGAATTGGTGATAAATGCAAACGTAGTATCTGCTTTTTTCCAAGTTTCCCCACTTTTATCTGTTTTGCCGATGTTATAGTACACCAAACCTAACTTATAATAATCAGCAACTTTCGACTTTTCTGTTGGCTTACTAATCTTCAATTCGTAATAAACTGCGGCATCTTTATATTTCTTCATTTTATTATACGAAGCAGCAATATCTGAAAGGATATCATAATTGAGCGTATCCATCTTATAGGCAGCTTTAAACTTTTCGATAGCAAGCGAATCTTTATTGTTTTTCGAGAGTGCTTTGCCGTAATAAGAATAATCAACAATCTTAATTTTGTCGGTCGTAGCTTTCTTGAAAAAATGTTCACTTGCTTGCAATGCTTTATCAAATTTAGCAGTTTCAAAATAACAAATCGCAAAAGCACGGTTGAGGTCGTTTCTGCTAGTATCCGATTTAGAGATCTCATTCAATTTGTTTAGAGCTTCTTCATATTTCTTCGATTCCATCAATACATTCACGTATTTGATTTTTGCAGAAATGTTGGTTGACATTTCATCATATTTTTTGAAATAGAACAAAGATTTATCCAATTGGCTAGCTTTAGCATACAGTTTGCCTAATTCTAAATAAGCGGGAGCAAAAGTTGAATCGATCGTAATACCTTCTTTATAATAGCCAATAGCTTCCGTATAGTTTTTTGCCCGTATCCATAAATTACCCAAGCGTAGCTTAGCAGCAGGCGATTTAGGAGCTAATTCCTGAGCCATTTTATATTGTGAAATAGCATTCGAACCATCGTTGTTTTCGATATATGCATCACCATAAATCAAATAAATTTGAGGATTCTTAGTGTCTAACTCCACAGCTTT
This sequence comes from uncultured bacterium, assembly GCA_903862465.1. Lineage (GTDB taxonomy): Bacteria > Bacteroidota > Bacteroidia > Bacteroidales > CAIWKO01 > CAIWKO01. Next base: position 16,044 of record CAIOYH010000140.1, on the reverse strand, counting down.
TTCCAATAAAGGCAACGCTTTAGCAATGCTTTTCTTTTTATCTATCAGGATATAAGCTTCAGCCATTTTAGCCAAAGTGATAGCTTGTTTTTCGGCAGAGATGGTGGATGTTTTGTTTTGTTTACTAGGAAATTTTGATTTGGCATCATTGAAATCTTTCCGTGCCGCAGCGGTATCGCCTAACATCATGGCAACTTTGCCCATACCAACGTAACACAATGGATTTGCAGGGTCCATTTCAACGCCTTTTTTAAATAAGGTTAAAGCATCCTTGGCGGCAGCAGCTTCTGAACCATAAACGGTATCCGAAAAATATTCATGCAAATAATTTTCTCCATAATAAAAATACACATCACCATTATTGGGCTGACTTGTCAGTAACGTCTGAAATGCTTTTCCTGCATCTTCATACTGCTCAGAAATGGTCAGGCTAGTGATTGATTCTGCTGTTTGCGCTGTTGCCTTAAAAGCAAACAAAGCGATGGCAGCTACGATTAAAAAACTTCCGATTTGATTTAATTTGTTTAACATGGTGTGGTCCTCCGATTTCTATTTATTTTATTTTTTTATTTCAACAAGTCTGATTGGCATGGTTGCAGGAACAAGTCCTGATTTCAAAAAGATTCTTTGTCCCTTTTCGCCTGCAATGAACTGTGCAAATCCCGAGCCAAGTCCGGAAAAATATTCACGATTTATCACATATACTTCTCTGATGAAAGGATAAGATCCGTCTGCAATATAGCCTTGATACGGTTTTAAGTAAGGTCCTTCTGAATATCCTTCATGGGAAACACCTGCAATTTTAATTCTTTTCAAGAACTTATGTGAAATGCTATCTTGGGTATCGCTAATCCAATTCACACTGATAATTCCAATAGCGCCTTTATTTTTCTCGACATAATTAATAACTTCCTCGTTAGAATTCACAGCATAACAATTAGAAGGGAAAACGCGATTCATTTTGAACTTTTCCTTTATATAACGCGGATTGCCTGATTTATTGTTATCAAAAACCACGCTTAAATCACCCAATTTAGAATTTTTGTTTATCGCTGACCAAGATGTAATCTTGCCGGTAAAAATAGCTGCGATTTGTTCGTATTGCAAAGTAGAGTCTGCATTTTCTTTATTTATTATAAAGGTAAGAGCATCGTAAGCAATTTTAGTAGTTCTTGGATAGATTTGTTGACCTCGAAGATTTTGATCTTCTGCCGGCGTAAGTTGTCTGTTCGCGACAATCAATCTAACAGAATCATTGAGCAAATCTTTGAAGCAATCCACTTCATTTTTATAAGAAGCTCTGATAACAGCATAGGTATAAATAGCTTCGAAGGTGGAAACCTGTGAATCCAAAACTAAGGTATAGGATTCATCAACACTGATTTTGATGTTGCCGCGTGTAGGTGTTTCATCAATTTTGCCTGATGAACCGCAGCCCGAAAACATAACAGTTAGCATAGCAACTGCTAGTAAAAAATTAATCTTTTTCATAGTCTTTTTTGTTTTTAAGGTTTGGATAAATGCGTACGAAACGAAAAACACCGTAAATGATGAAGAAAAAAGCAAATACGGATTTATAAGTTGTTGGGATGTAGTCAAAGGATTTGGAAACAATTAAATAAATTCCTAGTCCAATATACATAACAACCATGATTAAGCTAAAGATTATCATGAAATCGAAATTGAGCTTCTTACTCATCAAAAAAACATAGATTGATTTGAAACAGATTACTTTTAAAAAAAATGCGGAGAGAATGGGATTCGAACCCATGAACCACTTTTGGCGGTTACACACTTTCCAGGCGTGCGCCTTCGACCACTCGGCCATCTCTCCGAAGCGTGCAAAGATATGACTTTTTTTACATGTAGCAGCGAAACTTTTTATTTCTTTTCTATTTAATAAATATTTGCACTCAAAGTTACAACTTATATTTGGTGTTTCGAACATTGGAATTAGTTGATTTGGTTAGTCTATGCAAAGATACTTCTATCTGTTTCTGAAAACTATACCAAAAAAGTTAACGGTAGTAATTAAAAAGAATAAGGTAGCATTTTCAAAGTTAACGGTTTTCTTGTTGATAAAAAAAGTATTTCTAGTTTTAAAATAAGTATTATCTTTACCAAATCTAAATAAGACAATATGAATATAAATAAAGAACAAATAATCAATGCATTAAAAAATGTAATTGACCCTGATTTACACAAGGATTTGGTAAGTTTGGGAATGATTGAAGATATTTCCATCGAAAATAATGATGTAAGTTTCAAATTGGTGTTAACAACTCCTGCTTGTCCCTTGCGCGAAAAACTTAAAAATGATTGCATCAAAGCAATACAAACTTTTGTGGATGCTTCAATAAATGTGCATGTTGAATTGGGGTCAAAAGTAAGAAGTAGTCCCCAAGTTGCTGATAAAACAGCTGTTTTGCCAAATGTAAAGAATGTTATATTGGTTGCATCAGGTAAAGGTGGTGTTGGTAAATCAACCGTTTCGGTTAATTTAGCTATTTCGTTGGGCAAGACCGGTGCGAAAGTGGGTTTGATTGATGCTGATATTTATGGACCTTCTATACCTATGATGTTCAATATAATGGATGAAAAACCAAAAGTAATTGATAAAAACGGAGTGAATAGAATTATTCCGTTTGAAAAGTTCGGGATTAAACTTATCTCAATAGGTTTTTTTGTTGACCCCGATAAAGCCTTAATATGGCGCGGACCTATGGCTTCTACGGCTTTGAAGCAGTTGTTTACCGATGTCGAATGGGGCGAACTCGATTATTTAATTATTGATACACCTCCGGGAACGGGAGATATTCATTTAACTATAGTACAGACTTTGGCGGTTGCCGGCGTAGCTATTGTTACTACCCCGCAAGATGTTGCTTTGGCTGATGCTCGTAAAGCAATTAATATGTATCGCGCCGATGGAATCAAAGTGCCCGTACTTGGATTGATTGAAAACATGTCGTATTTTGTTCCTGCTGAATTGCCAGACAATAAATATTATATTTTTGGTAAAGATGGCGGCGACAAACTTGCTGCTGAAATGAAAACCCCTTTGTTGGGACAAATTCCAATTGTGCAAAGTATTTGCGAGTCGGGCGATGCAGGCGAACCTATATCCGTATCTAATAATAATATTGTTGAAAAATCGTTTGCTTCTCTTGCCGAAAAGCTTACACAACAACTCTCCATTTGGAATGCTTTTTTTGAAGCGACTGATGTGGAACAACATGAAGAATCATGCAATTGTAAGAAATAATAATGTATAAATAAACTAAACTTTAAAAAAATGACAACTAAAGATGAAATGATTACCAAAGTAAATGGTGTAATTGACCAAGTAAGACCATATTTAGAAGCTGATGGCGGAAGTATCAGTTTTGTGGAATTAACTGAAGAGAATATCGTGAAGGTTGAATTGCATGGTGCATGTCGTAGCTGCCCCATGAGTTTGATGACGCTAAAAAATGGTGTGGAAGCTGCAATGATAAAAGCAATTCCTGAAATCAAATCTGTGGAAGCTATCAATATGTAGGTGAATACTACAAGGTAAAAGGTAAATGGTAAAACAAGCTAAAAGTATTTAGAATCTGCTTATTGGTATTTGGAGCTAAGAATTTGGAATTTTAAAGGAATGATGGAGAAAAGAAAGATAAATAAAGTTGGGATAATTGGCTCAGGGAAATTGGGGACTGACATCTTCTACTATTTATTGTCCTTTAATTTTCACTTAGTATGGAAATGCATAGATGATGAGGAAGCCGAAAGATGCAAGAATTCATTTCAAAAGAAAATTGCTCGTCAGATGAAATGCGGATTGATTGATGAAACTACTTGTGTCGAGATTCAGCAGTTAGTTTACATCAATGCTTCGAATGAATCTTTGGCGGATTGCGATTTTGTGATTGAAGCAATTTGGGAAGACGAACTTCTGAAAAAAGAATTGTTTGAAGCGATTCTTCCCTTAGTGAAAGATGATTGCATCATCGTAAGCAATACTTCTTCCATTAATCCTTCAAAATTGATTGTCTCCAACAAAATCAAATCCAAGTTTGTCGGGTTGCATTTCTTTTATCCAACTGCATTAAAGAACATCGTTGAAATAATTCGTACTGACGATGCGTCAAAAGAAACAATGGACAGGGTGTTGGATTTTTGCAAAACAACACAAAAAGAAGTGTTGGTGCTCGACGAAATCAATTCTTTTATCTTGAACAAACTGTTCTTGGAGGTGCAAAACGAAGCCTGTTCAATTTTAAACGATCGAATTCTATCCTATAAACAAATTGATGATTTGGTTAGCAACAATCTTTTCCCCGGAGGTATATTTTCCTTCTTCGACCATGTGGGAAATGATATTATGTTGAAATCGGTGAGGAATTATGCTGCTCAAAGTTCGGAACCTAATAAATATATAGGCATGATTGAGTTGTTAGAAGGAAAGGTTGCTAAAAACCTTTTGGGCGTTAAAACCAAAGTCGGCTTTTATGATTATTCGGATACTAATGCTAAGCATAACAGCCAACCTACTGACGAATCCGAGGCGATAATTATTGACAGCATTTTGCTTAGTTTAAAATCAGCTTATATAGGAAAAGCAATCGAAATTGTTGCTTCCGGAGTTTGCTCGAAAGAAATGCTTGAATATGCGGCAAAAGAATATACGGGTGCGGATAAAGGTCCGTTTGCAATTGGTCTTGAAATAAATAAAGGAAAATATAAAATAATGGAACGTGTTGTTGTTACCGGAATGAGTTTGATTACGTCTTTGGGCTTGACCCTTGAGGAAAATTGGACGAACTTGGTTGCCGGAAAAAGTGGCGTCAGCAAGATAACCTTGTTCGATGCTGCTGAATGTGAAACACAGATTGCTGCCGAAATCCCCACAAGCTTTGAAGATTTGTGGCCCAAGTACGTTAAAAAACGTAGTGCCGATCAAATGACGCGCATTACCAAGGCTTGCTTTGTGTGTGCAAAGGAAGCAGTGAATCAGAGCGGAATCAACTTTGAGGAACAAGATAAGAGCCGTTGTGCCGTGATTTTAGGCGTGGTTACAACGGCTAACACATCAAGTGAGAAGAATCCCCAACTGCAGACTCGCATCCTGAAAAGTATGAATAATGCCATGTCGGCGTGGATTTCATTGGAGTATAAGTTGGAAGGTCCCAACTTTACGGTGGCGTCGGCTTGCGCTTCATCAGCGTATGCCATAGGTTTGGGTTATGATATGATACGTTCGGGTGTGTCAGATGTGGTGATAGTGGGCGGCGCAGATTCTATCGTCAATAAGGAGGAAATAGAGGGCTTTAATCATCTCTATGCTTTATCAACCGAAAATGCTATGCCTGAAAAAGCTAGTAAACCTTTCTCCAAGAATCGTGATGGTTTCGTGATAGGAGAGGGGGCAGGCGTGTTGATTTTGGAGTCGGAGACATCCGCGAAAGCGAGAAATGCATCGGTATTGGCTGAGATTGCAGGTTATGCTATCACGAGCGAAGCCTACAACATTATGGCACCCATGAAAGACGGAGCGGGCATTGCCCAAACCATAGCGAAAGCTTTGAAGAACGCTCAGACCGACATCACACAGGTGGACTATATCAATGCGCACGGCACTTCCACTATGCTGAACGATAAGTATGAGACCTTGGCAATAAAAAAAGTGTTCGGCGAACGAGCTTACGGTATTCCAATTTCTTCGTCTAAATCTATGATTGGTCACACCATAGGCGCAGCAGGAGCCATAGAACTTATCATCACCATTCAATCCATAAATAAAGGTATCGTTACGCCAACCATAAATCTTGATGAACCCGACCCCGAATTGGATTTGGATTATGTGCCGAATGTAGCTCGAAACCATACGGTTAATTGTGCCCTTTCAAATTCTTTTGCTTTTGGTGGACACAATGCTGTGTTAGTTGTCAAAAAATATTTGTAGTTTTGCAAAAAATAATCTGATGGCAAAAATAACCGAAAATACCCGAAACGAAGTTAAAGAAACCGTATATAATTTCTTTATCGAAGAATGCGAAGTGGATGCTTCAGCTTTAAACGACCAAACCAATATCATCCGCGACATTGATGGCGATTCCTTGATGTTTCTTGAGTTGATAGAGATATTCAAGAAGAAATATCAACTGCACATTGAGCTGAAAACGATTGGAAAATATGTGGTGAAGCATCCCGCCGAAACCATAGGCGAACTGATTGACATGACGATGCTTATTATAGAGCACGAAAATCGTATTGTGAATCTCGATTGATTTATTTTATACGAGTTTAGATATTAGTCTTAGGCTTTTTGGCTTAAGACTTTTGGATTTTTAGGCGGGAGGAACAACTAGTTTCACTAGCAAAAGGACACTTGCTTTCTGCATGGTGTCATTCAAAAGGTTTTTATGAAAATGCCCTCGCTTGGCTTGCTGCCCGAGCGCAAGGGATTGGAGCGTAAAGCCCACAGCGCCGCTTCTTCGCGGCGCGAGGACTTGCAGCGTAAAGCCCGACCCCGACAATTTCTTGTCGGGGATGCGCCCAAATTATTTTTTTTATTCTTAGTTTTATTAAGATGTTTTGAAGGATTTATATTTTGCCGTGAGAGGTGATGAAGTAGGCGAGTTTTTGGAGATAGTAAAGGTCTAATTTCGATAGGAGAAAGTAGAAAATCAATAGTGTCCATATAGCCACCATCCAGAAAGCCACGACCCTAACTCTTCTTTGGTGGATGCGCATGAGGGATTTAAAGTAGAGGCGTTGCTCTTCGTTGGGGAGTTCTATTATGAAAAAAACTTTTGGGATTCTTATGCCTTCGATGTTTATGAGGGGCTTGATATATAGGAATTTGTCTCTTTGAATCATGAGGCAAGATTGTAGTTGAAATTCGATTGGGGTGTCGTTGGTGAGAATGGTCATACTATCCTCAAAAATGCTTACGTTTTCGATTGGTATTAGGATTGCTTGGCGTCTGACTTTTCGTAGATAGCGTTTGCGGAAGTAAATTTGGAGAAAAATACCGAGGATAAGAATACTTCCGTAATAGATTAATGTGTTGATTTGATAACAGATGTTAAAAATAAACAACAAGAAAGATGCTAGGAGGGCGGCACGCAGCATGTTGCCGAATCTTGATTTTTTTAAATAGCGTTTAAGTGCTATTTCAAGGATGTGGTTGTGGTCGTTAGTCATAATTTCCCCTTACTAAAAGTGTTTCTATTGTTGTTTATCCTGTTTGCTTTTATTTGTATTGCAAAAGTACAAAAAAATATGTTCGACGGATGTTTCGCTAAAGAAATATTTTCCTTAGGTTAGGTCTGCCTAATTTTTGATGAAGTGAGGCTTTTCTAGGCAAGCTTCATCGCCCTTTATTCTATAGTCAAAAGATTTTTCGCTACTGACAAAATGTCCTATTTTGGAGTGAAAGGAGTGTTAGGCATGACAATACGACTCCTTTCACCTCTGCGGACGCTCCTTTCACCTCTGCGGACGCTTCTTTCACCTCTGCGGACGCTCCTTTCACCTTTGCGGACACTCCTTTCACTTCTGCGGACGCTCCTTTCACTTCTGCGGACGCTCCTTTCACTTCTGCGGACGCTCCTTTCACCTCTGCGGACGCTCCTTTCACTTCTGCGGACATCCCTTTCACCTTTGCGGACGCTTCTTTCACGTTTGCGGAGGCTCCTTTCACCTCTGTGGACGCTCCTTTTACCTCTGCGGACATTCCTTTCATCTCTGCTTAGATTACTTTTGCTTTTGCGGCGATTCTTTTTATCTTATCAAACATTCATATTACTGAAGCAAACTAAGCTTTAGTAGTAAGAAACATTCTCTGTTAAGCTACTAACGCTTCGAATAAAGCATATTAAATATTTTTGACTCAATTGCTAAGGGTATCTCTAAAAGATATTACAAATCTTAGAAGATTTTTATTTGGGAATACTTTAGGATAGAATAAAAAATTTATTTTCAAATCCTCATTTGTTTCAATCCTTTTTACTAATTTTGCCCTCAAAAAAAATCTCAAATCTAAAATCTCAAATCAAAAATAAAAATTATGTTTACAGGCATTGTAGAAACCACCGGCAAAGTCGTTGCCATCGACCGCGACCGCACCAATATCAACATCACCATCGAAACTCCGGTGGCTGAGGAACTTTCGATTGACCAAAGCATGTGTCATGACGGCGTGTGCCTCACTGTGGTGAAAGTTGACCACGAAAAACATCAATATGTGGTTACCGCCATCCAAGAAACCCTCGACAAAACCAATCTCGGCTCATGGTTTGTGGGCTATGAAGTCAATTTGGAACGCAGCATGAAGATGGAAGCCCGCTTCGACGGACACATCGTTCAAGGTCATGTTGACCAAATCGCCATCTGCACCAAAGTGGAAGAGATGGACGGCAGTTGGAAGTTTTTTTTCGAATACGACCCCGGCAAACAAAACATCACGGTTGAAAAAGGCTCTATCTCAGTGAATGGCGTCAGCCTCACGGTGGTGGATTCCTTGCCCGGAGAGTTTTCTGTTGCCATTATTCCGTTCACTTATCAGGTTACGAACTTCCACAACTTCAAAAAAGGCTCCGTCATCAACATCGAATTTGATGTCTTTGGAAAATATGTGGCAAAGCTGCTGAAACTTTATTTGGACGAGAAAAAGTAAGGGTATTTTTTAGATGGTAAAGAGTATAGGGTAGATAGTATAAGGTAATTCTACCTCATTTTTTATTTATATCACTTTTCACTATTAACTATTCACTATTATCTATTCACTCTTCACTAATTTAATCTCCTCATTCAGATAAAGCAAAAACTTTTCTGTTTGTTTATTATTGATGGACGTCAGTAATGACGCATAATTCTTCACCTGCTCCTTATGTTTATCTTCTTCGGAGCCTGTTTTGAAATCTATCACAATGTTTTTCTCCGCTTCGAAGATAATTCTATCGGGACGATAGACCGTGTTTTCGGGCGTCAAGATTTCTGCTTCCGTAACCACCTTCAAACCCGGCACAAAAAACGCTGCTATTTCAGGTTTTGCCATCACCTTGCTTATCAATTCTTGGATTTTCGCTACATCCTCCGCATCCAATAAAAACTTCACAGCCGTGGCGGCTATCACTTTCTCCATATCATTCGTGTCGTGCATCTCCGAAAGTATCTCATGCACCAAATTGCCCCAAGCCAAGCGTTTGTCTTGAATATCATAATCCATTGCCAAGGGCGAATTATACCGTATCACCAACTTCTTCGTCCAATCCGACGAAATCAACGCCTCATGAAACTTATTACTCGCTACCGCAGATGTCTCATCCGCCTCCGCCTTGAAATCGTCAGGATCCCCAAAATCATATTGCATTTTTTCCTCATCCCACAGTTGTTCTTTCTTCAGATAAGCTTTCAAATTCGTCCCAAAAGCCGAACTCGTCGAACTATCGGGATAATATTGCGTCAAAATATATAACTGTTCCTCCGCCCGCGTAAACGCCACATAGCAAACGTTCAACATATCCAACACCACCTTCGATTTTTCTTGCGTATAATAGTTCTCGTAGGAAGTCCCCGCAAGATTATCCTTCCCAATCTGCAATCGAAATGCAGGCAATTCAGGTATATTTTCATCTGTATTCATCACCCACGCCGAAGCATTTTTAACGGACGGATTTATATCCGCAAAAGGATAAATAACCACAGGAAATTCCTGCCCTTTAGCCTTATGTATGGTCATTATCTTTACCGCGTTCAACTCTTCAGGAATCACAATAGACTTCTTCATCCCAAATTCATCCCACCATGCCAAAAAGTCGTATATAGTCGCCGTATTCTTCTGCATAAATTGATTCACTGCATCCAAATAAAACACCACAAACGGGTCTGCCTCCCGCAACAACCCAAAAAGCCTCACAATTTCCTCATTCAAATCAAACAACGACAAGCTAGCAAGACCTTCAAAATTAATATCAACACCAAACCCTTTCAACATCGCCGCCATTGCTCCAAAACCGCTCTGTTTCTGTTGAAGTTCTTTATAATCATCAAAAACCTTATTCGTAGTCTCTTCAGGATTATGATTTTGATTCACATAAAACAACACAAACGCCGCCGACAAATTATCACTTGGGTTGTTCAAAAACCGCAACAACGCAACCACCAAATTAATCTTCATCGAAGCACTCAGCAACAACGATTCCGACGAAACCACATCTATCTCATTTTTCAAAAGATGTGTCGCAACCTGAACCGTTTCCGAATTCTTACGACAAATAACCGCGATACTTTTCAACGCAATCCCCTTCCTTACCAAACCCTGAACAATCTCCAAAACACAATTCAACTGATTCTCCGCATAATCATCCTTCTCAAAAAACCTCACCTGCACATAACCCCCATCATTCCCCTTTTTCACATTCTGCTCAATCTGATGATAGATACTCTTATGCTCATCGCTCAACAAATCACTCAAATAATTAAAGATTTTATTATTAAAGTTCACTATCGCTGCCTGCGACCGAAAGTTAACATTCATCCCTCCATCCGCCGTGTCCGTATAATCGCAATAATTTCGTTCCAAGGCATCTTCAATATCATCATAATGCATCAAATCAGGCTTATTAAATATCTTCGGCAGCGATGCAAACTGCATCACCTCCCCATTCCGCCAACGATAAATCGCCTGTTTCCCATCGCCTACCACCAAATTCGTGTTGGCTGTCGCCAACGAATTCTCTATCAGCGGCAACATATTCTGAAACTGCAACACCGACGTATCCTGAAACTCATCTATAAAAAAATGCTCATATTTCTCCCCCGTCCGCTGATAAATAAACGGTACGGGCTCATTCAACAATTGCTCGTGTATCTTCTGATAAAAATCCGAAATAAAAATCAAATTCCCGCTCGATTTAACCGCTTCAACTTCCGCCTTAATCACATTCAACAACGACAAAGGATACAAACTTCTCGTGATAACCGTAATATTTTTATACTGAACCTGCAACGCCAAAATCCTATGATACCCCTCACTGATAAGGTTTTTCAACGAGTCAATGCCCTGTTTATCTGTGGGGGAGGCAGTCTTTGAATACCAATTCCCTTCATCCACCGTTTTTCCATAATACGTCGAACCTAACGACGCCTTCCCCAATCCGTTGTTCACCACCTTCTCAAAAAAGCTCGGAATCCCCTTCGTGCCATAATAAAACGACGCAATATCTATCCCCAACCTGCCAATCTCCCCAACCACTTTCTTCGCCATACCTTCCGCCTCATCAGCAATCACGCGTCTTCTCCCAAAACCCTTCGAAATAATCGCCTTAAAATCCCCAAATGTAAAATGCGCCATCAACGGCAAAAACTTCTGCGTATCCTCCTTCATCAGCTCCTCCGCAAACGTCTTCAAATCCTGTTCAATATCCCAATTTTTCCCTTCCGAAATCTTTTGTTTGATAAATTCAACCATCAAATCCGTCAAACTATCATCCTGCGTCGCATAACTCAACAACACATCAACCGCCTGCGACAACACATTTTTATAATCCAACTCCACTTCAAAATTCTGCGGTATCTTCATGTCGAAGGCGAATGTGCGGATGATACGCTGTACAAAACTATCTATCGTACATATCGCAAAATCAGAATAGTTATGCAAGATTTTCTTCAACACCAAATCAGCCCTTGCCGAAAGCGCCTCCACTTTCAAGCCCGTCGCCCCCATCAACGTCTCTATCAAATCTCGATAACCAAGCTTTATCTTCTCAACAACCTCTTTATCCTCCGAATTCGTGATCTCCGACAGTTGCAACAGATATTTCACTATACGATTCTTCATCTCAAACGCCGCCTTATTCGTAAACGTAACCGCCAACACCCGCCTATATTTATCAGGATTCGCCAACACTATCTTCAAATATTCCTGAACCAACGTATAGGTCTTGCCCGATCCCGCCGACGCCTTATAAACAATAAATTTCTTAGCCTCCATACTCATTTTTTTATCCTTAAACCCAAATCGTATTATAATAATTTCCTATATTTTAAAAAGCCTAACCACATCATCCTAAGCCACTCCAACCTTCGTGTAACTTAGTGTCTTCGTGCCTTAGTGGTTAATTTTTCTCCTGAAATACAACCATATTTCGGACATCAAATTTACGCAAAATATCAATACCAACACAAATCCCCATTAATTTTTTATCTTTACCTCCAAAAAAAATACGAACTTTGCATCTTCTAAAAATAATAATAGGTATGACAGTAAACATAATCGGTGCAGGCATCTCAGGCTTAACCCTTGGATGTTATTTGCAAATGAATGGCTTCCAAACCCAAATATTTGAGCAGAATCCAACCGCCGGTGGCTTATGCACGAGTTGGAAACGTGGCGACTACACCTTCGATGGCTGCATCCATTGGCTTCTTGGCTCCCATCCCTCCAATCCTTTCTATCGTTTATGGTCCGAACTCATCGACATGTCCTCCATTCAGTTTGTCAACCATCAAACTCGTGCCGAAATCGAGCTAAAAGACAACGCCGACATTCACGGTAGCAAAATCTTTCACCTCTACACCAACCTCCAAAAACTCGAAACCTACCTCTTGGAACTTGCTCCCGAAGACACCAAAACCATCCGCCTCTTTATCAACTCCATGCGCAAAATCCAACGCTTCGAAGTCCCCCCCATTGTCGACAAAGTCCCCGAACTCCTCTCCCTACGCGAAAAAATCGCCATGATCAAACATCTCCCTTTGCTCATGTTCATCAACAAATGGAAAAAGCAAACCAACTTCACCTTCGCCCAACGTTTCCGCAACCCCTTCCTCCGCGAAGCCTTCCAACTCCTCTACGATGGCGACGAAATCAACCTCCTCATCCTCACCATCCCCCTCGCTTCCTACGACCAAAACGGCGCCGGATACCCCCTCGGCGGCTCCTTCCTTTTCACCCAAAAAATCGTCCAAAAATACCTCCAACTCGGCGGACAAATCCACTACAACAAAACCGTCCAAAAAATAACAACCCTCAACAACTCCGCCACCGGCATCATGCTCTCCGACGGCTCCCTCCATCCATCCCAAATCACTATCTCAGCCGCCGATTGGCACCAAACCATCTTCCGCGCCTTAGACGGAAAATACACCAATCCACTTATCAATCAGCTCAATAACCAACAAAAACTCAGCGTCTATTACTCCATTTTCATGGTCGCTCTCGGCGTCAACCGAACCTTCCCCTCCCATCCCCACTTTTTCCGATTCCCCTTGCCCATCCAACTAATATCCCCCGACGGAACCCACTACCAACGCCTCGAAGTACACATCTACAACTACGACAACACCCTCGCTCCCAGCGGAAAAACAGTCCTTTCCGTCAGCTTCTACACCCTCAAAGGCGACTTTTGGATACAACTCCGCGCCACCGACAAAACCCGCTACGACGACCTCAAAAACTCCTTCGCTCAGCAAATCATCGCCGCCCTCGACCTCAAACTCGGCAACATCCGCCCCCACATCCAGCAAACCGACATCGTAACCCCCGCCACCTATAACCGATACACATCCAACCGTTTCGGCTCCGTACAAGGTTGGCTCCCCGCCCGAAACCTAACCGCCCGATCCCCCATCGCCAACCACCTCCCCAACCTCCAAAACTTCTACTTCACAGGACATTGGGCTATCCCCGGTGGCGGATTACCCGTCGCCATCAAAACAGGCAGAGACCTAACCCAAATCATCTGCAAAAAGAATAAGATTAAGTTTCAAATCAAGTAAAAAATTATTAAAATCCAAGCTCCAAATACCAAATACCAAGATCCAAGAGGAAACCACTAAGACACGAAGAGCACTAAGAACCACTAAGAGTTTCCTTTCCTTATTCCTAAGTAGATGATTTGTGACATAAAATATCAATATTTAAGATTTAAACATCATTTTATAAGCTATAAGTATTAAGTTCTAAGCAACAAATACTAATTATTGGGCATAAATTATATAAAAAAGCATGTTTTTAGCTGTAAAGTGGTCAATAGGCTATTTGGAGAATTTGTAGAACGCTAAAAAGGACAAATTCATCTTTACAAATTACAAATTCATCTCTACAAATTGCTCATTAATGTCTAAAAATAGCTCATTCATGTCTAAAAATTGCTTATTAATGTTTATAGAGAACTCATTCATCTCTACAAAATAGTCATTCATCTCTACAGAGAGCTTATTCATCTCTACAAAAAGGTCATTCATCTCTACAGAGGGCAAGTTCATCTCTACAAAGGACAAATTCATTTCTACAAAAAGGTCATTCATCTCTACAAAGTACAAATTCATCTCTACAAAAAGGTCATTCATCTCTACAGAGGGCAAATTCGTCTCTACAGAGAGCAAATTCATGTCTATAGAGTGCTTATTCATCTATATATAACTTATCATTGTTGTCCGGTTAAATTTTGCTTTTTAATAATGTCGTGCCTACGGCACTTTTAATTCACTGTTAATCGTTTGTACTACCATACTTTCGTGCCTACGGCACTTTTATTCTACTCTTAATTGTTTATTCTACCATACTTTCATGCCTATGGCACTTTTATTCTACTCTTAATTGTTTATTCTACCATACTTTCATGCCTACGGCACTTTCTTAAGCCTCGTTAGAGGTGACATTATGGTAGAAAAATGCACATAAAGAGAATCAAGCCCCGTTAGGGGCGACAGTATAAAAGTATTGACAATTAGGTGTTTTAAGATAATTCTAAAATTATTTTTAAAAGAAAATTGATTTTTTTGATTTTTTTTAATTATATGAATTTTATTTTTATTACATTTGTTGCCTGAAACTAACAATCAAAAATTATATAGTATGATGCAACCAAAATTAGAAGACAAGACAGCTTTATCAAGATTCGTAGCAAATAGTTTCAATCCTGATAAGCCCAAATTTATTGAAAGATTTACAAAGTACGAAGATCCGTTTTATACAAATACTATTGCAAAGATAGTGGTGTGCGAAGGTATCGTGGCTACTTCGTTTTATTTGACACAAAGCAAGACTTTGACAGGTTTGCTGATTACGACCGCTATTAGCATCAGAACAGATTTGGATGATATTGAAATTTATGCTATCAATGCGGAAACTGCATTGAATATTAGCTGGAAAGATATGGGAATTAAAGAGGTACGGAATTGTATTACGCGGAAGAATATGGAGGGGATAGGTCCTGCGATGACGGTTTTGAATGCTAATATTACAGGGAATGAGGATGCTTTGACAGACCAAGGGATGACGCAGGAGAAGTGGGATGGGCTGTTGGCAAAGGTGGAACAGGTGAGGCTGCTGAATGAGAAACAGAATAAAATGGAGAGCGATAAGGAAGATGCTGTGGCTGCTAATCATCAGAAGTTTGATGATATGTGGGCTGTTACGATGAATATATGTAAGGCAGGTAAGGCGATTTTTAAGGGTCAAGTTAGGGCAAATGAATATACAATAGCTACACTGCTGAAAAGGATTCGTCATGATGGCAGTTCTCCTGATGCTATAGCACAACGGAAAGCTGAACAGATGGCAGCTATGATAGGGGAATGGAATTTGACGGTGAAGGATTTTGGTTTGGTGGATAGTTGGATAGAGGATGCTGAGGTGGAGATAGTGGGTACGGATTATAAGTTGCCGACAGATGATGAGGGAAAATTGTTGGTAGATTTGAAGGAAGGGGCATATAATGTGATAATCAGAAGGGCTACCTACGAGGATGTTGTGATTAGTATCGTGATTAAAGCCGGGGAAACGACGACGACGGTGGTGGAGTTGAAGGGGTTGGTGTAGAAAATTGTCTGAACCGTTGATTTGTTTGATTGATATGATTTTTATGATAAGAGTAAATTGGCAGGAGATGGGAATGAAAAATGAAAAATTAAAAATGAAAAATTTGTTGAAGTGATAATATTAATAGTACATTTGTACTCAAATTAAAAAAGGAATAATAAAGAAAAGAAAAAAAGAAAAATAAAAAATAGCGTTTAGCAGAAGTCTGTATCTAAAATCTACCAATT
>CAIOYH010000139.1 GCA_903862465.1 uncultured bacterium | reverse complement strand
GTGGTTAACTTATTTTACTTTTGATAGAGCCTCGCAATATATTTTAAAGGCATATCCGGCTTTAGTTGTTTAACGCAATTAATTCAATTTAAATCATTGTTGTCCGGTAAAACCGGTATTTATTAATTTTATCGTTAGAACTCTCTGATATTCAGAAAGCGTATTTACACTTTTCAAAAGTAAGCCCCCTCCAATTCTGGGAAGAGTGAATTTTGATATTTGATTTTATTTTCTTTTATTATTTCTCGCCAACTCCCTTCTGGATCTTCCAAAAAGAAGTAGATATTGATGTAATTCATTAATTGTTGCCGAATAATTGACACAAGATTAGAAAATGCCCAATTTCGTTTTACCCGGCTTCTGACAAGTGTTATCAGCAGGTTGGCAAGCATAGCTGTCCAGATCTGTATTTCTATGGCGTTTTCATTATCTCCCAAAAAATACTTTAACGGAAAGTTCTGCTTTAGCTGTTTGAACAGCAACTCTATCTGCCAACGTTTTTTATAAATCAGGGCAATTTTTTCAGCTGAAAACTCAAAATTATTGGTTATAAACTCAAATAAACGTTCGTTTTCACTGTCCCAATAAGCTATTCGTCTTGATCTGTGCTCTTCTTTCTTTTTTTCCCCATAATACAGTATGATCTCCTCATCTTTCAGAACACCGGAATGTGCATCATCCGGAATATCGAATTCTTTTCTGGCCTGATAAATGGCATTGTCTTTTAGCCTTGTTACGTACCAGATCAAACTTTTAGTGAAAGCTTCATACTGGGCATAGTCCACATATCCTTTATCAAAAGTGATTATTGAACCTGCAACCAGGATGAAAACCTCTTTAAGAAATTGATGGTCGTGTCTGACCGCTTCGCTAAATCGAATCAGGCAGGGCACATTTTCACTGGCCTTAATGATTGTGTGAGCTTTTATTCCACCTTTCTTCCTCCCTTCTTTGGGATTGCGTCCAACTCCTTTCAATATGTCCTTAAATAGTGATATGGTCGTTGAATCCATAATGTAAAGCCTCCTCAGGTCAGCGTCACTAAGACGGCTGTCCGCTAAATCGGATACATGATTACGATAAACACTCATATAAATGTCCCCGAAAACCTTGCTGCTTCTTCGCTGGTTCGCTTCTGAAAAGGTACTGCGCCTGACCAAATAGGATAATCCCAAATGTGAAAGTTTGTGCGAGTTAGCCAAAAGACCCAAAACTGCTTCCCTGATTGAATGAAAACCTTCTAAAGCAACAAAAAGCATAACGATAACATGGTTATACGTGGAGAATTTCTTCACATACCGTTCAGCTTTATGTTGTTTGGCTATTTTTCTAATCTCAGATTTGTCAATGAACTTTATTAACTGATTAAATATTGGCTGTCCGCTAAAATTTGTACTTTTACCCATGTGTTTTAATTTTTAAGTGTGGTAACTCAAAAATAAACACATCGGGTTAATCTGCAATACGGTTGACCCGTTTTCTTTTTACCGGACAACAGTGATAAAAAACTTAAAAAGAATAAGAGGAAGCCTGGATGAATTTTGTTTTAAACCGGGTTTTTCAGACTCACTTTGTTTAAGAATCATATATGTATTATACATTTCATCAAAGAGGTCTGATATTTGCCTAGCTTTAAGTTTTGCAGTCAGATAGTTGGGATTGC
>CAIOYH010000138.1 GCA_903862465.1 uncultured bacterium | reverse complement strand
GCTTCGTATTTTTTTATTTGCGCATTATGGTCTTTAATTGCAGCCGTTTTAGCTTTGATTTCGGTTTCCACTTCTTTGGCTTCGGCATTAAAGTTTTCCAAACGTGTTTCCAAGCCTTCGATTTCATCTTCCAAATCTTGCACTTCCAACGGTAGTTCACCGCGAACGATACGAATCTTGTTGATTTCGGTGTCCACTTGTTGCAAACTATAGAGCGCAACGAGTTTTTTCTCTATCGAAATCTCAGCCAACTCCTCAGGCGAAATGGATTTACCTGTTCTCACCACCTTAATATCTTCGGCAGGGCGTTTCACTTTGGGAACTACAGGTTCTTCAGGCACGATAGTTTCAACAATCAAAGGAATTTCTTTCGTTTTCTTCCTCTCCGTTTTTTCTTTTGGTGCCTTTTCAACTTTAATTTTCACAGGTTTTTCTTTCACAACCTTTTCTTTCACTGTTTTCTCTTTAACAGCTTTTTCTTTCACTGTTTTCTCTTTTACAGTTTTTTCTTTCACCGCTTTTTCCTTCACGGTCTTCACTTTCACAGCTTTTTCTTTCACAGGCTTTTCAGTCGTTTTTGATTTTTTTTCAGAAGTTTCTTCGCCTTTTGAAGTTGTCTTTGCCATATAAATCTATTTTTAATTGAAATAATAAACAGGGTTAATTCTATTTTCAGAGTATAAAAATGCAAAAGTAGGAAATTTTTTCATTAAAATGGTAGTTATTAATTCGCAAGAATATTGTTCCGACTCGAAATGCCCGATATCAGCCAAAAGTATGCGTTCTGAAAAAAAATCATGATACTTAATATCTCCGGTAATAAAAATGTCTGCGCCTTGCGCCATAGCCTTTTGAATCAGAAAACTTCCCGAACCACCACAGTAGGCAATTTTGCGTAAAGTGGGTTTGAGAATTTTGCTATGACGTATGCTTTTTGTTTGAAATGTATCTTTTAAATATTGAAAAAAATCAAGAGTTGCCATCGGCGCTGCCAATTCGCCAAGCACGCCCGCTCCTACTTTCGCGAAAGCGTTATCGAGGGAATAAATATCGTAAGCAACTTCCTCGTAAGGATGATTTTTCAATAAAGTGTCAATAATGCGGCGTTCTATGTGTTGTGGAAAAATCATTTCGATGCGGGTTTCTCCCTCCGCATGAAGCTCGTTGATTTCTCCCACAAAAGGATTGGCGTATTGGTTTGCCCGAAAGGTGCCTGTTCCTTCCAAATTAAAACTGCAACTATCATAATTCCCGATATGTCCTCCGCCTGCTTGGAAAAGAGCGCGGCGTAAGCCTTCAGCATGATTGCTAGGACAAAAAACCACCAATTTCTTCAAGGTTTTTTCAACAGGAGCAAGGATTTTGCAGTTCTTCAACTCTAATTTATCTGCAATAAAAAGATTCAAGCCGTCGAAGTTATTATCAAGATTTGTGTGAGCGCAGTAAATACAGATGTCCGATTTGATAGCTTTCAACAAAATCCGTTCAATATAATTCGACCCTGTAATCTTCTTTATACCTTTAAATATTAGGGGATGATGGGAGATGATGAGATTGCATTTTTTTTCGATGGCTTCGTCCACCACTTCTTCGGTAATATCAAAACATATCAACGCTTGGCTCAATTCATGCTGAGCATTCCCAATCTGCAAGCCACAATTGTCGTAGCTTTCTTGAAAATCAAGAGGAATAACTTCTTCAAAGCATTTAATAAGTTCACTAATTTTCATGCGAAAAAGGGGCTATTCAACCGTAACAGATTTTGCTAAATTTCGTGGTTGATCAATATTACATCCGCGCAACACGGCGATATGATAGGAAAGCAATTGCAAAGGAATGGTTGCCAACAACGGAACGAGCAACTCATCTGTATCAGGAATTTCAATCACATAATCAGCGATATTGCGCACAGATTTATCTCCTTCGGTAACGATGGCTATAATTTTCCCCTTGCGGGCTTTCACTTCTTCAATATTGGAAATTATCTTCTCATAGACGCCCTGATTGGTAGCAATAACCACCACAGGCATTTCTTCGTCAATGAGAGCAATAGGACCATGTTTCATTTCGGCTGCAGGATATCCTTCAGCATGTATGTATGAAATTTCTTTTAGTTTCAGGGCGCCTTCTAAAGCAACAGGGAAATTGAGACCACGTCCGAGATAGAGAAAATTGCGCGAGTCTTTGAAAAGTTTCGCAATGCGTATGATTTCATCGTTCACTTTCAATGTTCTTTCAACTTTTGAAGGAATTACTTCAAGTTCGTTGATGATTTGATGATAGCGAGACTTCGAGATACTGCCTTTTTTATCAGCTATCATCAATGCCATCAAAGTGAGAATCGTGACCTGAGCCGTAAAAGCTTTTGTCGAAGCCACACCAATCTCAGGACCGGCATGCGTATAAGTACCTGCATGCGTGGTGCGAGGTATAGACGAACCAACAACATTGCAAATGCCGATGATGGTAGCACCTTTCGATTTCGCCAATTCAATTGCTGCCAAGGTATCCGCAGTTTCGCCCGATTGTGAAATGGCAATAACCACATCGTTTTCGCGTATTACGGGATTTCTATAGCGAAATTCCGACGCATATTCCACTTCCACAGGAATCCTAGCAAGCTCTTCAAACAAATATTCTCCCACCAAACCTGCATGCCATGATGTTCCACAGGCAATAATTATGATGCGTTCGGCATTTTTTATTCTTTCAACATAATCTAAAATACCTCCCAAAGAAACAATACCTTGCTCGGTATTCAATCGTCCACGCATACAATCGCCAATAGAGCGCGGTTGTTCGTAGATTTCTTTCAACATGAAATGATCAAAACCACCTTTTTCAATCGCACTTAAGTTTACTTCGAGCTTATGAATGTAAGGGGTTTTATTAATATCTTTAATGGTTTTTATCTTCAGTTTCTCACCTCTGCGAATGATAGCTATTTCCTCATCATTCAGATAAACCACATTTTTTGTATATTCAACAATAGGAGTTGCATCCGAAGCCACGAAGGTTTCGTTTTCGCCAATGCCAATCACCAAAGGACTTCCTTTGCGGGCGGCGATGAGCAAATCAGGGTCTTCTTTGGAAATTATCACAATGGCATAAGCACCTATAACTTGATTGAGCGCCAACTGCACAGCTTTAACCAAGTCAACCTTTTCGTTTATTCGGATATCTTCTATCAGATGGATTAAAACTTCGGTATCGGTATTACTTCTAAAAACATAACCTCGCGTGAGCAATTCTTCTCTGAGCGTTGCATAATTCTCAATGATTCCATTATGAATGATGGCTAGTTTCTTTGAGTTCGAAAAATGGGGATGCGCATTAGCATCGTTAGGTTCGCCATGCGTTGCCCAACGAGTATGGGCAATTCCAATGGTGCCGTCCACATCTTTATCTTTAACAAAGTTGTCTAGGTCTGAAACTTTACCTTTGGTTTTATATAATTTTATATCTTCATTTAAAATTGCTATCCCCGCACTATCGTAGCCACGATATTCCAAACGATACAGACCTTTTATTAAGATGGGATAAGCCTGTTTGGGACCCACGTAAGCAACTATTCCGCACATACTATTTTATTTTTGTATAAATGATGTCTAAGTGCATATTGCTGCCGGAATGTTTTGGACCAAAAATGACAGCCCTATTTGACAGCACAGCAGATCCGGAGACAATCAAAAGTAATCCGTCATCATCAAAACTGCCACGCATGAGAGCATTTTGAATATACTTAGAGATATTAAACTTGTATTCGTTTGTTGTTGAATTGTAGGTTCCCCCATAATATGCTTCTCCATAAACAACATCGGGTAGAAAACTTAAAGTTCCATCATAATTTTTTATGGCAAGAGAAAGTCTGGGGGGAGGAACCATTTTAGAATCAACAGTGGATGAGTCAACTTTTATCACGAGTTCTGCTTTATTGATAGCGATAGTTCCAAAGTTGTTTAGATTTGTTACTTCCGGAAATTTAAGTTTCACGCGTGTGCCTGCCATCCCTTGTAGATAAAGCATACTATCGCCAAGAACCGTATCGCCTGCAATTTGAAGTTTAAACGATGAATTGGCAGTTGTGAATTTGTGATGATCAAACGTATTAAATCGTGCACAATTTGAATTCAGCACAAAGGTATATTTTAAGGTGTCGGTGGTATTATGATAATACATGGTAAGTTTCGACAGCCCCGAAAGTGCATTGATATATAACATGACACCTTGGGAAGAAACAGAGTTTGTTGAAATATAAAGTCCTTTAAAATATTTCGAAAAGGCGGTGTTGTCTGCCAAATCGGATGAGCCGGAGGCTTCAATAAATTTTTGACCTAAAGAATTTTTCAGCTTCACACGAAGTTGGGGGGCTGAGTTCACACCGTCAATTTTCACACTGTCGCGAAAACTTGGTATGAAATTGATGTTTGCCAAATTCGTTTTGTAGGTGCCCAACACATCATTGGAATAATAACTGTTGTCAACATAAAAATCATCCGTAATTTCAAAAACATTCAGCTTGAGGGTGGTGGTGGTGTCGCCATAAAAAGTGCTGTAAGCCAAGGAAAGAAATATGGAATCGCAAACAGGATTGGTTCCAAAATCAACATTATCGGTGGTCAATCGAAATTGCGTGTACATCGCTGCATCAGTCAATCCGAATATCGGATCAACGATACTTCCTAATAAATTTAGATAGGTTTCGTCGCTTTTAACTGAGTCTTCTTTTATGGTATGGGCAGTAATGGGAATACTGTTGGTAAATGTAACCCCAAGCATGTTTTCTTGGGGCTGAACATTCATGCCCAACTCTTCATTTTTGTTACAAGATAATCCAAGAACTGAAATTGTTACTACCCAAAGAAAGTGAAAATAGAATTTCGAATTGATTTTTTTCAAAAGAATTATAGTTTTAATTATTGTACGGCATCTTCGTTCACCAGTTCGTCAACTAACTCATCATAAAACTCGCTATAAGCATCAACGTAGTTATCCATTGGTTGCATTTCAAGAATGCTCTTATTCGATTGTTTTGCGTAAGCTAAAACTTCTAGATTAACGTTTTCAGCACCAATAATTATCGCATCAGAAAAATCAATGGCACCTTTCATTATACCAACGTAATCTAAAGTTTTATATTGCTTTAAGTCTTCTTCTGTAACGCCATCGTGTTTCAGTTTTTTCAAGAAAGTTTTGCTGAAAACATGATCGAAATCATCATCATACAATGAACAAACGATTTTTGTATCGTTGAATAATGGGTTATCTTTGAAAGTTGTGCGAATTAAAAAGGGAACAAAACTCGAAAACCATCCATGAGTATGAATAACATCGGGCGACCAACCAAGTTTTTTAATGGTTTCAATCACTCCGCGAGCATAAAAAATGGCGCGTTCGTCATTGTCATCAAAAAATACGCCTTCTGCATTGACAAAAGCCGCTTTCCGAGAGAAGTAATCATCATTATCAATAAAATAAATTTGCAAACGTGCAGCCTGAATGGAGGCAACCTTGATAATCAATGGATGATCGCTTTCATCAATAACCAAATTCATACCTGAGAGACGAATTACTTCGTGAAGTTGATTGCGTCTTTCGTTTACGCATCCAAAGCGTGGCATAAAAGTTCTGATTTCTCTGCATTTTTCTTGAATGCCTTGAGGAAGTTTGCGACAAATTTGACCCATTGGGCTGTCGTTCATGTAAGGGACCATTTCTTGAGAAACGAATAAAACCTTGTATTTTGACATATCGTTTTAGTTTTTTGAGTTCGAATTATGCAAAGGTACAAATTATTTATCATCCAATGATAAAAATCATAAACCTTTTTTTTGTTGAACAAATTTTTTTTAGCTCTTTTTCTGTGTTGATAAGGGTTTCGAGTGATGAAATTTCTTGTGTTATTTTATGCAAATTGCATTCGTATTTTTTAAATAAATTGATTTTTGAAAAATTGAATCCGAAGTCCAAAAATTGACACCTATTGTATAAGGTAAAGAAATTTAATTTCAGTGCGCGGATTTTTATGTAAAATATCGAAACGAGGCATACAAAAATTTAGTATTTGCATCATCATAAAAAAAATTTGAACAGGAATTGTTTTGATGCTTCATATCTATAAACAAAAATTTTGGATGGGTGATATTTGTTGAAACATGAATATGGATACAAAATATATCAACATTATTGTTTAGTATATATAGCCTAAATCATCTTCTATATATACTCAAAATAGTACTCCTTTTTTAGGTATATACGGTGCTATTCCTAGTATATACGATATTGATGAAAGATTATATGAAACATGTCAAAGTATATATAAACCATCAAATAGTATCCATAAAATAACAAATCGTATTTATAAATATATAGATAGAAACTATATATATTTCAAAAGAAACTATAATCTTATTTATAGATAATATAGAATTAATATACGTATATGCTAAACAAATTTAGTATTATACGAAACTATTTCATTGTTATTCGATGATATATCTCAATTATATGAACTTTTTTCTTGCTATTATTTTAAAATGTATTATCTTTGCAAAATAAATTTAATACTTTATGATATGAGAAAAACAACTTTGAAACAACTTTTTCAGATGGGCTATGCTGCCTTATCAAGTTTGGGCAACAATTGTATATTTTTGGTTGGTCGCGATGGGGATATGTTTGCCCTTTATAACATTGGCGAAGAAACCGTTACATTTTTGACTGATACGAATCAGCAATTGCAAGATTTTCCTACGGATGAGGAATTTTTGGGTGATGTGTCTATCGCAACCGAAAAACGCGACCTAACGGCAGATAAAGTGAAGGTTGCTATTCGCGATATTATGTTGCGTCCGCGCATGATTTTTGGCGAACATTCCACTAAATATCGCAAATTTGCCACTCAGGGCATGGATAGTTTAGACCCCGAAAAGTTGCAACGCTTAGCCTGCCGCGTGGTTCGTATTGCAAATCTGTATTTCGACGAACTCGAACCTGCAGGATTAACTCATGCTATTGTTACTAATTTAGAGACACTTGCAGCTCAACTTAACACTCAAATTGAAGAAAAAGAAGATGCCGTTTTTAATCGTGACGAAGCCACTGAGAAACGTATCGAAATTGGAAATTTACTTTACAATAAGATAG
This sequence comes from uncultured bacterium, assembly GCA_903862465.1. Taxonomy (GTDB): domain Bacteria; phylum Bacteroidota; class Bacteroidia; order Bacteroidales; family CAIWKO01; genus CAIWKO01. The sequence goes on along the minus strand of CAIOYH010000138.1, from coordinate 16,526 downwards.
TTATCCTTTACGACATCGGCAAAACCTATTGGTTCGATAAATCAGAAGCAAAATACAACGATTATGTGATTTATAACACCCCCACAGGCGCGCCTCCCCCCGTTGGAGAAAAAGGAGATGCAGAAGGTATTATGATAAATGGTGCCACAAATCAGCCTATTGTTGGTGGATTAATCGTTGCCGACGGCGTTGATGCTCCTGCCGTTACAAATGTTCAAGGTGCTTGGAATGTGGATGATATACCCACCACTACCACCGTTCTTCGTGCATCAGCACCCGGAATGGGCAATGTTACGCAAGCCGTCAACCTCAACCCAAATGAAACTGATTATGTGGTTTTCGTGATGTGGCCCGTGACGACTCCGCCTCCTCCCGCTCCGTAAGGATTGAATGAAAAACGAAAAATGAAAAACGAAAATTTTCACCTTCCCGTCGGTCAGGTGAAAATTAACGCCCACTAGTTTTTGATTTCGGGCAAAATTGCTCATTTATTTTATATCCAATACCTATATAATAAGGTATCTTTTTGGGGAGAAATGCAGTTTAATTTCTAAATAAATTAAAAAACATTTTCTGTATCCAAAAAAATGTCTTACTTTTGCACCCTTATTTTTTAAAACAACAAACTTATGGCTATTATTGGTAGAATTCGTAAACATTCAGCATTACTTGTAATTTTAATTGGCGTGGCATTGGCAGGCTTTGTGCTACAGGATTTATTTAGAAAAAGCGGCGGCGGCAACAAATCTCAGCTTTTTGCTAAAATTGCCGGCGAAAAAGTCAGCAAAATTGATTTCGATAAAAAAGTAGACGAACAAGTTGCAGCCTACAAGCAACAATCGAAAAAAGAAAATCTAACCTCTGCAGAAAACTTTCAAATCATGACCTCCACATGGGATCAGATGTTGAAAGATCAAATCATGCAAAAAGAATATGAAGCAGTTGGCTTGGCAATTGACCACGAAAAAGCAACAAAAGCTTCCATCAGTCCCGAAGAACTATATGACCTGATGATGGGAAAACGCGAAAATTTGCATCCTTTCATCGTTCAAAACTTTGCCGACCCCAACACGGGAGCCGTTGACGTGCAAAAAATTCAATCCATCGTTCAGAACTTCGACAACATGAAAGACGAAGAAAAACAACAATGGAAACGCCTAGAACAAGGCATAAAAGATGACCGCATCAACACAAAATATAATTCGCTCATCACTCATGGCTACTATATGCCCAAAGTATTTCTGCAACGCGCTGCCGACGAATCGAGCAAAGTGGCAAAATTGCTTTCCATTGGTGTGAAATATCAAACCATTTCCGATAGTATTATAAAGGTATCCGACGACGATATGAAAAAGTTTTATGAAGAACATAAAAACGAATACCAACAAGAAAATGCTCGCGATTTGGATTATGTAGTTTTTGAAGTACTTCCTTCTCAAGACGACCTTACAAAAATTGCGCAAGATGTTCAACGCATCTATACCGACTATCAAAAACTCGAAACCAAAGATGTGGATAATTTCATGAAATTGAACAGTGATGCACCCTACGATAGCAACTTCTATAAAAAAGGTGGTTTACCTGTGAAGCTCGATTCCATTCTTTTTGCTTCGCCCGTTGGAACCATCATTCCTCCTTTTGTTGAAAACAATTCCTATTCGATAGCACGTTTGGTTCAAATTCAAGAACGTCCCGACTCCATAAAAGTCAGTCAGCTTTTGGTTGCCTATAAAGATGCTCCAAATCCATTGCAAAACATCACCCGCACCAAAGAACAAGCAAAAAAAACTATTGATAGTTTGTTTGCCTTTGTGAAAGCTGATCCAAAAATCTTTGCTGCTGTTGCTCAACAAAGATCAGATTTCCCATCAGCTAAAAAAGATGGCGGACTCATAGGATGGATTGGCGATGGCGATGCAAATAACAAATTCTTTTTCGATTCAACTTTTAATGCAAAAGTTGGTGACGTAAAAATTGTTCAATCTAGCATGGGTTATCACATTCTTTTTGTATCAGATAAAAAAGAATTGCAAAAGAAACTGAAAGTTGCCATCATAAAACATGATATAAAACCAAGTAGCGAAACCTTCAACCAATATTTGGCAAAAGCTAGCGAATTTGCCGGAACAAACAGAACTGCGGAACAATTCAATAAAACCATAAAAGATAAAGGACTCAACAAACGTCAGGCACAATTCGTAAAAGAAATGGACTACACCATCCCAGGGCTCGAATCTGCCAGAGATATTATCCGTTGGGCATTTGATGCAAAAACAGAAAAAGGAATGATTTCCGAACAAGTTTTTGATGAGAATGGAAAATACGTTGTTGCTTGTTTGGTTGAAAAACGCGACAAAGGTGTTGCCACTTTAGAGCAAGTAAAAACCTATATTGAACCACTTGTAAAGCGCGAAAAGAAAGCAGAACAACTCATAGCGAAAGTTAAAACAGCCTCCGCAACAACCAAAGATATTTATCTGTTAGCACAAAAGCTCAACACCACTGTTGATACGGTTGACCAACTAACGTTTGCCACAAGCAACTATCCTAAATACGGTCCTGAACCCGAACTCATCGGAACTATTTTTACATTGAAAAACAATGTGATTTCAGATCCTATAAAAGGAAAAATGGCTATCTATCAAGTATTGATAAGCGGCATTACGGCTCCTGCAACTCCAACAAGTGTGGATATGGTGAAGATGCAATTGCTTGGCACCTTCCGTTCCAGAGTGTATGGCAATCCTAATTACAGACAAGAAAGCGAAGTGTTTAAAGCAATCAAAGATATCACAGATATAACCGATAATAGAATTAACTATTATTAATCTCTTGATTCTTTAATAAGGCTTAAAATATAATTGTAAATAAAAAAGCGGAGTTCCGATGTAAGGTCGAAACTCCGCTTTTTTTATGTCGAAGAACAAGGAAAGGTGAGATGTGTTCTACCTCTCGTGTGACAATTTAAATTTGATTTGTAATGGAGGGAATGAAAAAGGATTTATTCAAATTTATTTCCATAATGTGTGCCATCGCAAAAGGGACCATTTTTTGTGTGTCCGCAGCGACATAATGAATAGCTTGTACTAAATAACTTCTTGACACCATTTTTATCCACTAAAACTGATTTCCCTTTGACTATCGCCGGTCCGTTTTCAATAATCTCGATGCGAACAGCATCATTTATTTCTTGTTCTTTCATTTCTTGTAATTTATCTGAATTCTTATTTTCATCATTATAGTAAAAAGTCAACGCATCCGTAGGACATCGGTTCACTTGATCAATAATCTCTCTTGTTGAAGCTCCCATTGGCTTAATCCAAGGGCGTTCTCCCATATCAAAAACCTCGGGCAGCTCGGTGAAACAATAAGCGGCATGTGTACACAAATCCGCATTCCACACTATGGTTATTTCCCCATTTGAATATTCTTTTTTCTTTTTTATATCATTATCCATGATGCTACAATTTTATAAACCTACATACTTTGAACTAACATCCCATAATCTATCCGCAATTTCTTTGCTGTTTGAAATGCGCGACGAAGATACAACTTTTTTTCGAGAGAAATAACTTCCCGATGGAGAATTTATTTCATTGACAGTCGCTAAATAAATTGAAGTCTGTGCTCCCTTTTCAGGTGAAATCAAAAATAGCTTCATTAAACTAGCTGCAAATTTCCCCATATTCTTAAAGATATTGGTAGAAACAACGCCCGGATGCAGACTATAAACCATCACGTTTTTGTCGGCAAGTTTCCGTGCTAGGCTTTTTGTGAACAAAACATTGCCTAACTTTGATTGAGAATATGCTTTAAACCCCCCGAAATTCTGTTTCATTTCTAAATCATCAAAATTTAGTTCTACATTTTTATGAGCTCCTGATGCAACATTTATAATTCGCGACGGATTGCTTGCCACCAATAAATCCAAAAGCAAATTCGTCAATAAAAAAGGAGCCAAATGATTTGTGGCAAAGTTCATCTCGATACCATCTGCACTTAGCATTCGTTTGGGCTCCCATATTCCTGCATTATTAATCAAGACATCGAGTTGTTGATGCTCAGCTTTGAACTTTTCAGCGAAACTTCGTATCGAATTGAAAGAAGAAAAATCGCAAAAATATATTTCAGGTTTTAAGCCCGTTTCAGCAGTGATAAACTTTTGAGTCTCTAATGCTTTTTCTTCATTTCTATACGTAAATATAATCTTGGCTCCTTGACGTGCAAGCGCCACAGCAGTCTGCTTTCCAATGCCGGAGGTTGCTCCCGTGATTAAACATGTTTTGTCATTTATTTTCCACATAAATTTAATAGTTTAGGATACGAATGAGGCGATTTATTCAGTATAAAAACTGAAAAAGAAATAAAATATTTTGCCCTTATTTTAATAATTATGGCTCAGGCAACCAAATTATATATATATTTTTGTCTTTAATAAACTCATTACGTACATTAATAAAAAAACATATACCATGAAAAAACAATTATTATTAGCATTTGCAGCACTTTTATTAGTGACAACTCTTAATGCACAAACCACTTACAAAGCAGATAAACGTTTATACGACGTTTTAAGTTCGGAATACATTGCACAACTAGAGGCTTCCAACTCGGAGTTGATTGCGTATTACAATTTTTATTTGGATAATTCATACTACACAGTGAATTTGAAAACAGCTCCAAAACTAGTTACAGGTATTGACATACGCACCGTAGTTGTTGCTGATGAATCCAAAAAGCCAGCACAGTATTTTAAAGAAAAGACCTATTCAAAAGCAAACTTCAATGCATTGAAATATAAATTTGATTTGAGTTCGAATAACTTTATTACCTATTTGTGGAATGATGCCGGAATTGCCATAGTCTTTAAACCGCTATCGCATATCTCTGCCGAATTTAAAGCTTTCATGAAGCAAGCAAAATAAGTGTAATAAACATTTATAAATTTATTTATATGAAAAAGATACTTCTCTTCTCTTTTTTTCTTGTGATGACCTTCGTGGTTAAATCACAAACCTATTTGATTAGTTCCCAAGGGACAGTTGATTCTTGTTCAGGCGATTTTTATGACAGCGGAAGCGGTGGAAATTATGCCGACAACGAAAACTATGTGATGACATTCCATTCGCCTAATCTTACCAACACTCACACCAAAATGAGCTTCAACTCTTTTGACGTTGAACCAAGTGACACCTTAATTGTATATGACGGTTCCACCATTGCAGCCCCCGTAATCGGAAAATATAACAACAACAACCCTCCCCCATCATTCGTGAAAGGCTCCATATCCAACTTGACCGGCGATCTAACCTTCCAATTCAAATCCGATGGAGCATTGAACACTGCCGGATGGTTTGCTTCTTTAGCCTGTATCCCGCAATGTCAAGATGTTTTAGCAACACTCAATCCCACACTCACCTTGCCTCATCCCAATGATAGTAATTATGTTGACATCTGCATCGGCAATACTATCCAATTCGCTGCGAGAGGAAGCGGCATATATGCTTTTCCTCAAGACAATATATTATATGATCAAGACAGTACAACGACTACATACACATGGGATTTTGGCGATGGCACAACAGGCACGGGTCAATTCGTAACCAAAACTTATACTGCCGTAAGGGGCTACGACGTTGCCCTAAACATCACAGACGTTCGCGGATGCGTCAATTCTAATTATTTAGGATGCAGGGTTCGTATCTCACAAAGCCCTTTTGCTGTGGTAAACCCATTACCCGATATGTGCTCTAGCACGGATACTTCCTACATCACAATCGGCTACAATTCAGGTTCGGTTTTCGTTGTTGAACCTATCAATTCTCATCAGTCAGCAAGTCAGAGGTTCGACAGCACCACGTTTATCCCTGACGGAAACCTCTGTTCTGTTCAATGTTATAACACTTTTGTGAGCTTTGCAGCCTTTGCTCCAGGCACTACAATCACAAGTGCTAGCGATGTGTTGTCGATTTGTGTAAACATGGAACATTCTTTTGCAGGCGACCTTGGTTTTACCATTATATGCCCCAACGGTCAAAGCGTTCAATTAGACCCTAACACCCACTCAGGCGGCGCCTTTTTAGGATCACCATTGGATAATGCTCCATACGACAATTCTACGTATCCATGCGATGCGGCTTACAATGCGGTAGGTCCCGTTGGTTGGACATATTGCTGGTCTGAAATCTATCCGCAACACGGCACTTTCGATTACCTATCCTCTAATTCCTTAGGAACAATGGATTCTACCAACACCATAGCCCATAACAACTACATAACACCGAACAATCCCTTAACGGGCTTAATCGGTTGTCCATTGAACGGAACTTGGAACATACAGATATGCGACGACTATTCATCAGATAATGGTTATATCTTCTGGTGGGAGCTTAACCTCGATCCATCATTATTGCCTACCGGATGGGGATACACCGTTCCCATAGATACGGTTTATTGGACCGGCTCCTTCTTTTCAATTGTCAATGATAGTACTATCATGGTTATACCCGATTCAGGCGGAACTTATCAATATACGGTTACAGTTGTGGATGCGTTTGGTTGTTCTTATGATACTACACTCAACATCCAAGTGGTGCAAACTCCTGACTTTTCATTGGGACATGATACCATATTGTGTGGAAATAATATCAACTACACCTTGGACCCTGGTCCAGGTTCATCTTTCAATTGGTCAACAGGAAGCAGCATTCAAACCCAACCGGTAACTTCCACAGGATTGTATTGGGTTACTGTAACAAATTCAAATGTCGCCAACACGCTGCATTGCTCTAATACGGATACGGTATTTATCAAAGTCCTAGCCTTGCCCACGCAGCCCGACTTAGGTCCGGATCAATGCAGCACAGTGCCGGTTACGCTCGAATGTGGCGTTCCCGGATTCCAATACGATTGGAGCACTAACGCAAGCACACAATCGATTACCGCACCCGTAACGGGAATGTATTCAGTAACAATTGCTGAAGAATTTGGGTTCAACTGTAACGTTTCAGATAGCGTGCACATCACCGTTATACCCGTTCCTACTATCACAATAGGCTCGGACACTTCCATGTGTAGCTATAATCTTATGAGAATGCGGGTGACTGATGCCAACAACTTCTTGGATCAATATAACTACTCCTATCTTTGGACCACAGACCCAATTTCTGAATTAAATGGGCAAACTACTCGCGACATAGTGTTCGGATGTATCGAAGTAGGTAAAACCTATAAAGTCACAGTAGCAGTAACTGGATGCACAACAGTGACGGATACGCGCAATGTAGAGTCGAAGAACTGCGCATTGACGTTGTATAACGTCATTACCCCCAACGGCGATGGCCAAAACGATATATTTAAGGTTGATGGCATCGAGGATTTTCCCAATTCAAACTTGAAAGTTTACAATCGCTGGGGCAAGAAAATCTATGAGTCCGACGATTATAACGGAAACAACAACGCTTGGGACGGAGGCAAAGAGGCTGCAGGCGTTTACTACTATGTTCTTACCGTAAACTACGGGGATCATGGCGACTGCGTTGATGTTAAAAACTTCTCAGGGACAATTACCCTCATACGATAAATGATTTAAATTAAAGGAAGACCATCCATTGAACTATGGATGGTCTTTTTTTTTATATTATTATAAAATATCTTGTGGTAATTATTTTTTTTTGCTTACTCAAAGATTTTCACTATTGTCTGATTAATATTTCAAAATATTATTAACTGATAAATAGGATGGCTATTTAGTTATGAAGCATCCTGCAAAACATCTTAAATCTTCTAAAAACTTCCGTCTATTCGTTTCCGTGAACGTTACTTCGTCTTCGGTGAACGTTACTTCGTCTTCGGTGTGCGTTACTTCGTCTTCGGTGGACGTTACTTCGTCTTCGGTGGGCGTTACTTCGTCTTCGGTGGGCGTTACTTCGTCTTCGGTGGGCGTTACTTTCACTTCGGTGAACCGTCAATCGTCTTCAATCAACTCTAAATCGCATACACTTTTTCATTCCGAAACATTAACCACCATAACATTCCAATTCAACACCTATATCTTTTATATTGATACCAACTAAACCAAAAATACTACCTTTGCATTTCCATCTATTTTTATTATTGATAAAAAAAACAACGATTTCATTCCAATATATCCAAAGTAATACTTATAAATATGAATACATTGAAAAAACTTATCCAAATCATACTCATTAGCGTCTTATCTTTACCCACCCTAGCCCAAAACATCCCCTCCATCTACACCAATATCCACTACGACCCCACCGCCAAAAACTACTATTTCAAAAACCCCACCGACAACAAAGCCTATTATGCCGACACAGCTCATGCCGCCCTTGTGATGGAGAATTTCAATCACCTCCCTATAGCTTACGACAGCGGTTTCGTCCTCAATTTCGGTCCCATACAGACGGGCACGGTGCTTTTTGGTTTGCAAGATGCGCAAAATGAACTGCAACACGTGGTGTATTACCGCAATACTTTTCCTTTGGTGAAAGGAAAAATGAAGATAAACCTTTTGGGGAAACTCAGTGGCAATTATGATTTCATCAATTGGGAAACCAAAGAGCGCGGTAAGGTGGGTTATCGCGTTTTTTCAACCACACAACAAATTCTTTTCGATGGTAGTTTCGTGTTTACATACAGAAACCTCCGTTTCGCCCTCGACACCTGCTTGAGCGAGGGTCCGTATATTGCTAATCTCACCGACAAAGAAGTTACTATCTGGTTCGAGACCAATATGCCCATAGCTCCCGAAATCACCATCCCTATCATCGGGGGAGAGAAGACATTTTTCGGCACAATAGGTACGCATCACGAGATTAAATTAGACCTTTTGCGGGCAAACACTGAATACAAATACACAATTACCTTGGGAGATTATGCCGAAACCTTTTCCTTCACCTCCGCCCCCGATCCCGGCACTCAAAATCCTTTTATGTTTGCCTACGCTAGCGACTGCCGCGCGGGACAAGGCGGCAACGAACGCAACATCATGGGTGTGAACTCCTACGTGATGGGCAGAATTGCGTCATTAGCCCTATTTGAAAAAGCAAGTTTTGTACAAATCACCGGCGATTTGGTAAGCGGCTATGATATTGATGAAAACAAAATGAATTTAGAGTATAGAAACTTCCGCAATGCCATTTCTCCTTATGCAACGCGCATACCTTTTTATATGGGCATGGGAAATCATGAAGCCATAGCCTATCAATTTGGCGGGAGTTATCAGTTTGCGGTGGATAAATTTCCGTTTGATACCTGCTCACAAGAAAAAATCTTCGCCGATAACTTCGTGAACCCCACGAACGGTCCGCCAAGCGAAGACGATGCCGCCTATGACACGAACAAAGAGGCAAAAGATTTTCCGCCCTACGGCGAAAACGTTTATTATTATACCTATGGCAACACTGCCATGATAGTTTTGAACACGGAATATCTTTATACGCAAAGCGAAAAGAACATTCCGCTGTTGGGTGGCAATGTTCACGCCTACATTATGGACAATCAGATGAAATGGTTGGCAAAGACTTTGACCACCTTGGAGCAAGACTCGGGGATAGACCATATTTTTGTGTCCTTCCATTCGCCCATCTTTCCGAATGGCGGGCATGTGGAGGATGATATGTGGTATAGCGGCGACAATAGCGTGCGCCCTTGGATTTCGGGCAAGCCTTTAGACAAAGGAATCATAGAAAGGCGCGATGCTTTATTAGATTTGTTGGTGAACAAAAGTAAGAAGGTGGTGGCAGTACTCACGGGCGACGAACACAACTATTCGCGGACACGGATTTCGGCGGAAACGAAGTTGTATGATACGCATTATGCAGGCAATTTAACCCTGAGCAGAACTATATGGCAAATCACCAATGGAGCTGCGGGTGCACCCTATTATGGAAAGGAGGAAACGCCATGGAAAGCATCGGTGGAGAAATTCGCAGTGCAGTATGCGGTTTGTTTGTTCTATGTGGATGGAAAACATATCCGTATGAAGGTCATAAACCCTGAAACCTTAGAAACGATAGAGGAAGTTAGTTTGAAGTAAGACGCAACAACGTTCATCTTTGAGTAGATAGAAATGCTGTATAATATGACCATGTTTGGCATCAAGGGCTAAGAAATTTCACTTTATTTAATGCTGTGAATAGAATAATATGTACTTTTATGGACTAATATATAAAGTATGCATGTTGAAGGAATAAACTACAGAACGGTGTGGATGGAGAAAAGCTCAGTGTTTATGATAGAGCAGAACCTCTTGCCCTTTGAATTTAGGATTTACGAATCAAAGAATTATCGCCAAACTTGCCACGCCATTCAGACCATGATAGTGCGGGGCGCAGGAGCTATAGGCGTTACTGCCGGGTATGCGATGGCGCAAGCCTTTCTAGAAGCGGGAAGTGCGCATTATATGGAATATGTGGAGGCTGCCAAGGCTGAAATAGAGGCTACCCGACCAACGGCACGAAATCTATTCTATGCCACGGAACGAGTCTTCGAGGCAGGACGTCGTTGTTATGAGAATGCGGTGGACGAGGCGGATCTTGTGGCGCAAGAGGACGTGGATGCCTGCAAGAAAATCGGAGAATTTGGAAATGATTTGATACAAGATGGCTTTAACATTGAAACACATTGCAATGCAGGGTGGTTGGCGTTCACGAATTACGGCTCGGCTCTGTCGCCCATTTATGAAGCAGCACGGGGTGGAAAAAAGGTTTTTGTTTATGCCGATGAAACACGTCCCCGCGGACAAGGAGCACGCCTCACAGCATGGGAATTGCGCAACGAACATATTCCTCATCTTATTATTGCAGATAATTCAGGAGCTTTTTTGATGTCGCAGGGCAAAATAGATATGATGATAGTGGGTGCCGACCGCATTGCTGCCAATGGCGACGTTGCCAATAAGATAGGCACCTTAGAAAAAGCCATCGTGGCGAGAGAATATGGTGTTCCGTTTTATGTGGCAGCGCCTATTTCTACTATAGATTTGGGCTGTCCTGATGGCAGTCATATTCCCATAGAAGAGCGCAGCGGGGATGAGGTTTTGTATCAAACTGGCAGAGACAAGGAAGGAAAAATGCATGAGATATTGGTGTGTTCGCCCGAGTCAGAAGCCTTGAATCCTGCCTTTGATGTAACGCCGGCAAAGTATATCAGCGGGATAATCACCGAAAGGGGCATCATAAAAGCGAATACGGATGAAGTCAAAAGTTTATTTGAATTATGAGCGAAGCATATAATGGTGTAAAGTTTACTACGGTTTATAAACACAAAGTTTCACCGAAGCATAAGGACTTGGCAGTGTTGAAACAATGGTGCAAACTATTTCATGAAAAGGGATTAGCTCCTCCCTATCCCGGAGGCTCCTATGGCAATTTAAGTTTCAGGACGGCAACAGGAAGTTTTATCATCACGGGAACATGTATCGGCATGAAAGACACCTTAGGAAATGATTGTTTTGTGGAGATTCATGACTGCAATGCAGAAACGAAAGAGATAACCGTAACAGGGATGCGCCCCCCTTCGTCGGAGACCTTTATGCATTACACCATTTATCAAAACCGTAAAGACGTGCAAGCAATCTTTCATGGGCATAATGCTCAGATAACACAAAACGCCTCTGCATTAGGGATACCTGAAACACCTGAAACCGTTGCTTATGGCACCCTTGAATTGGCTGAAAGTGTATTGGGGATTTTAGGCAATAACAACTTTATTGTGATAAAAGAGCATGGTTTTATTGCCATGGAAATCACGATGGCATTGGCAGGGGAACTGGCTTTAGAATGGTTGCAAAAAGCGAGTACGCATTAAGTTGTTGTAAAGTTTCGATGAAGTTTGAGTGAAATTTTAAGATTATTCTCATACAAATACTTTTTTCTAATAATATATTTCTACTTTTGTACAAATTTAATATAGGTATGGATAATGAATTTATAATACTACTAGTGGACGACGAGCCCGATATCGTTGAGTTCTTGGGCTACAACCTGAAACGTGAAGGCTTTAAAGTGTATTCGGCAAACAACGGCAAAGATGCGCTGAAGATAGCAAAGGAAGTAGTCCCTCATGCTATAGTGCTTGATGTGATGATGCCTGGGATGGATGGCATTGAGACCTGCGTGGAGTTGCGCAAGATTCCTCAGCTTAAAAAAACGCTGATTATGTTCTTGACGGCTCGTGGTGAGGACTATTCACAGATTGCCGGATTGGATGCGGGTGCGGATGATTATATTTCCAAACCCATAAAGCCACGCCTGTTTGTCAGTCGGATCAACGCCTTGTTGAGACGCTATCAAGCCGACCCTGAACAGCAGAAAGCATCCATCGAAATTGAAGATATGGTCATTGATTTAGAACGATATCTCGTCATAAAAGACCAAAAAGAAATCATCCTGCCGCGTAAAGAATTCGAGTTGTTAGTAGTCTTAGCATCGAAACCAAACAGGGTCTTCACGCGTGACGAAATCTTTGCACGCATCTGGGGCGACAATGTGATTGTGGGCGAACGCACCATAGATGTTCACATCCGTAAGCTACGCGAAAAGATTGGCATCGACAATATCAAAACCGTTAAAGGCGTTGGTTATAAATTCGACACACAATGACAAAAGATAATCCACGCGCCATCTCCCTGAAGATTGCTGTCTATGTCTTGGCGTTCTTTTTGCTGAGCGATCTGGTTCATTATGTTTTTCTGTCGAATGACACTTTGTATTGGATATTCTTGGTCATTTCAAGCCTCTTGGTTTTTGGCATTGTATATTTTATGGTGCATCAAACCGTAGAGAAATTTATTTACCAAAAAATCAGAGTCCTCTATAAAAACATACATAATCTAAAAACACCCAAACAAAAAGTCCTAACCAACTCCAAATGGTTAGAAACTGCCGAACAAGAAGTGGAAAAATGGGCAGAAGAACAAAAGAACGAGATGGAAAACCTCAAAAATCAGGAAACCTATCGTAGAGATTTCTTAGGCAATGTTTCCCATGAGCTGAAGACACCTATTTTTAACATACAAGGCTATGTGCTCACTTTGCTAGATGGCGGTTTGGAAGATGAAACCATCAACAAGGAGTATTTGATGCGCGCCGAAAAGAGCATCAACCGTATGATAGCCATCGTCACAGATTTGGATATACTCTCCAAACTCGAATCGGATGTCCAAAACCTCGAATTTGAAAAGTTCGACATCGTTGCCCTTACCACTGAAATCGTGGAGCTGTATGAAATCCAAGCGCAGGAGAAAAACATCACTATTACCATAAACTACAATCATCTCACGCCCATAATGGTCAATGCCGATAAAGAAAAGATACGCCATGTCTTGAGTAATTTGATTGAGAACTCTATCAAATACGGCAACCCGAATGGGCGTACCAAACTATCGTATTATGATATGGACGAACAAATGCTTATTGAAGTTGCCGACACAGGCATAGGTATAGCGTCTCAAGATATTTCTCGTATTTTTGAACGATTTTATAGAACAAACCATGGACGCGCAACCATTAATAGTGGCAGCGGACTCGGACTGGCTATCGTCAAACATATCATCGAAGCACACCATCAAACCATCAATGTCAGAAGCAGTTTGGGCGTGGGCACCACCTTTGGCTTTACCCTCCAAAAAGCCTAATCTAATCCTGAACCTAATACCTCCGAAGAACAAAACAGATGACGTGGGCAGAAATCGTAGTATTGATTGTTTCAGGCTTCCTCGTAGGTTTCATTAACACCTTAGCCGGAGGCGGCACCATCATCACCATCTCTTTACTCATCTTTTTAGGCTTACCTGCCACTGTAGCCAACGGAACCAACCGCGTGGCTGTCCTCCTCCAAACCTTTGTCGCCGTTGTCACCTTCCGAAAAAAACGCATCCTCGACATAAAAAAAGGACTCCTCCTCTGTTTCCCAACTGTCATCGGTTCCATCATAGGTTCCATCATCGCAACCCACTTAAACGCAGCCATTCTCGAAAAAGTGATTGCCGCCGCCATGTTCATCATGCTTTTCTTTATTGTTTACAAGCCTGAACGATGGCTCAAATCACAGACACATCTCATCGAACAACAACTCCAATGGTATCACTACGCAGCCTACCTCATCATCGGATTCTACGGAGGCTTCATCCATATCGGCGTCGGATTCTTCATGATAGCCGCCTTGGTTTTGATGTCGGGCTACGACTTACTTAAAGCCAACGCCATCAAAAACCTCCTCGTCCTCGCCTACGCCCCCTTCTCCCTCGCCATCTTTGTCTATTATGGACAAGTAAATTGGCACTACGGCTTAATCCTATCCATCGGCAACGTCCTCGGAGCCTTCTTCGCCTCCCGCTATGCCATCACCCTCGGAACCAACTTCATCCGTTATGTCATCATCCTCGTCATTCTCATAACCGTCCTCCAACTTCTGGGCGTCTATAACTTCGCCTCTATCTTTAAGTTTGTACTTTCAAAATAACGTTCTCTCCCTCTCCCAATTTATCACATTCCTTTTCTTTACTTCTATAAAAATATGTCCCGAACATGCACCTGTCCCGAACACGAAGTGTCGGGGCTCGTAGAGGGCAATGAACTCTAAACAAAAAACACCCCAATAATTTTTCATTTTTAGTTTTTCATTCTCCCCCAACAACTATTTTCCTCGTTTCAATTTGTTTATCATCTATGATTAGTTTTAGAAAATACAGCCCATTGGGGAGTTGATTGCGGTGGAGGGTGATTTGATTGCAATCGGCGTAATGGTTTTGCAGGAGGAGTTTGCCTTGAAGGTCGTAAAGGGAAAGGGCAATGGAGGGGTAGGTTTTGTCGAAGGTGATTTGGGTGGAGATGGAAAAGGGATTGGGGGAGATGGTGAAAGATTTTTTATTCTCAATTTCATTAATTGATACAAAACCACAAATACCATTAGTGTCAGGAAATAGTTTTATGCCATTTTGCATAAAGCAATTTAAATTGGACCCACAAGGAGCTTCCGCTTGTGCTTGTATCTTTCCAAATAAACCAAAAGAACTGCCAACGCCTTCAATTAGATAAACATAATTTGTATCCAATCCCCCAAATCCGTTCCCGGTTATACCATATCTCTTACGATATTTATTGCCGATAAGAATAGAATCTATTCGGGTTACAACATTTGAAGAATTATCATTAATATAACTAATAGGTAATGCATCACCTATGTTTAAATTAAAATCGTACAACAATGTGTCTGAAGAATGATTGGATGGTAAGTAATATACCTTTTTATTCAGTGTGTCTTCTCTATAGGCACCAAGATAAGAATTAAAATGTGTTGGAGTGTAATAAGGATCACCGCAATGCCCAAAGTCGAAATAAACTCCAGAGTATCTTATTTTATGGTAAGTGTAACTCCCAACAACAGTATCTCCTACAAGATAATTTTGATAATAACGGCACGCTTCATTATTAGTAAGAGTAATAAAACAATGCCAGCTTTCGCCCCAAAAAGCATCATGTGTCGGAAACGGATGGTAAACATTCGTTTGAGCAGAAGAACCGGAAACAGTTACAAGCAATACTAAAATAAATAAAAGCTTTTTCATACTATCATTATTAAATTAAACCATCCAAAATCCACTACAAAGGTCGTAAAAAATATCCACATAAATAATTTTATCTAGATTTTTATTTTCGAATTGAATTTTTTGTATTTTTGCATCGACTTTTTGTTTTAAAAACCATTTTATATAGTGTAACGAAAAAAAAATAAATGCAAGGGTTTATGGTCGGTAAGTTAGCATATAGCGGTCATGGTGTTGTGCTTCGTATTTCGCCTGAGAAATATAGAAAGCATGGGGTGTGCACTGACCTTACTCTGCCGGTTTATTTTTTTTCTTTCCAACAATATTTTTCGCTGAAGCCAACGTGTGGTATTGTGAATCATGAATTAAAGGACCTTCATGATGTCAATCATTTCCCTATATCAATATCTTATTTTCATAGTGCTGCAAGCAATTTTCATAGGTGTGAAAATCGTTTTCACAGCTCTGCAAATGACTTTCACAGCTCAGAAGATGATTTTCACAATTCTGATAATAACATTCACAGATATGAAAGTAATTTACATAGTAATGCAAATGATATTCACATATATGAAGATGATATTCATAATTCTGCAAATGATTTTCATAGGTATGTAAACCATATTCACAGTTCTGAAAATGACATTCACGGGTGTGAAAATGGTATTCACAGCTCTGAAAATGACTTTCACAATTCAGAAAATGATCTTCAGGAATATGAAGATGGCTTTCCGGAGTTTAAAAATCTACAAATAACCTCTTACAATTAAAATTATATCAACATGGCAAAATCAAGAGAGCAACATATTTTAGCTTTAACCCAGATTCCGCATTAGATTATTGAAAGGGGAAATCATACTCTTTGCCATAATTCCACAATCCAGAAAACCACGCTCTTCTTTTCTTATTAAGAGCTATCCTTAGGACTAGTTTGTCATTAACTTTTTCAAAATAT
>CAIOYH010000137.1 GCA_903862465.1 uncultured bacterium | reverse complement strand
TCTTTCAAGCATGTAAAGATTTTGCATATAAAACGTACAACGTGCCTTATGAAAAATGGGCTGAACTTCAGGATTTAAAAGATTTCCCATGGCTGAAGGATTAAATTTATGTTTCCACCAACTAGTTTATCTGCATCCTCTGCCTCAGTCCAAAAATATCAAATAATTAATCCCCCTCTATACCTCTGTGTAACTCTTATTGCTCTGTGAATCTCTGTGTAACTTTTGCTATCCCCCTTCATCCTCCATATGCTAATAGTCAATCCACAATAACAATAAAACAATAAAACAATCCAACTATAAACGCCCCTAGTAACTAAGAACTAACCACCCGAATAGCCAATTCGCCCAATTGTTGTTGCGATATTTCGGAAGGCGAATCTATCATCACGTCGCGTCCCGAATTGTTTTTTGGGAAAGCGATATAGTCGCGGATGGAATCGGACCCGCCAAATACGGCGCAAAAGCGGTCGAAACCGAAGGCGATACCACCATGAGGGGGCGCGCCATATTCGAAGGCATTCATCAAAAATCCAAATTGATTTTGGGCATCTTCGTCGGTGAAGCCCAATATTTCGAACATTTTCTTTTGCAACTCTTTGTTGTGGATGCGGATAGAACCCCCGCCAATTTCAACGCCGTTGATAACCAAATCGTAGGCATTGGCTTTAATGGCTATCGGATTGGTGTCCAACAAAGGGATGTCTTCGGGTTTGGGTGCGGTGAAGGGATGATGTTTGGCATAAAAACGCTGACTGTCTTCGTCCCATTCTAAGAGCGGGAAATCAATCACCCACAAAGGTTTGTAGTCGTCGTTGAGGCGCAAACCCAAACGGTTGCCCATCTCCAAGCGCAGTTCGCACAAAGCTTTGCGCGTTTTTTCGGCATTGCCTGCCAACAGCAACATCAAATCATTTTCGTGAGCGCCCATAGCGTGTGCGATAGCAACGAAATCATGGTCGGTGTAGAATTTGCTCACCGAAGAAGTGAACGAGCCATCTTCGTTATATTTCACATAGACCATGCCGTTGGCGCCCACTTGAGGTTTGCGCACAAAGTCGGTCAACTCATCCAATTGTTTGCGGGTGTAAGTGGCGCAATCTTTCACGCAAATGCCCACCACGAGTTCGGCATCGTCAAACACTTTGAAATCTTTGCCTTTCACCAAGGCGTTCAACTCCACAAACTCCATCCCAAAGCGTATATCGGGTTTGTCCGAACCATAGCGCGTCATGGCTTCGTCGTAAGACATGCGCGGAAAATCATGAATGTCTATGTTTTTTATTTTTTTAAACAGATGTTTGGCAAGTCCTTCGAAGGTGTCGAGGATGTCATCGCGAGTCACGAACGACATTTCGCAATCAATCTGCGTGAATTCGGGCTGACGGTCGGCACGCAAATCTTCATCGCGAAAGCAACGCACTATCTGAAAATAGCGGTCGTAACCTGCCACCATCAACAGTTGTTTGAAGGTTTGGGGCGATTGTGGCAAGGCATAAAATTGCCCGGGATTCATGCGCGAAGGCACCACAAAGTCGCGAGCACCTTCAGGGGTTGATTTGATGAGATAAGGCGTTTCAACTTCCAAAAACTGTTGGTCGCTCAAATAGTTTCGTGTTTCGACTGACATTTTGTGGCGCAACTCGAGGTTGGTTTTGTTGATATTCCGACGCAAATCCAAGTAACGATATTTCATGCGCAATTCGTCGCCGCCGTCGGTGTTGTCTTCTATGGTGAAAGGAGGCGTTTTCGACACGTTGAGCACGGTGAATTTCTCCACAGTGATTTCTATTTCGCCTGTAGGCATCTTGAGGTTTTTGTTGCTTCTTTCCGTAACATGCCCTTCGATGCTCACCACATATTCCCGCCCCAATTGACGTGCCTCTTGGCACAAAGTGGGGTTCACTTCCATATTAAATACCAATTGGGTGATGCCATAACGGTCGCGCAAATCAATAAAGGTCATACCGCCCAAATCGCGCGAACGCTGAACCCAACCGCTTAAAGTAACTTTTTTTCCTGCATCAGCGATTTTCAATTCGCCACAAGTGTGTGTTCGTAACATAAGAATATTTTTGCTGCAAAATTAATCATAATTCGCGAAAAATGGGGAAATACTTGTATTGTTTGATTGTTATAGGCTTAAATTGTTGAGGGGCTTGTTTCGAATGGTATTATGGTATGTTTATAATTATATGTGTCACGCTTTTGAAAAATGTTTAATTTTGTGTTCATTATAAATCTAAGCATTATGGAAATACTACTTTATTCCGACACCAATTATATGAAGGAAGCTTTGAAAGAGGCTCAAAAAGCTTTTGAAGCCGATGAGGTGCCGATAGGAGCTATCATCGTGGGCGGCAACAAAGTGATTGCGCGAGCACACAACCTAACCGAACGTCTGACGGATGTTACGGCGCATGCCGAAATGCAAGCCATCACGGCTGCCGCAAACTATTTAGGCAGCAAATATTTGATAGATTGCACACTTTATGTAACGATAGAACCTTGTGTGATGTGTGCAGGTGCTTTGTTTTGGTCGCAGATTAGTCGCGTGGTGTATGCCGCCAAGGATCCAAAAAGAGGTTATTCTTTATTGGGCAAAAGTATCTTACATCCGAAAACGATTATTGAAGATGGTCTGCTGAAAGAGGAAGCCGCCCAATTGATGGAGGATTTCTTTAAGCAGAAACGTTAGCAGCTTTGGAGCAAGAAGGAGAGGATGTTTCTTTTTGCATACAATCTTAGTTCTATTTATTTTTAGATTTCTTCGAGAAATCAATGGCTAATTCCAATGAAGTTTTGACTTCTCTTAGATTGTTATATGACATAATGGCAGATATATTTTATTTACAACTGCCATATTGTTCGATTTATGAATAGTTTAGTTTTTCCTATTTTCCTGTTTTTCTGAAAAATAAGTTTTTCTTTCAAAAAAGAGATACGTTTTGCACGCAATTTGAAAGGAAGAGGAGCGTAAACAAAATTTATTACTAACAAAAAAAATAAGGAGAACAAAACCATGAAAATTATGAGATGGAACAACGAACACAGCTTTTCCGATTTAGTGAACAGCTTTTTCGAAAATGAAATGAGCGCTATAGCTCCACGCCGTTACTGCTATGCACCGGCAACCAACATTGTTGAAACCGACAAAGAGTTTAAACTCGAACTTTCTGCCCCGGGCATGAACAAAGAGGATTTTAAACTCGATGTGGACAACGGTATGTTGACTGTTTCGGCTGAAAAAGAAGCACAAAAAGAAGAAGACACCAAAAACTATACTCGCAAAGAGTTTGTTTATGGGTGCTTCAGTCGCTCATTCACCCTTCCAAAAAGCATTGATTCGGACAAAATCAAAGCCGAATACAAAAACGGAATTCTGAACATCGAACTTCCAAAAAAGGAAGAAGAACAAGCAAAGGCAAAGAGAGAAATAGTGATTTCTTAATTGTTTGGAGCTTTAGAAAGGAAAGGAAGTGTTTTCGTGAAAACACTTCCTTTTTTTATGCTTCGTTTTTATCCAAGAGATAGTTTTCTAGTTCCGTAACTTTATCATCTATTTGGAAGTTGCTTTCAACAAGCTTGCGTGCGTTTTTTCCAAATTGTATCCTCTCGCTCGAATTGGTAATTAATTGCTCAAGCTTTTCGCCAAACATATCTATGTTGGGATAATCAACCAAGAAACCCGTTTCCGTATCACGAATCACTTCGGGGTTGCTCGAAATATTATATGCAACCACAGGCCTAGAAGCAGCCATAGCTTCCACCAAAACATAGCCAAATCCTTCCCACGATGACGTCAGCGCAAAAATATCTATGCTGCGCATGAAGCTAGGGATATTTTCCACAAAATCTAAAAGAACAACCTCTTGTTGCAGTTTGTAATCTTCAATCATCCGCTCAATTTCAGGCTTGAGGTCGCCTGTGCCGGCAATCAGCATCTTGAATTTCAAACCTTTTTCTTTAAGGTTGTAGGCTATCTTTATCAAATCACTCTGACGTTTTTGCAAGGTCAATCTGCCTGCCGTACCAATCACGAGTTTGTGCTCTTCGCTGTAAGGGAATTTCTCTTTTGCTTGTTTGTCAAACAGCCCTAATTCAATGCCATGATAAATAACTTTCACCTTATCATCAATATTCTTGTGCCGATTTAGGTTTTCGACCATAGTTTTTTTTGTCTCTAAAGAATTCGCAATGATGTGAGTCAAAATATTATTAAATAACATGCGATTGATGAAAGAATTCTTCACAGAAACCGCCAAGCCTCTCATATATACGATGCGTTCGATGTTTGCGAATTTCGCCGTTATGCCCGCTGCTTTCACATCTTGGGAGGTAGTGACAATAATGGTGTCAATCTTTTCTCTTTTCAGAAAACGATATAACTTGATGTGCTTGAAAATATTTAGGAAAGACAAATTGTTGAGTTTAATCTCAAACAATTTGATGTTTTTCTCATGGGCTCTTTTGGCAAGAGGTGAATCTTTGCTAGCAGCTATATAAACATTGTAATTCTTCTCTGAAAAATGTAAAGCATATTCTAAATGGGGCTTCTCGCCTCCGCCCCAAAAACTCGTGGTGTTTAAAAAACAAATATTCTTCATTCAATGGATGTTAATAACAGATAATTATAGCGGCAAACATGTCCTTATTGCATTCACTTTCTAACGACTTTTGCTGCAATATATTTTTTGCAAATATACTATTTATGATGGAATAAATGGCTTGATATGAATTTCTTTATGGAACAAA
Source organism: uncultured bacterium (assembly GCA_903862465.1). Classification (GTDB taxonomy): domain Bacteria; phylum Bacteroidota; class Bacteroidia; order Bacteroidales; family CAIWKO01; genus CAIWKO01. Next base: position 3,866 of record CAIOYH010000137.1, on the reverse strand, counting down.
ATTGCACTTACTAAGGTTGTATGCAAATTGAACCGATTTAATATCAAGAGAAATAAATGCAATCCTAAGATATTTACTTCTTAAAAGCGAACAATTGTTTTATCAGCAACCTCTAGGGTAATCTTTCTACCCATAATCAAAGCACGGTTATCTTCAATATGCCCTGCAGGGAAACCATAGCATACAGGAAAATCGTATTCAGCTACGTGTTCGGCTATAATCTCATACGCCTGTTTCCCGAAAGGAACAGCATTGTCGTTCATCTTGTTCATAGCACCAACAATAAGTCCGGAAAGATTCCAAAATTTATAGCTTCGTTTCAGTTGCATCATCATGCGGTCGATATGATAAAGATATTCTTCTAAGTCTTCTATAAATAATATCTTTCCATCAGTATTTATATCCGAAAAGGTACCAATTACAGAATATAAAACAGATAAATTTCCCCCTACAAGTTCCCCGATTGCAGAGCCCATTTTGTTGTATTCATGTGCTTCAACTTCATAGTTAAGTGCCTCGCCAAATAATGCCTTGCGCATACTTTCTATTGCTTCAGAAGTGTTTTCTGCGAAATTAATAGGCATCGAACAATGCAGGGTTTCCACACCTAATTCACTGTGAATATCTGAATGGAACACTGTGATATCACTGTATCCTGCAATCCATTTCGGATTCTCCATAAATTTAGAAAAATCAAGACCATCCACAATACGTACTGTTCCATATCCGCCGCGAGCACTGATAATAGCTTTCACATTAGGGTTGTTTAATAATTGGTTCATTCCCTCAATTCGTTCATTATCGGTTCCGGCATATTGATGATGACTCTTAAAAAGATTCTCAGCAAACACAACTTTTAGTCCCCAACGCTCAAATAAATCAAGGGCAGGTTGAAGTTCTTCGCGACTGATTTTGCGTGCCGGAGCGGCAATACCAATCGTGTCGCCTTGGCTAAGATAATTCGGTGTAATCATACATTAAAAATAATAAATAAAAAGTGAATTGAAATAATTAATTTTGCAAAATTCTTTTTCGCTCGCGAAAATACTAAAAAAACATCGTTTGTTGAACATACTATGAAAAAATTTAATCGAACAACAGTAACTTCTGCCTTGCCTTATGCCAACGGACCCGTTCATATTGGGCATCTTGCGGGTGTTTATATCCCTGCCGACATTTATGTACGTTATTTGCGCATGAAGGGCGAAGACGTGATTTTTATCGGCGGCTCTGATGAACACGGGGTGCCTATCACCATCAAAGCTAAGAATGAAGGGGTGACTCCACAAGAAGTTGTGGACAAATATCACAATATTATAAAGAAATCATTCGAGGAGTTTGGTATTACTTTCGATGTATATTCGCGCACTTCCAATAAAATACATCATGAAACAGCTTCGAAGTTTTTTCAGACGCTATTTAATAAAGGTGAATTTGTGGTAAAAACTTCTGCGCAACTCTATGATGAAGTAGAGAAACAATTCTTAGCCGATAGATATGTGACAGGCACTTGCCCACATTGTAATAACGACAAAGCTTACGGGGATCAATGCGAAAAATGTGGCACATCATTAAATGCTACTGATTTAATAAATCCGCGCTCAGCCCTGAGTGGTAATGTTCCTATCATGAAAGAGACGAAACATTGGTATCTGCCCTTGGATAAATATGAAGATTGGCTTCGGAAATGGATTTTAGAAGAGCACAAAGAATGGAAACCCAATGTATATGGTCAGTGCAAATCATGGATAGACCAAGGATTGCAAGCACGTGCTGTAACGCGCGATTTGGATTGGGGTGTGAAAGTCCCTGTGGAGGATGCTGAAGGCAAAGTGCTCTATGTTTGGTTCGATGCACCTATTGGTTATATTTCTGCCACCAAAGAGTGGGCTGAAAACTTAAATGCAGCCAATAAGGCTCAACATATTGACAAAACCGTTGATTGGGAAACGTATTGGAAGAAAGAAGATACCCGTCTGATACATTTTATCGGCAAAGACAATATTGTGTTTCATTGTATCATATTCCCTGCCATGCTTCATGCTGAAGGGAGCTATATCCTTCCCGACAATGTTCCTGCCAACGAATTCCTGAATTTGGAAGGCGACAAGATTTCCACATCGCGCAATTGGGCTGTGTGGCTTCACGAATACTTGATTGATTTCAAAGACAAGCAGGATGTGTTGCGTTATGTACTTACAGCCAATGCCCCCGAAACGAAAGATAATGATTTTACGTGGAAAGATTTTCAAACAAAGAACAATAGCGAATTGGTTGCCATATTGGGGAACTTTGTGAATCGTTCGTTGATATTGACTCAGAAGTACTTTAATGGTGAAGTACCTACTGTTACAGAAATCACCGAGATTGACCGACAAACCATTGCAGATATTGCTGCTTTTCCTGAGAAAATTGCTGCATCATTGGAGCTTTTCAAATTCCGTGAAGCGTTGAGTGAGGTGATGAATCTTGCCCGCGTAGGCAATAAATATCTTGCTGAAAGCGAGCCATGGAAAATATTTGCCTCAAATCCTGATAGAGTAAAAACTATTTTAAACATCTCTCTTCAAATATGTGCTAACCTTGCGGTGGTTATGGAACCTTTTTTGCCATTCACCTCATCAACCCTCAAGAAAATGTTGCAAATGGATAGTAATACATGGGATGTTGCAGGAAGCATTGACCTATTAAAAGCCGGAACAAAACTGAACACCGATGCGATGTTGTTTGAAAAGATTGAGGACGAAGCGATCACTGCTCAAATTGAAAGGCTCAACAGCACCAAAGAACAAAATAAAATGACCGAAACAACCATAACACCTGCAAAAGCCGATATTACTTACGAAGATTTCGCAAAACTAGACATACGCACAGGCACTATACTTGCAGCCGAGAGAGTCCCCAAGACCGACAAACTTCTGAAACTTACGGTGGATACCGGCATTGACAAACGCACCGTGGTGTCCGGTATTGCCGCAAACTATGACCCTGACAAGATTATTGGACAGAAAGTGACCATATTGGTCAACCTTCAACCCAAGATGCTCCGCGGCATTCAATCCCAAGGGATGATACTGATGGCAGAAAACAACCAAGGAGAATTATGTTTTGTGCATCAAGAGAAAGATTTTGAAAATGGAGCATTGGTGAAGTAGGGGGTAGATAAAGGACTTTATTTCTAATGATTCAGTATCCTTGCTGTGGTACTATTTACCCTAATTAACCAATTAACCCAATTAACTCATAATACTTTTGCTCTTTATAAATCAAAATTCCTTACCTTTGCACATTCTTTAGTAAGGGCCCCGTAGTTCAATGGATAGAACGGAAGTTTCCTAAACTTTAAATCCAAGTTCGATTCTTGGTGGGGCTACCTGATAGGACAATTCAGATTTTTTCTCGAATTGTCCTTTTTTATTTCTTTCAAAAGGGCTGTTAATGTTAGCAATAAGCTCAACAGCGGCATTAAGTTTTTTGGTTCGATATTTATTTTCAGAAAACTCCAAATGTTCGCTGTTAACGCCATGCTGTTTACTAGTTTTCATGATGCCCTTCCACGAAAAAGATATAAAATATTACCGAAAGATACAGATAATCAGTTATAAGAAAGATACAACCTATCAAGTTTAGATAGCTTCCTGCCAATGCAAGATGAAAATCTACCAATGCAAGCTAGCATTGTACCGAAACAACATAGTATCGCACCAATGCAAGCTAACATTGTACTGAAACAACATAGCATCGCACCAATGCAAGCAAACATTGTACCGAAACAACATAGCATCGCACCAATGTAAGCTAGCATTGTACTGAAACAACATAGCATTGCACCAATGCAAGCTAACATTGTACTGAAACAACATAGC
>CAIOYH010000136.1 GCA_903862465.1 uncultured bacterium | reverse complement strand
TCATCCACTTATTAAAAATTTCGTAATGAAAGTTTCTTGCCTTTATGAGAATCTGGTATTTCTCCTTTATACTAAAAGATTCATTTTCTTTATTTTCGCACATAGGGATAGGTTAATTTTATATTCCGGACGTTTTTATACTAATCTTTTTTCAAAACAATTTTTAATGGGAGAGAAGCCTCTTCATTTTTTGTAATATCCCTATAACGTTGAAGTAAATTTTTTTCGTTTTCAATAGGATAATAATTTAGTAAATATAAAGATAGATCAAATGCTAGTGTTTGATTAACTCCTTTAGTTTCCATTCGTCCATTATACCAAACTATTTTGTTGAAAGGACTTTCAGGGAAAATAAAATTTATTTGATTAATATTCTCCAAGAAAAATAAAAGATTATTTCTGCGCTCAAATTCTACATAAAGTTTAGAAATAATGAGAAATCCTACAGGTCTAAATAGCAGATAGGCATTATTTCCTCTTAATTCCTCCAAGGAAATACTTTTATCAATGAAGAACTGCCTATATTCATTTTTTGACTGAATTATATTCTTAAGAAATGAGAATACCACATTTTTAAAATTAATAATATTTTCTTCATCCCACTCATATGTTCCTTTAGGTAGAATAAAATTACGTTTTAAAATTTTAATTACATCATAAAGATTTGTAATATTTGTAAAATGCAGTACGTCATCAGAATCTAAATTCGTACTTTCCGATAAAGAAATCAGTTTGCCATCATTGAAATATTCCGATTCCGCCAGTACTCTTCTAGTCACAATAGCACTTATGTCTTGCTCATCAATAATGATTTTATCCCTTTTTGCAACAGGTTTTGCATTTTTATTTATGTCAGAAAATAATTTTCGAGTTTTTTTCATTCCCAAAGCATTATCAATGTGTGCTACAAAAATTATTGAAAATTGATCGTCCAATAGCATTTTATCATCAATTTCTTTTTTTTGTTCTTCTTCAAACGCAAGTTGAATCCCTGCAACTCTGTGTTGACCATCAATTGCAAACATTTTTTCTGATCCGTCAAAAATCATTAACCCTAAAGATTCCTTAAAATATTCCTTATTAAATTGATCTGAGAATTCTTCTTGAGCTGATGATAAGTCAAATTCTCGCCAATCCGGAATTCCTTCAAAAATACCAACAACAATAGAATTAAAGAATCTTGATTTGTCTATCAATAAATATTTAGCAATTTGTTTTTTTCTCTCCTTTAAATCTCGTTGTAGTTCTTCATCTAAAGATTTTGCTTCACGAATTTCTTTTGCGGTCTTTATCCATGTATAAATCTGCTCTGCTTTCATAAGTGTTGAGTAATAAACCCAATCTCCTATTACGCCTCTTAAACAAGGCAAAATCAATTTTGTATTATTCATGATGGAAATGATTTACGTGTTTTTTTTAATGGGGCAGGGAAATCTCTTTCGCTATAAATAGGATAGAAAAAACCATGCAAATCTGTTTCTATTTGTCGCAACTCATTAAATGGGAGATTTAAATAGGAAAAAGCTACATATACATTTTTATAGTACTTTCTTAAAAGCATATGAATCCTCCCTCTTTTTTTCATTTGGTTATAATAAAAATAATCTCTGAGTCTATCTTTAAGTGGTCGATTGGTATCATTTTCCCCTGCAATCCCAACATATAGCACAAACTTAGGCATATCGTGAATCAATAGGTTGCTTTTCACGATAAATAAATAAACCCCAGTATCATCTTTGTCAAATATTGAATCTAATTTAATTTCTTCTTTAGAGACTTTCTCATATTTAAACTCTGTCCAATTAAACCCGTATTTAGAAAGTTTTGTATAATAATCATCCCAATTAACAGGATCTAACATAAGTTCTTCTTTGTAGAACTTAAATTTATGATCTGAACATGCATTTAGATTAATATCATATTCCTCAGACAAAGTTCTATCTAAAACATCTAAAGTTCTTGCTTTCATATGACTTTATTATTTCCTTTCCCAAAATTGTTTAACCTTAAATAATTTCGCCAAATCAAACTCTTTAATGTTTGAAATTGTTTGCCCAGGCTGAATCTTTTCCATACTGCGAGCAACAGTTTTGCTATTATTACCAGATACTCCGAGGAATTTTTCCATTACCTTTATGTTTCTATCTTTGATGTCCAGTAAAAACGCAATTTCGCACATGGTAGAAAAATCAAAATCCGGTTGATTATATTCTTCTATTCCTTGTGATAAAAGAACAACAGAAACACCTTTTGACCTTATTTCACGCAACATTTTTTCTAAAATACTCTGATACTTCTTTTCTTTAAAAATCACATGGGCTTCGTCTATGAGAATTACATAACGCATTGCATTAATGTTATTCTCAACGGGAGTATTGTCCATGTTCATAAAAGTGTTGTAGATGTAATTAATGATCAAAAATAAGGACGTGAAGCGTACAGAATTAGACAAATCACCAGACAATGATAGGTAAAGATTATTTGCAAAGAAATTGGATTGATTTTTGGGGTCATCGATAAAGATTTTATACCGACTTAGCTCGTCCATTATTTCGGTCAAACTATCTTTTTTATCACCTACAATTTGTTGTAAATGTTCGTTTATTTTTGAAACTGAAGGATACGTCCCTCCTTTCTGTTCAATAAATGCCTCTAATGCTGCTTCTCTTAGTTTGCCTTTTTGTTTTATACCAAGGTTAGAATACTTACAAACAATATCAACAAATTTATCAATGCCCATGTTTTTATTAACTTCATTCACATTGTCAATAAAAGTTAGTGGATTAACAGGAAATGGAGTTTGAGGAACATTTATAAAATCTGTTTTTGTATCACTGAAAAAATGTTCTAGTTTTTTAATATCCTCATGTTTTAATCCTTTAAAATCAAGAAAAATAAAATTCACATGTCCATTTGACTGTTCGTAAATCTGTGAAAGAAATTCCAAAGCAAATTGAGTTTTTCCCGTTCCTGGTTTACCTGCAACAGCAATATGGCAATTGTTATAAATAGAGGTGTCGTTAATGCTTAAATAAATTGGGTCGCCATTTTCAATGGTCTTGCCGATTTCAATTTTGATAGGATTTGAATAATAAGATTTTTCAATGTGTTGCTGATTATTTTTAACAGCATCTAATGATACATTCAAATCGGTTAATGAAAGGGCACCCTTTTCGATGTGCTCTGCCAGAAAGTCAAAAAAAGTGTAATTGTAATTATCCTGAAAAATTCCATCCATTAATTCAAGACCATGATCAATATGAAATTTAATATACTTGGGAATATTGTCATTAGTTTTATAAATCCCATAATGTTGGCATATCATAGCGATGAAAAAATCTCTATATTTTGCATCAAATAATATATGGTCTTTATATTCCTTTCCCTTTGAATCATAAGTATTGTTATCTGATGCCATAAACTTTTTCCCTGTTTGCAAGGAATATCCAAGAGCAATTCTGGCAATTACATTTTCCTTAGTTCCATTAGGCAATTTTGATGTAAGTTTTCTAACAACCTCTTGGTTCTTTTCAGATGTCTTAATATTAATTTGCATTGTAAAGTTCTTTGTAAGTAATTAAAAAATTGTTTGGCTCAGTTTCCAAGAATGCAGATTTTTCATTTGAAATATTATCAATGAGATAAGTTCTACAAATTTTAGGTTGTAACAGGAGATATTCTTTTTCAGTAAGTTCTTTATTTATCAATGGAAAGATTACCACTTGCTTTGAAACATTAGGATAAAAATATTTTATGATATTTTCAGCATGTTGTTCGTCGAATTTTTGCATTGGACTATCAATAAAAACTGGGAATTCAATATCCGATTCATCTACTAATGCATTTAGTAATGCAGAAGCATACATTTGTCGTTCGCCCATTGATAAAGAGCCTTTATCTATAATTTTATTATTGCTGCCGAATAATGTAATATCAATATCTTCACCTGTAATACTAATATCTACTTCCACTTTTGTTATAAATCCCTTTTTGTGCATTAATGTATGCAAGCCCTTAAGCATTTTTTCTTCCAATGACTTCTTTTTTTCTTCTTTAAAAACAGAAATAAAGTTTTGAAGTTTTGTGATTAATCTTTTGGTTTTTTGTTCTTTTTCAGAGTACTCACTTGAATCATCAATTCTTTTTCTTAAAGTCTCTTGACGCTGTTTGTAAGTCTTAATCTGGGTATTTAATTCGCCAATCTTTTGATTTATTGTTTCAAGTTCATTACCAATAGAAATAATGCGTTTATCTAAAATTTCTTTTTTACCTCTAAGCTCAAAAATATATTCATCTTCGGCACTTTTTTCGGCATCTCTGATTTTTCTGCTAATAGAATCTAATTGATTTTTCAAATAAGAATATTCAGTATTAAGTCTTGAGAAAATTTCTTTAAAACTATGCTTTATGGAATTTATAAGCTGATTAAATTCGTTAGTCTCAGCATTTGAAAAATCATGAAATGATTGAAAATTTTCGGGGACATCAGGTATTTCTGAAAAGAAATATTTTTTAACCAAAAACTTTATTTGTTCCTCATAGAAATCTCTTGTTTTTATATCAAGTACGAAATCCAAATTGTTTCTTCTTTGCTCAATATCTTGTCGGATTTGTGTTATTTTTGAATTTACATCTTCTTGCTTGTAAATTTGTTCAATTAAATTACGTTCATTATTCAATTGTTCAGAAATATTCATCAATGTTTCGCCTGCAAGTGCAAACGGAATTATATCAAAATAATCCTTTAAACTCTCTTGTACATCCGTTTTTCTTTGTTCTAATTTTGTTTGTTCTTCTTTTAGTAAATTCAGCTCATCTAAAGTCATTTTATCTCCTTCTCTAATCAAGCGTCTTTGAATGTCTTCAGTTTCTTTTTCTTTTTGGTTTCTTTCGTGTTTTAAATCATCTATATTAGTTACAAGTTTTTCGACTTCAATTTTTGAATTTTCAATATCTGTGTGCAATTGATTTAGTTCTTCCTTTTCTTCTGGTTTTGCAGACCTTCTTCTATATTCATCTTGTTTTTCTTCAAGATTCGCCTTTAAATCTTCATATTTCTGAATTCCTAAAACTTCCGAATAAGCTTTACTTAACTGTCTTCTTTGATTATTAGAATTTATCTCAGCAAGCGACACTATTTTCTCAGCATCGAAAAAGAAAAATTTTGCAATTTCAATCGGCAAAATAAAGTCACGAATAAAAATTTCTTCTCCTTTTTGATTTTCTTTTGTCAAGTCTTCTATTAATTGATTTTGATACCCATCAATAAGTACTTCTACTCTATCTGATGTGTTTGAAACAATATTGTAGCTACGTTTAATTGTTATTTCATTACAAGTAACATCTGGAATTTTCACGCCGGAAAAAGTAACTGAAACATAAAATTCCGTTTCCCCGTCTTCGTAAGCTTTTTTATTTAAACTATTTGAAATATACTTTGTGTAATTTCCCTTGTCTTTTATTTCTTTTTCATATAGCTCATCTACTTTCTCCATTTGCTTGCCATAGAGGCACCAAACTAAAGACATTAAAAATGTTGTTTTACCAAAGCCATTTTTTCCGCTGATTACAATAATATTTTTATCCTCAGTAGGAAGGAGAGCAATTTTGTTGATACCCTTATAAATTCTGAAATTATTCAGCTCAATTTCTTTAATGTACATTTTCTGCTTCCTTTTTTAAGTACTTTTCAATAACACGCTCCATATCATCTTTCAGACCTCTTTTTCGATTTAATAATGCTTTATTTTTCTGCATTATTAATAGCTCTTGAATTAAATCAAAATCTGATTCCTGGTCACTGCATACCTCTTTTAATAATGCAATTTCCTTTTGAATTTTTTCGTCATTAGTCTTCATATCCATTTCTTTATTATAAACCCTATTATAAATATTATTAACTTGATATTCAAAACTCAAATCACGATGCCATGTAACTTGTATTGCCACTAACTCCTGGTCTGTTATTAATTCTATGTGGGGTTTTTCTTTTTGAATATCACGTTGAGCTATTAAAACTTGTTCGAGAAGTGTGGCCCTATACTTTTGTGTATAATTTCCCTGATTTTGTCCATCTTCCGTTACAGCAAATTGCCCATTTCTTCTAGTAGGTAGCCTGTTTTCAGATTTATTTCTTTCGTCAACCATACTTGCTCTTAAATCAAGTAATGGTTTTAACCAAGAGTAACCTTTATTAACCATTGCAGTCATCGATCGATCTTCTTTAACTACAGTACATGTCCAACATCCAAAGCGACTCTGACCACAAGATGAATGACTTTTATCTGTAACCAAGGTTGGGCACTCATAATCATCGGCGCTTGCATCAGTATATATTTGGAATAGTTTCGAGTTATCAGCACCCCAAGGCGAAGTCATAGTATTTATTATATACCATATTTCTTCAAGCATAAGCTCCTTTATTGGTGAGTAAACGTAAGTATTATGTTGATGAGGGTGTTTCGTGAGTCGTTTTCCTTTTATTTCATGTTTTTTAATTGATTTTGCCCTTGTGACACTTTCAGAATTCCTAGTACCAATTAAAATTATAGCTTCACCATTCTCAGCTACTTGTTCAATAATATATCTAGACGTTGGTTTAATTTTCATTTTATCTGTACACCACCTAAAGACACTATTGGGAACTGGGTAACCACGCCCTAAAATATTTACCCAAAATGTATCTTCAAGTCTTGGAATGGTTTTTTGAACTTTAATTGGCAATCCTTGTTCAACAGCAGCTTTCCCAATTTTTTTCAATATCTCAAAAACATATTCTGTAATAATTGGATTTTCAACTAAAGTGTCATTACATACAACAAAAACATTTCTATTTCTTAATTCATGAGGAATATTCTTTAATGCTAACCAAACTAATTGCAGTAATGCAGTAGAATCTTTTCCCCCACTAAATCCAATTATCCATGGGCGTTGTGAGTCATCATCCATTAAATATTGGTCTTGTAATTCTGAAATTATATAATTAATTCGTTTTGACATTTAATGTTTATAAATCGTAAGTATAATTCTTGCAAATATTTTAATTATGGCAAGAAACAATGATTCAAAATGATTGGTTTTCAAATATAGGTATCATATAAATTGCTTCGCCCGCAAATATACAACTTTCTCTTCATCCATAAACATTATATTTTAAAAAATCCTAAATCCTAAAAAAAAAATACATTTTTAAACGCATATTGCCGCCTAATTCGCTAGAGGTTCCATCTCTGTCGCTCCTATCCTTTTAGGCTCAAGTTTGCCCAAGCTTAAAAGAAATACTTACCTAATTACCTTATGAAACTCCCTTTTTGAGGGAATTACGAATAGTGTACAAAAAAAAGAAGAATGATAGTTGGGCGACGTGAAGAGACTGAAAAGAAGGCTGTTTGCCCCCTGCGCAAGGGATTGTAGAGGAAAGCCCACAGCGCCGTTTTTCAGGCGCGAGGACTTGGAACGGAAAGCCCGACCCCGACAATTTCTTGTCGGGGATGCGCCCAAATTAATGGCGAGATTAAAGTATGGGCATTAAATTTAGGACGCTTTGAGAGTGTCGGGATGACCAGCATAAAAAAAAGGCGACACCACAGCATCGCCCTTTTTTATTTCTTATGATGAAGAATAGTCTTCTATCGGGTTTTCACGATCCGATGATTGATAAATTTATCTGCCGTTTGAAAACGTATCATATAAACTCCTTGGGCGAATGGACTCAAATCAAGCGTGGTGAATTGGCTCACGGTATTGATGGTCATTACGGTTTTTCCCATGATGTCCATTACCATTATTTTATCCACAGGTGTGTTGTTTAATTTGATAGAAACGTCGCCGGTGGTTGGATTGGGAAACAACTGAATGTTGTCAGCCACTTTATCGTCCAAGCCTGTTGTGGATACGACATACATTTTGCCAATATAAGGCTGTTTGTTTTGTTTGGTCACCACAATGTCGGCAGTATCCGCAACGGTGAAAGCAGGAAAGCTCAAGTTTGCAATGCCACTTGCATTGGCAAGTTTGGCATCCAACCAATTGCCGTTGTGCGAAATCGCCACATAAGCATCGGGCGAGGTTGTTATCTGCAAAGTCGTGACGCCGATATTTTGCGGATTGGTGTAGGTAACCGTCATGGGGTCGGGGACCGAAAAATAGGTCATCACCGAAGGGTCGCCCATCAAATGATATACTTCCCAATAGTATTTTTTCATGGTAGAAGTGCTTGCTTCCACGGCGAGGTTTCCGGCATAAACCATTTGGTCGTTTGTATAGAACCATGAGGTGACAGGTTCGCCGTGGTCGTGAAACATACGGTCGTAAGCACCTAACTTAGTTCCGTCATAGGTTGGAAGCTCCACGATGGATGCACGACTTCCCACACCAAAATAATAATCTTCGTCCCAATAAGAATAATTGGAAGCTCCGATGTATCCCAAGGCACCTTTGTTTGGAGCACGCAGTAAAGCTTCGCCAAAACATTCAGCATCGCTAAAGGTGTTGGTTTGGCAACAATTGCCCACCATCAAACAATACTTATGATCGTTGTGCATATTTGCCACGTCACTAGCTTGAAAACTTGGGTCTGCCCATCCTGAAGAACTTCCATGAGCTGTATAGTTGGCATAACTAACACCGGTGCCGATTTTATTGCGAATCAACACATCATTAGAAGCTAGGTTGGAAGCGGGCCATAAATATGTGAAAGAATAGAACCCATGCGCCGAGTTGAAATAGTTAATCGTGCCATGATTAATTTGTCCGTTACCATACACCTGCGAATAGCCACCGTCGGGCGCAGAACCATTGTCCACCCCTGCAATCATCACACAGGTATCCAAATAGGAAGGCTTTGGCATCAAATATTGTTCATACTCGAGTGTCTTGTCTATTTGGGGTTGCAGTTGCGCAATGGTGGTTGCCGAAAAACGTCCGTAATACATATCGGGAAGGTAATCCGCAGTGCCATCCATGGTGCAATAATACAAATCGGTTTTATGCGCTGTATTAGCCACCCCTGTAAAGGTGGGTATCTGAGCCACGTCTCCCACCAATAAAACAAAAGTAGGCGCAGGGTCGGCGGTTGTTCCTGCTGTATATAGGGTAGTGAGATCGGTTTTGATTGTAGCAGTGGTCGGTGTAGTGTTATAATATTTTTCCACAACTTTGAAACCTTTTTTGGTTTTCCATCTAACAAAAGGCTGCAAGGTAGCTTGAAATGATGAAGGAGAAATGATAACATACTTTATGGGATATTTTGTCAACACATCTTTGTTTTGCGGAGCAGTATAATTAATCAAATCCGACAAGGAAGATTGAAAATAGGGTGAATAATATTTTTCTTTCATGGCTTGGGTCATGGCAAGGTCGGGATGTTTAAACGACACTTCGAACACGAGGTCGTTCATTACCTTCAAAACATTGGTAACAGGATTGTATTGAAAAGGCGAAATCATCACGTTGCCCATTTGCACACCTCTCATAATGCCCGACGTTTCCACACGAACTAAGGGTGTAGCGGTGAAATCGTTCGTTTGATACAGCGTTTGGTCGAAAGCGAAAGGAAGATAACGTGTGTCGAGGTTTTTGGAAACGGAAGCTTGTGCCGGAATGATTTTGTTAGAGATGCCTAAATCCGCAAAAGCAATCTCTTGTTCCGTATAGCTAATGATTTTCACCACCACTTCGGCTCCGTAAGGAATTTCAATCATACGCGTCATCACCGGAAGTTGAGGTTTGCCCGCATCATATATTTTTGAATACCCGTTTAATCCTAGTTCAATAAAGTTGCCATTCATGCTAGCAACATGATTGATTTTGATTTTGTCCAAGGAGTTTTGAGCCGTTATCTTGTAAGGGCTTGTTGTCAAAACTTGGAATTCATTTCGGGTTGAATTCAATTTAATTTCAGTTTGTGCGGAGGTTTTTAATCCAAAAATGCACAACAAAAGAACAAAAACGTACGTGATTTGCTTCATAATTTATTTTGGTTAATGAGTAGAAATTGCGAAAAAACAAGCAAATATACGCAGATAATCTGCTCTAAATAATACGCACATAATCATTAACCATTATTTAACCTCATGAACAGATTACGATTTCATAGAGATTATGTCCAAGATTTCAATTATCTTTGCACGCTAATTATCAGAAATGCAAATTATATGAATAAAGGAACGATTAATACCATACTCGGAATTGTAATAATATTCGGAATTCTTATCGGCTACAGCCTGCTCACAGCGCCGTCTAAGGAAGAACTTCTGAAGAGAAAAAGACAGGAAGATTCAGCTTTTATAGCACAGAAACAAAACTTCATCAACGATTCCATCAAAGCGGCTTTACAGAAAAATGCGCCCGTAGTGAAAGATTCTGCGTCGAAAAAACCGATAAAAGATTCCACCACGAAAGTTGTTGCGAACGACTCAACAAATATAAACGGTGCGTATGGAAAGTTTTCCGCTTCCATCAAAGGTGAAAACAAACACACCGTGATTGAAACGGATTTGATTAAAATAAAATTCGCAGAAAAAGGGGGTGGTATTTCTTATGTTGAATTGAAGAAATATAAAACCTTTGACAAAAAGCCGCTGATTCTTTTCAATACGGATACGTCAAACTTTAATCTCACATTTCAATCGGATTATAAGTTTATAAACACGTCGGGATTGTTCTTCAGCCCGTATTTCTATAATCAAGCATTGCAGGGAAAGGATTCCGTAGTCATAGGCGGCAAAGATTCGATACAATTTGCCATGCGTTTATATCCCAATGTGAATGATAGCGTGAAACACACCGATAATTATATCGAGTTTCTGTATAGCATCTCTTCCGACAACTATATGATTCATTTTACCGTCAACTTTGTGAAAATGCAAAAGATTGTTGACGCCAATAGCACCTACTTAGCTCTAGATTGGAAATTAGATTTGTGTCAACAAGAAAAGAGCCACAAGAACGAATTGTTGAACACCACCGTTTATTTTAAACCTTCGGCAGATGATGTTGACTTTTTGAAAGAATCTAAAGATGATAAGAAAGAAAAGTTGCCCAACATCAAATGGGTTTCGTTTAAACAACAGTTTTTTACTTCGACGCTTATTTCGAGCACAAACTTCGCCTCTGCCAATATCGAAACGGCTACACGTAAAGATACCATTTTCCCCGGGTATTTAAAAACCTTAACCACCTCGCTCACCTTACCGTTTAGCAATTCAGACAAACTGAGTTATCCTATGGCGTTTTATTTTGGTCCCAATCATTATAAAACCATGCGGAAATATAACTTGGATTTAGAGCGACAAATTCCTTTGGGATGGAGTTCTCCGTATATTCTTGGTTGGATCAATCGTTGGATGGTTATTCCCATCTTCAATTTGTTGAGCCAAACGGGCATGAATTATGGTATCATCATTCTTATTCTTACCTTGATTTTGAAAATAGTCCTACTCCCGATTGCTTACAAAACATATATGTCGTCGGCACGTATGCGCGTATTGAAACCGGAAGTGGACGAAATTGGCGCCAAATTCCCGAAGAAGGAAGATGCCATGAAAAAACAACAAGCTACGATGGCATTATACAAAAAGGCGGGCATCAACCCTATGGCGGGTTGCATCCCAATGCTGTTGCAGATGCCTATTCTTATTGCGTTGTATAGGTTCTTTCCGGCGTCTATCGAATTGCGGCAGGAGAGTTTCCTGTGGGCAACCGATTTGTCGAGTTATGACTCTATCTATAATTTTGGATTCAACATACCGTTTTATGGCGACCATATAAGTTTGTTCACCCTGTTGATGACGATTTCTACTATCATTTATACTAAGTTGAACAATCAAATGATGGGCACCAATACCCAACCCGGAATGAAATTTGTGATGTATGCCATGCCTGTGATGTTCTTAGGGTTCTTCAATGATTTTGCATCTGCCTTGAGTTATTATTATCTGTTGGCAAATTTAATTACCTTCTTACAGATGTGGTTGTTCAGAAAGTTTGTCAACGAAGATAAAATTCATGCTCGCATCCAAGAAAACAAAAAGAAACCTACAAAGAATTCGGGATTCCAAAAACGTTTGGAAGAGATGGCAAAAAAGCGTGGATATTCTCAAAAATAAATCTTGTAAAGAAAAAAGCACACGTAGATTCTTATGAAAGGGGCACATGAAAATTAAAACCGGTTTGTCGGTTCTGAGTTGGGTTATTCTTTCATTTTTAGTGTTGACATGGGGAAGTTCGTTTATATTAATTAAACGAGGACTCGAAGGCTATTCCCCTTTGCAATTGGCGTTGCTTCGAATTTCTATTACCTGCATATTCCTATTGCCTTTTGCTTTCAAATCCATCAAGAAAGTCACCTTAAAGAAATTTGGATTGTTAGCCATAGTGGGCATCGTGGGCAATGGCGTCCCTGCGTTTTTGTTTGCTCAGGCAGAAACGGGCATAGACAGTTCGTTTGCGGGCATATTAAATTCGCTTACGCCTTTGTTTACGCTTATCGTGGGGTTGATGTTTTTTCAATACAAAGCGAAATGGTATAATGTGGCGGGCGTCATCATTGGGTTGACAGGAACGGTGGGTTTGATGAGCATCAGCGGAAACAAAACCTTAGAATTTAATTTCAGTCATGGCATCTATATTATTGTGGCTACGCTGATGTATGCCGTAAACCTCAATGTTATTAAAAGATTTCTGAAAGAGACCGACGCCATCACCATCACCTCCTTTGCATTTTTGGCTATCGGCATACCGGCTTTGTGTTATTTGTTTTTCGCTACCGATTTTGTCACGGTTCTACAAACCAACCCCAAAGCAGTTTCATCCCTTGGTTATATCTCGATACTCGGCGTTTTCGGCACCGCCATAGCTGTCATATTGTATAATATGCTTATCAAAACTTCAGGCGTACTGTTTGCCGCTTCCGTAACCTATATGATGCCCATAGTAGCTGTCTTTTGGGGTATAGAAGATGGCGAGCCCTTTGAATTTATCTATCTGTTTTGGATAATGATAATCTTGCTTGGGGTGTTTATGGTGAATTATGTGCGGAAGCGAGTTCCTAGTTCGTAGTTCAGAGTTCGGAGTTTCGAGTTTCGAGTTCATGGTTCGGAGTTCCGGGTTCAGAGTTTAAACCCTAACAATAGAACAATAAAACCATCCAACAACCCCCTAATTACCTATAAAACCCCATCTCATCAATATAAGCAAACACTTTTTCGGGAAGGAAGAAGCGTATGTCTTTCTTTTGGTGGATGGCATTGCGGATGAAGCTTGAGGAGATTTCCATCAGCGGGGCATCCACCCATTCCACCGCAGGATGATTCTTTAGGTCGCCGCCATCGGAACCTCTGCGAGGATAAACATAGAGCGAATAGAGTTTCAGGATAACTTCATAGTTTTTCCATTTGTGGAAGCTGTTGAGGTTGTCGGAACCCATGATGAGCACAAACTGCTTTTCGGGATACTTTTCGCTCAACACGGTCAAGGTGTTGATGGTGTAGGACGGTTGCGAAAGCTTGAACTCCACATTCGATACCTGAAAAGGATAATAATCCTCGGTGGCGCGCACCGCCATGGCATAGCGATGATGATTTGCCAAGAGTGTGTCCTTGCTCTTGAGCGGATTGTGGGGCGACACCACAAAACAAATTTCATCCAAATCGGTAAACTCCAACATATAATTGGCTATCGCCAAATGCCCAATATGTATCGGGTTGAACGAACCAAAATAAAGACCGGTTTTTTTAGGTGTGTTTAGCATTTTATGTGTTTATGGAATTAACGATGGGCATATAAATTCTCCTTGGGTTTAAGATCCAAATTCCAAATACCAAATACCAAGCTCCAAGGAGGCTCCATCGTGAAAGGTATTTTAAATATATTATTGAATCGTATCATTACTTTTTGGTTTAAGATCCAAATACCAAATACCAAATACCAAATCCCAAGCTCCAAGGAGGCTCCATCGTGAAAGGTGTTTTGAATATTTTATTGAACATAATCTTTACTTTTATTTTTCTTTGAACGTTATCAGTCTTGGTATTTGGTATTTGGAATTTGGAGCTTGGTATTTCAAAGTTTGGTATTTGGATCTTGGGATTTGGATCTTGGATCTTAACGCTGTTGTCCTTTTTTCCATTTCTCCTTATCCACCAACTCGCCTGTTTCGGTGAAATGTTTCCATTTGCCTTGTTTCACGCCTTGTTTGTATTGTCCTTCTATTTTCAGCACGCCGCTGTCGTAATAAAATTCGGCATCGCCATCGGGCAAACCCCGCTCAAATTTCAGCATCGCTTTGCGGTTTCCGTTTTCGTAGAACTCGCGATACACGTCCACAATTTTATCATCCTCGAAGGTCAATTCCACGCGGGTGGTCTGTTTGTCTAAATCAAAATAAAACATGGCGATGCCGTTTGCCATGCCGTCGGTGTAGGTCACAGCACTCATGATTTTGCCGTCTTCGAAATAGCTACGCCACAGCCCGACAGGCTTCCCGTCGAGCAGGCGACCTTCGGCTTTGATGGTCGTGCTGTCGGCATAATACACTTTGTAGGGTCCCGTCTTTTGCATCATCGTGGGCGGAATCTCCACTTTGAATTTGCCCGAATCAATTTCGTAGAGATAAATATCCTCGGCAGCCGATTCGATGTTCTCCAAATCATTGTCGAAACCCGCATCGGCATTGAAATCGGCATAGAGTTTCGTTTTGAACATGCCATCGTCAGAAACCAATTGAAATCCCACACGGGTGAACCCCAAAATGACATCTTTGTTGTCTTTTATCCCTTTGCGATTCTCATTTTTGGAATAATAATATAAATGGGAATAGATTTTAGGCATCTGCACAAAAGCCGACATGTTGGCTTTGGAGTCGAAATTGTCCAAAAACTTCATAAAATCGGGGTTGTGGGAGAGGGTTTTGCCCACCGTGTAGTCGTCTATCAAATCCATCAGGCAGCTTGGCGAGTTGCAAAACACCACATAATCTTCCATAATGGTATAATACGGTTTGTCGAATTTGTTGAACAATTTGCCGAAAAACAACTTGAGGAACCATCCGTATTCGAGATATTTTATGGTGAAGTTTTTATATTCGGTGTCGTTAAATTTTATCATGCCGAGGGTTTTGCGTCTCACTTTTTTGGTGATTTTGTCCATGCTTGCCTTTGCCTGTTCGATGTCGGAGGCATGTATCAGTGCGATGGCGTCGTCCTCGCGCGCATTGGGCGAAGGCTGCAGTTTCACAAACGCAATTTCGCTGCCTATCCATCCGAAGAAATCGTCCTCGAGATTCAATTTCAGATATTTCTCCACCTTTTTGATGGTTTTTTCATAGTCTTGAGCCTTGGTGGTGTCGTCGGATTTGAACACCGTCTTCAATTTGTCGAAAAACGTTTGCTGACTGCTGAAACTCATCGAAACATAGAGGGCGGCTTTGTCCGAAACCACCTCATAGGCTTTCCATTTGCCGGGCGCCACATCTGCCAAGGCTTTGAAATAAGACGGCAAACTGTCGTTCACGCTCGTGTAGCCATCCCATTGCAGTTTCTCGTTGTCGAAGGTGACATTGAAGGCAGAAAAGCGCAAATTGGTGCTGATAGATTGGGCGATGGACGAGGGTTCATCCATAAAACACTTCAAATAATTGTTGAATTGGCTGAAATTCATATAAAAATTGAAGAGTTTGTTGCCTTTTATTTCGGTGGACACGAAACGCACCTGCGGATTTTTGGTCCAATATTCGCTGTCTTTTTGATGGATAGATTTCTCGATGAGCAAGGGCGAATAGCTGCAGACCATGATATTATCAACAAAACAAATAGAGAGCACCTCGGTGGCGTAGCTTTTGCGAAGCTGAAGGATTTCGGTGTTTTCGAAAGTGCGGGAGGTCATCGTATAGTCGAAATAGCTCACCACATCTTTGATATAATTTTTGAGGAACGCGATTTTCGAAGCTTTTTTCAAATCAACGGCAAACACAAAATCGTAGTCCGCGTCGGTGGTCATGTGGGAGGCAATCACGAGTTGGCGGTCGGCAAACAACATGTTGAGCGTCGTGTTGCCTTTGATTAGCGAATCCAATTGGAGGGCACTTTGGTTGATTTTGTCGAATTTGGGACTGCCCAACAGATGTTTCCACATTTTGCTTTCGCTTAGGGTGGTCCACGCATCCGTCAGGTTCGAGGTTTCGATGATGAAGATGGCGTCTTTGGGCACCAAGGTGAGCGCGTTGCGTTTGCCCGACTCGGAGAAATAAATATAGGCGGCAATGCTGCCAACGATAACTAAAAGGGACACCAATATCCACAATAGGATTTTGAGACCGCGATGCTTTTTTTCCATAAGGATGTTTTTTTTGATTTACAAAATTACAAAAATTTCTATGATTTGATGTGTAATTGGATTTATTTTTGATTTAGAATTTAGGAGGAAGAAACCACGGAGGCACTAAGAACACTAAGTTACACTAAGAATTGTTTGTCCTCATTCGTAATTCGAAGATTCGTAATTCGTAGAGGTTTCATAATTCGAAAATTCGGAAGGGAGAGAAAAACCAATAACTTCAAATAGCCCAAATATCACCCCTAACTATGCATCCTCTTAGCGGTTTAGATACCTAATGCGACTATTTTTTTTTGATTTTCATATTTTTTATTATTATGATATTCAACATATTAAGAAAAAGATGAAAAAATAATTTTCTTCATTTGTTGGAAATAAAGAAAATGGATGTATATTTGTAAATTATTTCAAACGTCGCTGCATGAATTTGTTTAGTATATCGAAAAATCTAGATTCTTTTATGAAAACCTTTCCCAAGCCTTTCGAGGCTGTCCGAGGGAGAAGGAGTGGCTTTTCCTTTTGCTTACTTATTTATATATGCTGTGCTATCTCAGCGAGGTTCCGCTTCGTAGCGGAGCACCTGCGCTTCAAAGCGGAGCACTTCCGCTTCAAAGCGGAGCACCTGCGCTTCAAAGCGGAGCACCTGCGCTTCAAAGCGGAGCACCTGCGCTTCAAAGCGGAACACCTGCGCTTCAAAGCGGAGCACCTGCGCTTCAAAGCGGAGCACCT
>CAIOYH010000135.1 GCA_903862465.1 uncultured bacterium | reverse complement strand
GATAGGTTCCGCGCTCGCTACGGTGAAGGAGGAGCCTACCCGACTGAAGCGAGAAATGGGTTCATTGGTCATGAAGCTTACGATTATAGCCGGAATTTTATGTGTGATTATCATCGTGACTTATTCGCTGACCCGCGGCAGTATTTTGGCAGGCTTTCTTGCCGGAATCACCCTTGCCATGGCGGTTTTACCTGAGGAGTTTCCCGTCATCCTCACCGTGTTTATGGCTTTGGGTGCATGGCGGATGTCGCGCAAGAAAGTGCTGACGCGTGTGCCTTCTGCCATCGAAACCTTGGGCACCGCCACCGTGCTTTGCACAGACAAAACGGGCACACTGACCGAGAACAAAATGACCGTGAGCCGCCTGTTTAATGGCACGGATTATATGGATATTGCAAAAAATAAAGAGATGCAGCACGCGTTTCATGAGATTATTGAATACGGCATACTTTCGAGCCAAACCAATCCTTTCGATCCGATGGAGAAGGCGATAACGGCGATGGGCGACCTATATCTGAAAGGTAGCGAGCATATCCATCATCATTGGGAGATGATTAAAGAATACCCCCTGTCGAAGGAGCTGCTCGCCATGTCGCGGGTTTTTACGTTCAAGGAAAGCACCGAAAAGACCATAGCCACCAAAGGTTCGCCCGAGGCTATTTTCGACCTCTGCCATCTAGATAAAACAGAAAAGACACGCCTGTTGCAAGCGGTAGAGGAATTGGCAACGAATGGTTTGCGAGTATTGGGTGTGGCGAAGGCTAGCATCAAAGCGCACGGATTGCCCGACGAACAACACGACTTCAAGTTTGAATTTATTGGCTTGATAGGCTTATCCGACCCTATCCGCAAAAATGTGAAACAGGCTATCAATGAGTGTCGCCAAGCAGGGATTCGCGTTATTATGATTACAGGCGACTATCCCGTGACTGCCAAACATATTGCGATGGAGATCGGCTTGGAGAATCCCGATCGATGTATCACGGGCGATGAACTAGCGGCGATGAGCGATGCAGTTTTGTGGAAAAAAATAAAAGAAACGAATGTGTTCGCACGAGTGATTCCCGAGCAGAAGCTCAAAATTGTGAACGCCTTGAAACACAATGGCGAAATTGTAGCCATGACGGGCGACGGCATCAACGACGCACCCGCATTGAAGGCTGCCAACATCGGCATTGCTATGGGCAAAAAAGGAACCGACGTGGCACGTGAGGCATCGTCACTAGTGATTATGGATGATGATTTCTCGTCCATCGTCGGCGGCATCCGCATGGGTCGTCGTATCTTCGACAACCTGCAGAAGGCATTTGGCTATATTTTTGCCATCCATGTGCCGATAGCGGGCTTGTCATTGATTCCCATTTTGTTGGGCAACTTTCCGCTCATCTTGTGGCCCGTGCATATTGTTTTCCTTGAGTTGATCATCGACCCGGCATGTTCCATCATTTTTGAGGCAGAAAAGGCAGAGCCGAACATCATGAAACGTCCGCCCATGAAAGCCAACGAGCGCTTCTTTGGTGCGCACAAGATTTTTTTTAGTTGCCTGCAAGGCGTCGGCGTACTCATCATCACCCTTGCTATCTATCTGATAGGCTTGCGCATGGGTTATGACGATAAAGAGGTGCGCGCCATGGCGTTTGTCACACTCATAGTCTCCAACTTGGCTATCATCCTCACCAACCGCTCATGGACCGACAATATTTTCAAGATACTGTTCACGCCCAATCGAGCCGTTTTGTATGTGGTGGGAGGCGCCATAGCGTTTATGATACTCATTTTGAATCTTCCATTCTTTGTCCATCTGTTTCAATTCCAAAGAATCAGCCTTAGCAACATCGCGATATGCTGCGGGGCAGGCATAGCTTCCATCGTGTGGTTCGAGCTGTATAAACTTATTCGCAAAAAAAGAAACCTATCGATATAGCTTGGAGGAATATTTACCACATAGAAACATAGACACATAGATTATTGTCGATGGCTTATCGTATAAAAATATAGATACATAACTCTTTGTGGAAGGTTAATCAGAAGGACACATAGGCTTATGCCGCTCTTTCGAAGGTTAACCATGAAGACACGAAGATATAAAGAGTCACAAAGCGTATTTATTACAATATATAATATGTAATAACTCTTACATTTTTCTATGTACGTTTTCGCCTATGTGCCCTCCTATATTCTTCCTTCTATGTGTCTATGTGCCTATGTGGTAAAATTTCCTCGCGAGTCTTATACAAAAACTTTGTGTTTAGAAGGGGTAGCCTATCGCCACATTCAGGATAAGATTATCCCTACGCCATCCGTTGTTCTTGAACATAATCTTATCAAAAACCCACCGTCTATTCTCATCAAGCCATGGCTTGCGCAACGGAATGGCTAAGTCGAAGCGCAGCACGAAAAACGAAACATCTATCCGCAAACCCACGCCCGCATCCACAGCCATCTCCTTCAGAAATCTGTTAAACACGAAGAAGCTGCCTTCATTCGACGGATTCGATTTCAACAACCATACGTTGCCCGCATCCGTAAACAAAGCGCCTTTGATATATTTATATATCGTGAAGCGATATTCCAAATTCATCTCCACTTTCACGTCGCCGCCCAACTGTAAAAAACCATTCGTATTGGCATCCTGTTGATAGGTGCCGGGTCCCAAAGAATTGATATGGAAACCGCGGAGGCTCTTGGGTCCGCCACAAAAAAATTGTTTTGAATAGGGCAACAATTGCGTATTGCCAAACGAACGCGCCACGCCCATAAAGAGCCGTATCGCGATGTTATCTTTATTCTTGAAATTATAATAAGCGCGTCCGTCTAAGGATACTTTTGCAAATTGCGCATACACATTGCCCAACATGGATGCCGGATGGTCAGCCGTAGCTTGTTTTCCGCTCAAGCGAGATATTACCCAAAACAAATTGCCTGCCACTTCGTTGATAGATTGAAAATAAAAACGCATCCTACTTTCGAACACCACGGGTTTGTTATACGTAAAAATATAATTTCCCCCCGCCACGAACAGCTCTTCATAGCTACGTTTCAAAAACAAATTGGTCGCCAACAAATCATTGAACAGCGGAGTTTTATTCTTGATAGCCGTGAAACTCACCTGTATCGGATTAAATTCATGTTCCTTGCGGAGATCTTCGCGCCATTTATAGCCATACATAATTTGAAAGGTATGCATGTCGAAGTAGTTCACCTTTTTCAAATAATTATACGTTAGCAGAATACGTGTCTTCGGAATATAAATACTCTTAGTACGTATGCGAAAAGGAGCTATAAATCTTGGAAATGACAGCTCCACTTCGGGGTTCACCGAGAACGAAAACATATTTTTACTACCGCCGCTCAACTGCGCCTCAAACGAACCTGCCAAATTCACGGTCAAAAGCTCTGCACCGTTAAACGTATTTCGATTCAAGAAGCTAAGATTGAGGCGCGGTCCTAAATTCAAATTCGATTTTTCTATCAAATCCAATTCGGTGCGCAGCGTATATTTCGGCATGGGGGTCAACAGTATCGCCACGTTCAAATAATTTTCCGCTGCCGTATCCGCGGGCGAAAACTTGATACTCACAAATTTAAAACTGCCCATAGACATCAAACGATTGAGCGTGATGGTATGATTTGTAACAGAATACACGTCATCCTTCTTCAAATAAATAGAATATTCCAACACCTTCGGACGTATCTTGAGGTCGGAATTTTGTCCCTGAAATATCATATTATGGAAGCGCACCGTGTCATTTTTGTCCGAAGTGCCCATCGCGTCAAGCACATAATCTTGATTTACATAAACATGATGGATACGATAGACTTCCAACATGGCTTTCGGCACACTATCCTTCAAAATCAGGCGGAGTGCCACCGATTGATTTCCCTGCGCTGTGTCGGCTTTAAACACGAGATAGTCGGGATTGAAATAGAAATAGCCGTGCTCCTTCAGCATGGCATCTATGCGAGTTCGTTCATATTTCAGCTTGTCGAGATTATAATCATCGCCAATTTTGAGGATGCTTTTATCGCGATTGAGGTTCACCAAACGGCTGATGCTATCATGTTGAATGGCGTAGTTTATACTTTTTAAAATATAAGGACGATGCACATGACAGGTGTAAACCACTTTGGCAGTGTGCTTTTTCTTCACAATGCTGACGTCGGTATAAGTTCGGAAAACACCCAAGTTGAACAGCTTGGCATCTATGTAAGAAGCCGTAACACTTGTCTTGATACTGCTGAGCAACACAGGTGCTTCGCCTTTGCGTTGCAGCCATTTGCGGAACTTGCTTTGAGGATTCTTTCCTGCCATGGTGTAAAGCATCAGCTTAGTGCGAACTCCCAAAAACTTCTTATTCGGATCGGGGCGTATGGCTGATTTGGCACTTTTTATTAAGGCAGAAGCTTGTTTCTTGCTCAGTTTTTCGTTGGTCACCAACTTCACATCAGCGCCCACATAGAGTTTTTCTTCTTTGTCGAGATGGCGCATGGCGCTGCAACCCGAAAACAAAAATGCGGTCAGCAACAAGAGGATGATATATAATGTTATGTGTTTCATGATAGTATCGGCTTACTTTTGGCTAACCGCATCCGTTTTTTTGGGTGAAGTGAACAAATCTTTCCATGAAGAAAAGTCGCGCGTATAAACCGCGCCTATGCCCGTCTCCACCAATTGTCCTTCGATGGCGCCCTCGTATTGGTTGTGGCGAAAGGCTTTCAATTTGTAGCGCCCGTCTTTGGTCAGCAGATATTCCATCACGATGTCGCTCACAATGTCGCTCACGTTGTTCTGTTTCGCTTGCGGTCCTTCCACATCCACCGCGCCGCCCACCTGCACCGACAAGCGTTCTTTGAACAACTGTTTCTTCACGCCTACATCAATTTTTGTCCGTCCTTGTGCCTCTCCGCTCTGATAATCATCGTAAGATTGTATGTCGAAATTCAACTCAACGCCCGTCAATAGTTTAGAACTTAATTGGTTCAACTGCGTGGACAGGAACTTACCGACTGTCGTCCGCATGACAGACATGGCGCTGCCCGTCTCACTTTGCAGCGGATTTTCTTGTATAAACCGACCGAGCACCAATAGCGCAAACACCTGTTTGTTCAGGGCGGAGGGGTCGTCGTTTAGCATGATGAGTTTCGCGTTCACCGCGCCATCCACTATTCCCTTGTCTTCGGGCGGTAGTTGTATCTCGAAGCTGATGATAGGCTGCAAAAGCGCCCCGCGCAGCTTCAACAACACAATGAATGGATAGCGTTGCTTATATTGATTCTGATCGCCTGCGGGCATATTCGTCATTTGATCTGCGATTAAATCGAAGGGCGTCGCGCGCACCAAATAAGTGGCATTGATACTCACTTCGGCGCCCAAGAGGTCACCATTCCAAATAATGTTACTACCCGACACTATCGTGAAGCGTCGCTTGATAACATTCTCTAAGGAAACGAGATAACTACCTTCGTTCAAATTGTATGCGCCTGTCAAACTCATCTTCCCACTGCGGTCAATAGCAAAATTCAGTGCCGCCTCGCCCTTCACCACCAACGAATCCGTGCTCGAAGGGTCTAACAACAGGCGCAGGCTTGCTTGCTTATCAATTTCGATAACGGATGAGATGTCGAAGCCTGTCAACGCAAACTTTTGCGCTATGGGTTGTTTGTCGCGTTGCATAATATTATTTAGTTTGATAGAATCCTCAAACTCCACTACATCTTCACCTTTATCTGTGGTCAATTTGTCTTCGGGCACAGCAAACGTAAAACTCGATCCCTTCTTCAGTTTGATATGCGCGTTGACTATCGGAAGCGACATAGGTCCTTGTACGTCCACCTTGCTATCCAATATCATACGCCCGAAAAACGCCTTGTTGTCGCGGGCTGTCGTGTTGAACAAAAGGAAGTCGGTGGTTGTTGCCGTCAGTGCAAAAACAAAATTTTTGAAGTGCGCCATGCGGATGCTGCCATCTATAATTGCCACATTTTGATTGGAATCTTTCATCGTGAAGTTCGCAAAATGTATCCCATCGGGCGTCATGCGGATGCTTTGCTTCGCGATATGCAGCGTACTATTCAGCATGCGTGGCTTCATGGCTACATCATTAAATGTCAAGCTGCCGCTGATGTCAGGCGCCGACAAATCGCCGCCCATCGTGAAATCGCCCGCCACGTCGCCCGATGCATTCGAGATAATAGTGGGCACAAAGGCTTGCACGCTCTTCAACGCAAGCTTTACGATATTCACCTTCATATTCAGGGCATTACTTTTTGCATTTGGCAGATAGCTGCCCGACGCCGTGAGCTGATTGTTGTCGCCTGTCAAGGCTATGTTGATGTCGAATTGCTCCGCATTGGGATTTTTTGCCTTCACGCTGAGGTCGCCGATGGGTATCTCATGCACGCTCAAATTGGTGATGCGCGCATCGGCAATAATTCCATAGATATTCTTGACGCGTTTCAGCAGCACCGTACCATCCACAATGCCTGCCACTAAGCCCGTGTCTTTCTCCACGATGCCCGAAATTTCTTTCAGGTCGAAGCGTTTCATCTCGAAACTCAAATCATCCCGAAACTTATCGTTGACGGAAGCAATGTTGATGGCGCTTTCGCCTTTCGAAAGGAAGAGGTGGTGCAACAAAAGTCCCGATTTGCCCACCATAACATAGTTGTCCTCCGCCACATCCCAACGATGATTCATCAGATAGAAGTCATTGGGCGCGATATGTATCTTATAGTTCCCGCTGTCCTTCGTGATGATGGTTTGCAGTTGAAGTTTTTTGTTTTGTTTATCATCTACGGACGACAAA
Organism: uncultured bacterium; assembly: GCA_903862465.1. Taxonomy (GTDB): domain Bacteria; phylum Bacteroidota; class Bacteroidia; order Bacteroidales; family CAIWKO01; genus CAIWKO01. Next base: position 21,215 of record CAIOYH010000135.1, on the reverse strand, counting down.
TTCGCCTCAAGCGTTTTGTTAGCGGCTTTCCCTTCGAGCACAATATGATCTAATTTTATAGAAGAGTTCAACAGCGACGCGCTTGATATTTTATAGGTTAAAGCATTGGCATCTGAGTTCACCGCCAATTGCATCGTATTGATTTCGATGGAACCGTACACCACTTTGTTGATGTCAGCTTCCAAGCTGAATGTCTGCGAAGGCGCATCATAACTGCTTGTTATCCTCACGGGTTCAAAGGCAAGCAACTGTGGGAAGAAGACTTCTTTTAGCATGGGATGGTTGTGCACCTGCAATTGCCAATGGAAGTTTTGCAAATCCGCCACATCCGTCGCTTTTATGGAATCTGATAATGGGAAATAATGATTCAGGATATTGCTATAGGTTTTCGGCAAGTCTAAGGGCGATGCTTTGCCCGTATAAGCAAATTGGATTAAAGCTGTATTCCTCTCAAAACGTTTCGTATTCAATTCATTGAAAGAGGCTATCAACAAGGTGTCGAGGGTATAGGATTTTTCGTTAGCCATCAGGAGCAGCTTGCCGATGGCGATAGATCCGCGCATACCCTGCACACTATCCATGTAGATGTCTGCCCGTGAATCAAAAGCAATGCGCCTATCTTCTTTCATCAGATGGAGTTTCAGCAGATCCATGCCCTCCACGTTCAGGCTGTATTTGTAATGTTGCTCATTTGAATCCAACTGCACCAACGCCTCCATCGAAAACTTGGCATTGCTATCATTCAAAGTGATGTTGCCTTCGAATTCTTTTCCACGTATATCACCGTTGATGTTGAGATTATGGTAATTATATTTCTGAATCATCACCTCCGACACCGCTATGTCGAGTTTTGATTTGATACTATCCATGCTCAAGCCCTGCCCATCTGCAACTGCTTTGAGGCTTATCGCGCCAAACAGATTGGTATTGCGTATCAACTTTCCGATGTCGAAACGACTCAGACTAATAGTGGTTTTGAAATGCTCTTTAGCACTCACAGCCGCTTGAATTTGCGCAGTACCGAAGCTGCTGTTCAGGCTGAGATGGGATTGAAAGTTTTTCATCTTCCCTTTAAATTGAAACGTCGTGGCGATACGCTGCGGCAAATCAATAGTGCGCGGCACTAAGGTGTCAGCAAATAATGTAATATCCGTCTTGCCTGTCACCAAGCTCCCATTCGGAATATCAAAATAGGCATGTTGAAAGTCAGGCAATCCCACTACCAACGCATCAAAACCAATACTCGTGCCGACGCCTGTTTTGAGTGAGAGATTTTTTGCTGTGAGATGATTGAGGGGTCCATACACTAAGCCGCTGATGCTGCTCATCGTATTGGCATGGTTAAAGAACAATTGCTTTTTGATTTGTGGCACAAAGTAGGTGATGTCCGAATTTCGAACCACCGCCTTGCGAATGTTTGCTCCTACTATCAATAAACCAATAGAATCGATCAAAGCCGACATGGAGATATATTGCATCTGCAAATCCGCATCAATAGCGGAATGGGTAGTAGCAACTTGCAGATTTTGTGCTTGGATGCCATGATCATCCATAGTAAAATTTACAGCACACTTCACTATATCCATACCATTGTTATCCATTGCTTGCAATTGTCTAATACTTGCTTTGAGCTTCGACTTGGAATAATACAAATCGGAGGCATCCAAGCCGACATGGGCATACACCAAATGATTTACATCAAAGGTTTTTGGTTCGGGGGCAACATTAGTCACCAAATAGGCTAAGGCGTTATCATCTAAGAGAGCATGTTGCACCGCAATGGTATAATTGCTGCTTCCCGATGCTACGGACGATGTATCCTGCGAAATAATTGACGGGTCCGCCTGTTCACGTTTTAGGGTAACATTGCTTTTCGTCAGGAAGAGATATCCCAAAGTTATGTTTTCTTTCGGCAAATCCACGGAGGCATCCTTCAGATTCACTTGCGTGACCATAGCGTTGATGAAGAGCTTACTCACAGAATCTCCGAAGGTGAAATGCGTATTACGCAATGCCAAAGTTTTCACCTGAATGATAGGCAATGTGCCCGAAGTGGTATCGGTGGAAGGCAATCCCGATTTCAACAGCAAAACCGTGGTCAGCAATCCATCTATCTTGATATCATCCACAGCAAAGGTCAAGGTTGGGATGTCAATTTTGTCCATATTCAAAGAACACTGTCGCAATATTACCCCGACTTTGATGCCACCAAAGTTATCATCCAAATGGAAACGAATATTTTTGAGATCCATGCTGCCCACGCTGAAATTCCACGGCGATTTTGTGGCAGGAGCGGTAACCTTCGGCTTCGGGGCAGTACTTGCGAATGCCTTAATGAGAAAGGCGAAGTTATACAAAGAATCGTTTGCCCTGCGCGTCATGTGGAAGTTGACGTCCGTAAGCGCACACGCACTCACCCGAATCTCCCGATGCAACAAAGAAGTGAGCGAAAGATTGGCTTCCACGCGCCCAACGTAAACCAAGGTATCGCGCTGCACATCCTCCAAATAAATTTCATCAATGACTATGCTGCACGGAAAGGCAAGGCTCAAATGCTTGATAGAAACAACAGTATGCGTCTTATCACTGACAAAAGACGTGGCAAAGCTGAGCAGTTTTTTCTGTATCGGGGGAATCTGTATGCATATAGTTATGGTAATAAAGAGCAATATGAAGCTTAGGACTATCCATAAAACAACTTTCAGGGTTTTCTTTACATAATGTAGTACTTTATTCATTCATTTTTATCATTGCGTTTGTGTGTGGGGGATTGTTATATTGTTGAATTGTTCTATTGTTTTATTGTTGTGGTATGCTTAGTGTTTCTTCGTGTTCTCCGTGACTCCGTGGTATTCTTGAAATTGTTTTATGGTTCTATTGTTTTATTATTGTTGAATGCTTAGTGTTTCTTTGTGTTCTCCGTGCCTCCGTGGTGTTCCCTGATTCCGAATCTCAGCATAGCATTTCTATACCTCTTCAACCATAAATCATTCATTCAATTCATAGAGCATCAATTTGTTTTTGAGTTTCACTATCTCTTTATGTTGTGTTTCTATACGATTGAGCAGGTGCATTATGGTTTCTATACCTTCGAGGTTGATGTCCAAATCGTAATGGAAACGCACATACATTTCCAACTGCATAAGCTGCTCGACTTCTATAAATCCTGCCTCCTGAAGCTCGGAGGCTTCAATCAAACCCGTGTTTTGAAGTGATTCGATAAACGATATTTCGATGTTATGATTCTTACAGAAATCGTTTAAGGCAATGTGATATGTTTTTTCCATGGTGCGGAATATTTTAGCTTGTTTTTGATAATTCAGTGAACAATTCTTTTTGTCTTGGCGTGAGATGCGTCGGGGTTTTCAGGTTATAGGTCACATAAAAATCGCCGAACTGCCCTTCTTGTTTATACACAGGAAATCCCTTGCCTTTGAGTTTGATTTTTGTACCATTTTGGGTTTCGGGCGCCACCTTTAGCTTGACTTTTCCCGATAAGGTGTCAATCGTCATCTCGCCACCCAACATCGCCACATACAAATCCAAATCAACTGTAGTATAGAGGTTATCTTCCAAACGCTTGATGCGCGGATGAGGCAGTATGACAAAGGTGATATATAAGTCTCCATTGGGTCCGCCGTGGGTGCCGATGCCTCCATGACCATTAATTTTTATGGTCTGCCCGTTCTCGATACCTGCAGGAATAGTGATGCGGATGTTCGTGCCATTCACCGTAAGGGTTTGCTTATGCGTTACGTAAGCTTCTATGAGTTGCAAACGCACCTCAGCAGAAAAATCCTCGCCGCGGTATTTCGCCTGCGGACGATTGCCGCCTGCGCCTCCCATATTGCCAAACATAGATGAAAAGAAATCAGAAAAATCGCCCATATTTTCTCCGCCGCCATATTGCTGCTGTTGATTTTGTGTGGATTGCCTCTGCTGTTGACGCGATTGTTCGAACTCCTCTGCATGTTGCCAATCTTTTCCATATTGATCATATTTCTTGCGCTTCGTTGCATCGCTCAACACCTCATTCGCCTCATTGATTTGTTGAAATTTTTTAAGCGCATCCTTGTCATTAGGATTTAAATCGGGATGGTGTTTGCGCGCCAACTTGCGATAAGCTGCTTTGATATCAGCGGGCGTTGCCGTTTTGGATATCCCCAAAAGTTTATAATAATCAATATAATCCATCCCGTTAACGTCTTATTCCTCGGGGCTATAAACAGGATAATCGGTGTAGCCTTCTGCGCCTGCTGAATAGAATAAATCAGGATGTATCATGATAGAACGTGGATAATTATTGCGCAAGCGATTCACCAAATCGGGATTGCTTATAAACGGACGTCCGAAAGCAATCAAATCACACAAGCCGCTTTCCAAATCATTTTCGGCACATTGTAGGTCGTAGCCGCCCGAAAGTATCAATTGACTGTGGAAACTGTTTCGAATGAGTTGTTTAATCAAATGAGGTACGATGGGTGCGCCCATACTCGAATGATCCACCAAATGTATGTACGCAATTTCAATCATATCAAGCTGTTCGGAAAGATATTCATAGGTAGTTTCGATATCAGGATAAGGCGACATATCGCTTGCTGTGCCATAGGGAGAAAGACGGATGCCCACCTTTTCTTTGCCGATAGCTTCTGCCACAGCCGTAGCAATTTCGAGAACAAAGCTACAGCGTCTCACGATACTGCCTCCATATTCGTCTGTGCGAAGGTTGGTGCAAGGGGATAGGAACTGTTCGAGCAGATAACCGTTGGCGGCATGCAATTCCACCCCATCGAAGCCCGCGTCTATGGCATTGATAGCAGCATCTACAAATTCGGTTTTGGTGTAAAAGATTTCATCGAAGGTCATCTCCTTCGGTATCGGAAAATCTTGCAATTGCTCAGCATCTGTCCACATTTGTCCACTTGCTCTGATGGCGGAAGGGGCTAATATGTGAGCATTCTTAGGCATATTGAGCGGATGGGAGATACGCCCCGTGTGCATCAATTGGGCAAAGATTTTACCGCCTGCCATCATCACTTTTGAGGTAACTTTTTTCCATCCATCCACTTGTGCATTGGTATATATGCCCGGGATGCGCGCATAGCCCAAACCGTTTGGTGAAGGCGAAATGCCTTCGGAGATGATGAGTCCTGCATCCGCGCGTTGGGCATAATAGGTTGCCATTAGGTCGTTCGGGATGTTATTTATGGCACGACAGCGTGTCATGGGTGCCATCACCATGTGATTCTTCAACTCGAGCGACCCGAGCAAGGTTGGGGATAATAATTTACAGTTTGTCATAGCTTTGTGTATTTAATATGGGTATAATTGTACAAAATTGTTGATAGTATGGAAAAACAACCGGTCTTCTGACTTCTGAGGTTTCTTTCACAATGAAATCTTTAGAAACATGCAGCGCCAACAGAATTTTTTCTACAGATGTTATCATCTTAGCCGAGCCACTCACATATACGTACTGTGGTTTTCCCGTAAGGAAATGCTTCAAGACATTCTCTGTAATCGGTCCATGCGCATAAGCAGCATTCTGTTCTTCCAACAAAATATTAGTGTAATTGCCGTCTAATATATTCGTGAGCTCGGTCTCCAAAATGATGTCCGCCTTTATTTTGTTAGCATATATAAGTTGATTGTCGCCTATCAAATGGCGCGAATTTAGGTTGCGAAAAATAGATAGGAAAGGCGCGATGCCCACACCTTCGGCAATGAAGAGCCCTTCGCCGCGATACGATATGTCGCCAAACTCTTCATAAACGATGAGCTCGTCGCCCACTATCAGTTTCAACATTTCGTTCGTAACGCCATTATGCTCGGGGTAGGTTTTGATGCAGAACTCCAAATCGCTGGTTTCGGGGATAGAAATGAAATAAAACGAACGCCTATCGGTTTGCCAACCGGGTTTGTTGATGGATAGTTCAACAGCTTGTCCGGGGACATAGCTGAACTTGGCAGGTTTGTCTGTTATTATATGCAACACGTCGTGCGTGATGCGTTTCAATGCTTTTATCTTTACCAGGTGTGGTTTCATGATTGTTTTACTTTTAAATTTTACCTTATTCGTTAATTGGTTCAACTTGACTTAATAAATAATTTTCGATGCCCATCTGCTGAATCTGGTTGCGCTGCGTTTCAGCCCAATCCAAATGACTTTCTTCTGAGATGAGTATCCTTGTGAGAATATCCACTGTAACATAATCGTCGCACGAGCGGGCAAATCGAATAGCATTATGATAGGAATTCACAGCACCTATCTCGCCATCATTATCATTATCTATCATATCTGAAACGGTTTTTCCGATATTCAACATGTTGACATTGGTGACCGTGGGCGTGTTTTCGTACAAAATGATACGCTCGATAAGCAATTCAGCATGGTTCATTTCGTCAAAAGCTTGATTGCGGATGGCAGTATGCAGTTTGCCGTAGCCCCAATTCTGACACATCTTGGCATGAACCATATATTGATTGACGGCTGACAACTCATCTTTCAACAAAGTGTTCAACACCCCAATTAATTCTTCATTCCCTTTCATGTTCTTGATTTTTTTATAGATGGATATATAGTATAGGTATGTTTGAAAGTATCGCTAAATTGGCTTTCAGTTTAATTCACTTCCGATTTATCTTCTTCCAAATCATTGTGGTTATCGCCCCCAAGGGAGTAATAATTGTTTTCTTCGTCCTCATTACCCATGTTTTCGTTCTCATCGTCCAAATCTGCACCCGGCACATCCAAATTTTCGATACGCTCGTCGTTGTTGAGTTTTTCTTTATTGGTAACTTTCCCGATATTTGTTCTATAAAGATATTTATAGCTATTGATGTCTTCGGGATTCACATTTTTTTGTTTGCTGCAGCGCATATAAATGTCGTCGCATGCCTCATAAGTTGGATAGCCCGGGAATTCGTCCTGATAATGTGTTTGGATAATCATATTATAGGATAATGTTTTGAAGTTGATTTTTAGTTCCATGATATATAGATTTATGTTTTTTAATTAATGCAAAGGTACTTACATTGAGCCGCCGAGCACTTACATAATTCAATGTTTGATTTGCATAATTCACACATTAGAGTTCTTTTTTCTTATTTATTTGGGGAGATGGGTTCGGAGTTTGGATATTCCTAAAACTCACAAAAGTTTAAATGGATAAACTGGTCTAACTATCAATTGTGATGGTAAATTGACATGAAAAATACCTATAATGCATTAAATTTATACTATTTAGTCATGGTTGGAGGTGTCTGCAACATATAGGTGGTTATTACTAATCTCAGAGTAACGTTTTCCATTTTTTTATTTATCCACATTCAGAAAGTTTAAGATGGTTTAAATTAGTATAATTATAAGAAATAAAATAATCTGCAAATTCTGCCGTTTCAAGGGAATCTAAAATCAAAAGCTTTAATATTTGAAGGGTGCCCGCTGCCTATAGAAACAATTAGAGTCTTGAAAATTTTAAGGCTTTTTTTATTTGCATTAATTTATTTATTACTTTTGTACATAAAATGTCCTAATCCTTAATAACAAGTAAATTAAATATGAAAAACAATCTCAGTAAAACCAATGTCATTATGCTGGCAAGCCTTATGGGACTCGGCATGATGTTTAGTTGCAACACAAAAACTATGAAAAAAGTAGAACCCGCAATCAATAGTGCGAACATGGACACTACCGTGAATCCCGGTGATGATTTTTTTAGATATGCGAATGGAAACTGGATGAAAAACAATCCTATTCCTGCCGAATATAGCATCTTCGGTTCGTTCGAAGCACTGAAAGAAGAAAATAACAAACAACTGCGCGGTATCATGGAAGACGCCCTTGCCGACAAAAACGCCAAAGTAGGTTCGTTGACACAAAAAATCGCTGACTTCTATGCCACAGGTATGGATTCGGCTGCTATCGAAAAGACCGGCATCAAAGCCATACAAACCGAATTGGATAAAATTGATGGTATCAAAACCACCGCCGACCTCATCAAATTGGTTGGATATTTACACACTTCGGGCATCAACTCTTTGTTTAATTTCGGTTCCGGTCAGGACGATAAAAACAGCGAGAAAGTCATTGCTCAACTCTATCAAGGCGGTTTGGGATTGCCCGATAGGGATTATTATACCTCTAACGACAAACGCTCGCAAGAGATACGCAAAGAATATGTCAACCATGTTGGCAATACATTCGCATTGGCAGGTGCCACAAAAGATCAGGCAGAAAAAAATGCTACTGTCGTTATGGCTATCGAAACCCAATTGGCTCAAGCATCATCCACACGTTTGGAATTGCGCGACCCTATTAAAAACTATAACAAAACGGATTTAGCAGGCTTAAAAAAAGTCGCTGCTCAATTTGATTGGGATGCATATTTTGCCACCGTCGGTTTGAAAGCAACCAATGAAATCAATATAGGGCAACCCAAGTTCTTTGCTGAAATGGCAAAAATGACTACCACCGTCCCAATTGACAATTGGAAACTTTATCTGAAATGGCATGTCTTGCATGGCGCATCACCCTATCTGTCTTCCGCTTTTGTGAAAGAACAATTCGGTTTCTACAGCATGATGTTGTCGGGCATCAAAGAAATGAAACCTCGCTGGAAACGCGTGCTGAACACCACATCCTATTCCTTGGGCGAAGCCGTGGGACAAATTTATGTGGAGAAATATTTCCCTGCCACCTCCAAGAAACGTATGCTCGAATTGGTGAACAATTTGAAAGATGCTTTGAAAAGCCGTATTGAGAAACTCACTTGGATGGGCGAGGCTACTAAGAAAGAAGCTATGGCGAAATTAGCCACCATGAATATCAAGGTGGGCTATCCCGACAAATGGATAGATTATTCAACGCTGAACATCACCAAAGATTCGTATTATCAAAACATCATGGCTTCGTCGCGATTCGATTTTGCTCGCGATTTGAACAAGATAGGCAAACCCGTTGATCGTTTGGATTGGGGGATGACACCGCAAACCGTCAACGCCTATTATAGTCCCAACATGAATGAAATCGTGTTCCCTGCTGCTATTTTGCAACCGCCTTTCTTTTTCCCTGATGGCGATGATGCTGTGAATTATGGTGCTATTGGCGTGGTGATAGGTCATGAAATGACTCACGGATTCGACGATCAAGGTCGTTTGTATGATAAAGTGGGCAATTTGCGCAATTGGTGGACCAAAGACGACTCCACGAATTTCGCGAAACAAACCCAAGTTTTGGTTCAGGAGTTTAATGCTTTCAAGATGTTAGATTCTTTGCATGTGAACGGCGAGTTGACCTTGGGCGAAAACATTGCCGACATCGGCGGATTGACCGTGGCGTATGTAGCGCTCCAAAAAGCTTCGGAAGGAAAAGATGCCAATACCAAAATTGACGGATTCACCGCCGACCAACGTTTCTTCTTGGCGTATGCCCAAGTGTGGAGAGGCAACACCCGCGACAAAGAGTTGATGCGTCGGTTGAAAGAAGACGTGCATTCGCCCAAAGAAGCCCGCGTCAACGGACAGGTGTATAACATACCTGCTTTTTATAAAGCCTTCAACATAAAAACCACCGACAAACGCTACAAACCGGATAGCGAACGTCCGGTGATTTGGTAGATATAAAAAATTAGTGTTAGCTAGCTAGAAATTCGGCTGCAATCACTAATCAGAAATTTGAACGCGGATAACACAGATATACAAACTGTGTTCATCTGCGTTCTTTATTTATGCTTTATCTGCCTGCGAATCTTCCTTAATGTTCCAAGGCATAGTAATGCATCAGCCTTCTGATGCTATTTCAATTAGAATATTAATAATTGCAGACTAATAGTGCTGTAAATAAGCAAATGTTGTCGAACTCTTTCTTCAATCACAATTATTATGTAGAAGATTATCTTTTATTTATATGACAAAATATTCATTATCTGAAATTGAAACTTACATCCATCGAACGGAATCTATATCCTCTAGAACAGGGCACATAACATTAGGAACAGTATCCATATCACATGGAACACTATCCGTTACATTAGAAACAGTAACCATAACTCATGGAACAGTGTCCAAAACATTAGAAACAGTGTCCATAACACGTGAAACAGTATTCATAACATGGGGAACAGCGTCCATAACACGTGGAACAGTATTCATAACACATAGAACAGAGTCCATAACACAGGGAACAGTGTCCATAACATGAAAAACAGTGTTTATATCATCTGAAATAGAGTGCATAACATTAGGAAAAGGGTCCTAAATTTATGGTTCAGCTTCCATAATACATAATGGAGATATTCAAATACATACATCAAAACACCTAAAGCGTACTTAATAATAAATAATTCATAGTTAAGAACTTATCTTAATGAAGCAGCTATTGTTCTTTGATTTAGAAGAAAAAATAATTTATAATTGAGGATCAATTTAATGTTTTTTAGGCAAGCTTGCAGGAGTTTTCCAACGCAATGATTCAATTAAATGATTGATATCTTTTTTAATAAAATCAATCACAGGCATCAACGAGTCATTATTGGGAACTATATTGAAATACAAAGCTCCACGTAGGAAGTGATGCACACTGTCGGTAACGGCAAATTGATAGGTGGATGCCACTCCTATACCCGTAATATCATAAATCAATCCAAACACGTTGTTCTTAGTGTTATTGACAATGACCGGCTCAATATCATCAGCTTTGGCAATATGCTTGTTGACAAAGTTTCTCGAATCTTCAAAATACTGAAATACGATACTATCATTCGTTATAGGTTTGTAACTCAAATGCAAGGACCCTTTGTATCGCGGAAACTCAACATTAATCCAAGTTGGGTCAGCATGTTCATTATTATCGGCTTTTATGACCGAATATTGTGGATATTCAAACGTATAAGGATAAATACTGTCCAATAAACGATATTTCTTTGCAGGCAATTCAATACGAAAATAAGCACGAGGCTTTGGAGAATAGTCATCGTTCCCACAGGCAGAAAAAAACAGCATCATCACGAGGAAGATAACAAGATATTGGTTTTGATTTTTCATGGTTTCACTTCGCTTAAAGGTTTCACAAAAACTTTCACTTTTTTGATCTTCCGATTATCAGAAGACTCTATCGTAAAAGTAATAAATTTATAGTCAATAATTTGATTTTTGACGGGAATTGAGCCTGTAATTTCGAGTATCAATCCCCCCAACGACTCAGCTTCTCCGCGAACATCGTCGAAAATAGTTTCGTTGATATTTAAAATCTTCACGAAATCATTCAACGAAGTCTTTCCTTCAAAAACGTATGTATTGTCGTCAATCTTTGTAAAATTGACATTCTCGGTTTCTTCATCAAACTCGTCATTAATTTCACCAACAATCTCCTCAATAATATCTTCCATTGTAACTATCCCGGAAGTGCCACCATATTCATCAGCAACGATGGCAATGTGTATTTTACGCCCCTTAAATTCAATTAGCAAATCGCTTATCTTTTTATTTTCAGGAATAAAATAAGGTGCCCGAATCAGTTTTTGCCATTCGAAGGTGTCAGTTTCATTTAAGTATTGCAACAAATCTTTGATATTCAAAATACCTGCTATCGTGTCGAACGTCTCTTTATAAATAGGGATGCGCGAAAAGCCAGATTCTTTAATCATTTTGATTAACTCGAAGAAAGGAGTATCATATTCAACTGCAAAAATATCAATCCTGGGTTTCATCACACTAGAAACCTCCGTATCGCCAAATTTGACAATACCTTTCAATATTTTTCGCTCTTGTTGTTGTGTTTTCTCATCTGAAGTAATTTCAATGGCGTTCGACAAATCTTCAAAACTGATATTCTGTTTTTTGTTGGCAATGCGTTTTTCAATAATGCGTGTTGATTTTATCATTATATAACTCAGCGGATGAAAAATGCGCATCAACACCAACATGGGTGAAGCCATAAAATTAGCAAACACCAAAGGACGTTGATTGGCATAAATCTTCGGAAGCATTTCTCCAAAGAGTAGAATCAGCAAAGTAACTATAACAAATTCAAGAATAAAACTCAGAACAAAATTGTTTGTAAGATCAAACAAATGTACCGTTATATACGTCGAAATGATGACCACCGAAACATTAACAAAATTGCTCGAAATCAAAATTGTTGCTAATAGTTTCTGTGGTTGACTCAAAAGAGCAAGTATCGCGTCGCGGTGATATTTTTTGTTGGCTTTGATTGTTTCAATATGCTTGGCATCAATAGAAAAGTAAGCCATCTCACTTCCTGAAATCAGGGCACTACAAAACAACAATATTACAAGAAAAGCAAAGCCCACCCCCACTCCAAATGTAATGGGTTGCATAATACTTATGACAAAAGAAACCACGATAACGCTACTCAAATCCATTTAGGATTCATCCCCAAAAACAGATGATTAAAAAGGTAAATCGTCACTTTTCTCTGCCGATGTTTCGGGTGGTGCTTGAGTTTCTGGAGAATCGTGTGTAATTTCACGAGTATCACCATCCTTTTTACCACCGAGCATGGTCATATTGTCCACTTCAATTTCAGTGATATATCTTGTTTGACCATCTTTATCATACGTTCTAGTCTTAATTCTACCTTCAAGATAAACCAATTGACCTTTTCTAAGATACTTTTCAGCAACATCTGCCAAACCTCTACGAACAACAATATTATGCCATTCCGTGGCATCTGTTTTCACACCGTCTTTGTTTTTATAGGATTCGGTGGTTGCCAATGAAAATTTCGCCACTTTATTAGGTTTACTCGGATCGAGAGTATTCTCAAACGATCTCACTTCAGGGTCTTTACCTAAATGACCCACTAATATTACTTTGTTAACTCCAGCCATAATTTTTATATTTTAAAATTTGAAACAAAATTAAACATTTTTTTTGAATTAATATGCACGAGCGAAAATAACTTTTTGTGTGGAGGGTTGTCCTGAATAAACACACTTCCCTTTTTCCAAATGATTATTTATTGGAATACACCTAATAGTCGCTTTAGTTTCTTCTTTTATTTTTTGTTCTGTTTCGGGGGTACCGTCCCAGTGAGCATAAATGAAGCCGCCTTTTGTATCAAGAATGTTCTTAAAGTCTTCCCAATTCTCTGCATGATGCGTATTGTTGAAGTTGAAAGTATTGGCTTTCTGAAACAAATTTATTTGAATCAATTCGAGCAAATGTTCCACTTTATTTTCTATATCGGTAAATTGATACGTAGCTTTTTCCAAGGTATCTCGACGAGCCACTTCAATGGTTCCATTTTCCAAATCACGTGAGCCAATAGCCAAACGAATCGGAACACCTTTAAACTCATATTCTGAGAATTTCCAACCTGGAGTAATTGTGTCCCTATCGTCAAATTTCACAAAGATACCTTTTGCTTCTAGCGCTTTCTTTATTGGAAGTACCTTATCGGCTATAAGAGCAAGTTGTTCAGCAGTTTTAAAAATAGGAATAATCACCACTTGTATAGGCGCAAGCTTTGGGGGTAACACCAATCCGTTGTTATCAGAATGTGTCATTATCAAAGCACCCATCAAACGTGTGGACACGCCCCATGAAGTTGCCCAAACATATTCTTGTTTGTTTTCTTTAGTGAGATATTTCACATCGAAAGCTTTTGCGAAGTTTTGACCCAAGAAATGCGACGTTCCTGCTTGCAAAGCTTTTCCATCTTGCATCAGAGCTTCGATGCAAAATGTTTCAAGCGCGCCTGCAAATCGTTCGTTCGCCGATTTAAGTCCTTTGATAACGGGCATTGCCATCCAGTTCTCCGCAAAATTAGCATACACATTCAACATCTGCTCAGCTTCTTTCATGGCTTCGGCTTCTGTAGCATGTGCAGTATGTCCTTCCTGCCAAAGAAATTCTGTGGTACGTAAAAATAAACGCGTCCTCATTTCCCAGCGAACAACATTCGCCCATTGATTCGCAAGTATAGGCAAATCCCGATACGATTTAATCCAGTTTCTATATGCATCCCAAATAATTGTTTCCGATGTAGGTCTCACAATTAGTTCTTCTTCTAGTTTAGAATCTTCATCCACAACAACTCCTTTGCCGTCAGGTGAAGTTTTTAGCCGATAATGTGTCACAATGGCACACTCTTTGGCAAAGCCTTCAACATGGCTAGCTTCTTTGCTGAAAAATGATTTCGGAATAAAAAGTGGAAAGTACATATTATAATGTCCTGTGTCTTTAAACATTTTGTCTAAAGCTGCTTGCATTTTCTCCCAAATGGCGTAACCATAGGGCTTTATAATCATACAACCGCGCACAGCAGATGTCTCTGCTAAGTCTGCTTTTTGCACAAGGTCATTATACCATTGTGAATAATTTTCTTCTTTTGTAATAAAATCTTTTGCCATAATGTAAATTGGTATAAAATTTGTAATAAACTCAAATAAAATAAATGCAAAACTAATAAAAAAAGACTAATTTAAAATAAAAAAAGGAGGCTACACCATGAAAGCTTTATTTAAAACCATGATTCTTATTGCAATAACAAGTTTAATTGTTTCTTGCAAAACACCCGAACAAGCCAATAATAACTACGATGATGCTTATTATTCGAAAAAAGAAGGTGCAGTTCAAACAAATTCTAACCAACCTGGCAGACCTCGTCCTACGGCGCAAGTCAAACAACCAGAGGTTTCGAATTATGATACAACCCTGTATGTGACCGATGCCGGCGAAAACAGATCGTATGACCAAGGCAATACTGTTGTTGATAATAATACGTATCAAAATCCAAGCAATACGCAATCATATGTTGATGGAAATGGAACAACTTATGTTACCAACAATTATTATGATGACGAGGATCGTTATGATTATGAATATGCTTCTCTCTTAAGAAGGTTCAACGATTATGACATGGGTTATGGTTATTACGACGATTATTATACGAATACCTATTGGTATAATTACGATCCTAATTTTTGGGGCGTAAGTATTTACACTAGCTACAATTGGTGGTGGCCCACATATTATTATCGTCCATGGTGGGGCTACAACTCATGTTGGAATTCTGGATGGGGCTGGAACAATGGCGGATATTGGGGTGGTGGATATGGCGGATACTGGGGTAACGGTTGGGGCAATGGTTGGGGTGGATACTGGGGCGGTGGCTACGGTCATGGATATGGACATGGCTACGGACACGGCTACAACGATGGTTATGGCGATGGCTACAATGATGGATATTGGGATGGCTACAGCGATGGAAATAATGGTTATTCCCCCGACTACTATTTCAACAGCTACGATAATAACTCATACTATGGACATAGAGGAAATGAAATAGGCTCCACAAACACCGGCTTAAGCAATCATGATTTGACTTTTAGCGGAAAATACATACAGGCACACATGAATGATGCCGTAACACAAAATACTGCTAGTACTTTTATTAATCCTAATCTTGCTCTAAGTATAAAGCCTAGTACCAACAAACCTCTTGGTAATAGTGGAAAAGAAATCATATCAGGACATATTGGTAAGCCTCTGAATACCCAACTTGGCAACAGTAATACAAGCATGAAACCAAATACAACCCCAACTGTCAATTCGTTTGACAACACGGGCAAAGTTATCAATCAAGGAAATGCACAAAAAACAAATCCTATCGATAACTATACGAAACCTAATACGAATACAAGTACAGATATTAAGACCGATAACAATGGCATCTATACCAAGCCTAATGTGAACACAAATCAAAACACAGGAACCTATACCAAACCAAATGTAAACACCAATCAGAATACGGGCACTTATTCCAAGCCTAATGTAAATACGAATCAGAACACAGGCGCCTATACCAAGCCTAATGTAAATACGAATCAAAACACAGGCACCTATACCAAGCCAAATATGAATACGAATCAGAACACTGGGACTTATACTAAACCAAATGTGAACACCAATCAGAACACCGGCACCTATACCAAGCCCAATGTGAACACAGCTCCTAATACCGGCAATACTGTGAAACCCAATGTCAACACCAACCAAAACAACGGAACCTATACCAAGCCTAACGTAAACACCAATCAAAACAACAACTATCAACGACCAAGTACGAATACAAACTCCAACGTTAAGCCTTATACGAATCCAAATTACAACAATCAAACGAAACCACAACAACAGTATTCGACACCTAAGACCTATACCACTCCAAGTAGTACTCCACAACAAAAACCGAACACTAGCACAAATTCGAATAGCTCGAGCAACAGACCTAATACTTATACTCCAAATAACTCAGGAAGTAATAACAATAGCAATTATTATAAACCAGCACCTACGACGACGAATACAAATTCTGGTAGCAATTCGAACTATTCGAAACCATCAAACTCTAGCAGTAATTCTACCTATTCTAGACCATCAAGTTCAGGAAGTAATTCGAACTACAATTCCACCCCTAAATCATCTGGATCAAGTAGTGGTAGTTATAATTCTTCACCATCAAGATCATCAGGATCAAGTAGCGGTAGTTATAACTCATCACCATCAAGATCTTCTGGTTCGAGTGGATCAAGTAATTCGGGAAGCGTTCGTTCGGGAAAAAGATAAACATCCTAAGATTTAAAACTATGAAAAAGTATGTGTTTGTAACAGTGTTTATTTTTGCCTGTTTTTATCAGCAACTCTCAGCGCAGAATGAAATTGATGCACTACGATATTCCCAAGTTTACTATGGCTCAACGGCTCGCTCCATGGCAATGGGCGGCTCTTTCGGGGCTTTGGGTGCTGACTTTTCGTCCCTGAGTATTAATCCTGCAGGCATTGGTATTTATAAGAAATCCGAAATTACTATAACACCATCAAATTATTATGTGGTTGCAAAATCAACTTACAACAACAATGCTACCGACGACCGTAAGTATAATTTTAATTTGAGCAATGCAGGCATTGTCTTTGCCATTAATATTAAAAAAGAATCATCGGCTTGCAAAGGAATCCAATTTGGAATAGGGTTCAACCGTTTGAACAATTATAACTTCAACGGATATTATGAAGGCGGAAACTCTCAAAGCTCCATCATTAATGATTTGCGCGACAAAGCACAAGGAACAGCACCCAATGCTTTGGACCCATTTTATACACAACTTGCTTTTAATACCTATCTGATAGATACCTTGGGAAGTCTTACGAATTATATTGGAGCATTCCCCCTTCCTGGAACCTTGCAACGGAAAAGCATGAATGTTTCCGGTTCTAATAATGAGTTGGTATTGACCCTTGGAGGGAATTTGAATGATAAGTTATATATAGGTGGAAGCGTAGGATTTCCGTATGTGCGTTATTATGAAAGTTCTACTTATGAAGAAATTGACCAGGCTGATACGATTCCCAACTTTAAAAACATGACCTATAATTCCTATCTCGAAACTCATGGCAGTGGTTTTAATTTCAAGATTGGTGTTATTTATCGCATAGCAGATTGGGTTCGGATTGGAGCAGCCATTCACACACCTACCTATTATTCCATGAAAGACCGTTGGAACAGTGATATGGAATCAGAATTGAATGCCGTAAAGTATTCGGCTAAATCGCCAGAAGGTTCTTTTGATTATCAATTAACCACACCTTTTAAAGCCAACGGTAGCTTAGCTTTTGTTGTTGGAAAATGGGCGCTGATTACAGGGGAATATGAATTTGTGGATTACCGGAATGCTCGATTGAAATCTTCTACGGAACGCTTTAATCAAGAAAACAGGGCGATTGGAAACATCTACACCTTTCAGTCGAATGTGAGAGCAGGTGCAGAAATAAAAATCAAACAGTTTAGCCTCCGCGGAGGATATACTTTTAGTTCTAGTCCTTATGCTTCTAACCTGAATGATGGAAAACGTCAAGCCATAAATGGTGGTTTGGGCATTAAATTTGACAAATACTTTTTAGATGTAGCATATTCTTACATCTTTTCAAAAGAAAAATATTTTTTCTATTCATCAAATCCAACACCGGTCAACAACTCCTTAGTTGCCCATAATGTGTTGTTAACCTTAGGTGTAAAACTCTAAACTTTTTATTTATGATGAAAAAGGTTGGCTTCATACGTCAGCCTTTTTTTGTTTTTTTTAAAGAAAAATAAAAAAAATCTTTTTTGCTTCGAAGAATTGAGTAAATTTGTATTTGAAAAAATAACTAAAACTAAAATTATATGGCACTCGAAATTAATGATGCAAATTATGCAGAACTTGTAGAAAAATCAGACAAAGTAGTAATGATTGACTTTTGGGCAGAATGGTGCGGACCATGCAGAATGCTCACCCCAATTGTGGAAGAAATGCATAAAGAATTTGATGGGAAAGCAGTTATCGGCAAAGTAAACGTTGATGACAACCCCGAAATTACAAACAAACACGGTATTCGCAACATACCCACTATCCTGTTTTTGAAGAACGGCACAGTGGTTGACAAAGTTGTCGGAGCAGTACCCAAAGCAAATTTGACGACTAAACTCAACGGATTGTTATAACAAATAGCACCCTTTCGATTACAAATTCATGGCAGAAACTATTGATCAAAAACTGACCCATTCGTTTGGCAATATAGAACTTATTGCCAAACAAGTGGTGGAAGGCTTTATTACGGGGCTTCACAAAAGTCCGTTTCATGGGTTTTCTGTGGAATTTTCGGAGCATCGTCAATACAATACAGGTGAGTCAACGCGTCATATTGATTGGAAACTCTATGGAAGAACCGACAAACTGTTTGTGAAACGTTTTGAGGAAGAAACCAATTTGCGTTGTCAAATCATCATTGACAATTCGTCTTCTATGTATTATCCGGTGAAAAAAGACATGAGTCCGACGAATCCGAACAAGATTATGTTTTCGGTTTATGCGGCGGCTTCACTCATCTATCTGCTACGGAAGCAACGGGATGCTGTTGGGGTAAGTATTTTTTCGGATACGCTCGAATTGCAAACTCCTGCACGTTCAAATTCCTCACATCAGAAGATGTTGTTTTATCATTTGGAAAATATGCTGCATGCTTACAATGAATCGGAACTCAAAAAGACATCCGCTGCCACTGCCCTGCATCAGATTGCCGAGAACATTCACAAGCGTTCCTTGGTTATTATTTTTAGCGACATGATGGAAAGTAATGCTCAAACCAACGAACTTTTTTCGGCTTTGCAACATTTGAAATTCAACAAACATGAGTTGATTCTTTTTCATGTTTCGGACAAACCCAAAGAGTTGGATTTTAACTTTGATAACCGCCCGTATAAATTTATAGATATGGAGAATGGGCAAGAAATTAAACTCAATCCCACGCAAGTGAAAGATGCTTACATCGAAGCCGTCATGAAATTTCGCAACGAATTGAAACTTCGCTGCGGACAGTATCATATTGATTTGGTTGAAGCGGACATCAACGAGGGCTTTCATCAGGTGTTATTGTCCTACTTGATTAAGCGCGAAAGGATGCTTTAGATTCCAACAAATTACGCATGGAAGCCATTCGTATTTTATAGCAGATTATTTCAACAACCCATTGTTGGTAGTTTTTTTTTCTGATGACAAGTAACAACAGTAATTTCTTTAATTTTACTGAAATTTTTTTTATACACTTTATGAACAAAGCCATCAATATCAAAAACATATTCGTCTTCGGATGTTTCATTGGTATTGTAGTGTTTATGTGTGTCTATCCCTTTGCTCAAAATCAGCAGACCCGTGACAAATTATTGGATAAGAAAAAGCAAATCGAGGATGAAATTGCGTATTACAAAAAGCTTATTGACGAAACCAAGAAAACCAAAAACCTTTCCATCAATCAACTAGTGTTGCTCAAGAATCAAATCAGCAAACGTGAAGATTTGATTGATGAAATCAATGGGGAGATGTCTTTGCTCGAAAGCAAAATTAATGAAAACATGCAGAAGGTGCAGCGTTCCAAAGACCAACTGCAAGCCATTAAAACCGAATATGCCAAGATCATTTATAATGCTTACAAAAATCGAGATGCTTTCGACCGTATGATGTTTATCTTTGCCGCTAAAGATTTTAACCAAGCGTATCAGCGGCTAAAGTATCTGCAACTTTATAATGAATATCTGCATCAGCAGGTGGATTTGATTTTAAATACAACCAATCAAATTATTGAAAGTAACAAGCAACTCGAACTGCAAAAAAACACCAAGAAAGAGCTTTTGGAAAACAGCGAACAAGAGAAAATCAAACTTACACAGGAAAAAGAGAAGAAAGATTCGGATGTAAGCCAACTGCGTCAAAAAGAAGCGGATTTAAAAAAGCAATTAAAGAAAAAAGAAGAGCAAGCCCGCATATTACGCAACAAAATTGAATCGGTTATCTCCGACGAAATCAAAAAATCAGCATTCAAATCGAAGAAAACAGTTACCACCACCACCACGGTGAAGAATGTGTTGACGCCTGAAGAAATTGTGGTTTCTGATAATTTTTCGGGCAACAAAGGCAAACTTCCGTGGCCCGTTGAACGCGGAGTTATTACTGGCACCTTTGGCGAACATCCCCATCCCGTTTTGGATGGGATAAAAGTGAAAAACAATGGGGTGGACATTTCGACCACCGCGGGTGCTGCGGTACGGGCAGTGTTGAGCGGCACCGTTTCGAGTATTATCACTATCACCAACAACAACAAAGCCGTTATCGTCCGTCATGGCGAATTCTTTACGGTATATTCTAACCTGCAATCGGTTTCGGTGAGTAAAGACCAACACCTGAGCACCAAGCAAAACATCGGCGTTGCGTCAACCAATACGGATGATGGCAAAACCGAAATCCATTTTGAAGTGTGGCAAGGTAAAATTACCTGCAACCCTATTGAATGGTTGGCTCGGAAATAAGGGGGAGGGATGAACGGAGTGAGAGTTTATCGCAATTAGGCTGAAGCCTAAAAGGATTGGGATGGCAGAGGGAGAAACCTCAGCCTTACGGAGGAAGTAGGCATTTATAGACAATTTTTGATTTTCGACTTCTTTTTTTGATTTTCGACTTCTTTTTTTGATTTTCGCGATGCGATGTTTGATTTTCGACTTCTATTTTTGATTTTCGGAAAACAAGATTTGATTTTCGCTAAACGAGATTTGATTTTCGGGAATCGAGATTCGATTTTCGCGAAACGAGATTTGATTTTCGGGAATCGAGATTTGATTTTCGGGTTTGATTTTTGATTTTCGGGGAAGTGGACTGACATTTTGT
>CAIOYH010000134.1 GCA_903862465.1 uncultured bacterium | reverse complement strand
TATGTTGTAAAGAACGAAGCAAAATTTTCCCAAATTTCGCGCCACAAATATACTACTTTTATTGTTACTAATACAAAAACCAAATAAAATATTAAAAAAAACATTCAAAAACATTCCGCCCCGCTGGGGCTTAAATTCCCATGTATGTATTTTTTTCTATAAACATTTCGCCTCTAACGAGGCGTAAAAAATTACAAATCTTTCTGTTATAAAACAGATTTTGGCTGAGGTAGGGGCGTATGGCATACGCCCTAGCAACAATTTTCAATCCCTATCTGCCTTAAAAATGCACAAATATTTTAATCAAATCCCCCGTTCGGCAAAGGTTCCACCTCTGTCGCCCCTATCTTTTTAGGCTCCTGCCTAAAATCATATCTTATCATAAAAATCTGCGTCATCATCGTTCAAATAATCTGCCAGATTTTCAAAATCTTGCAGATTTCTGTGCTCAAAAAATCCATCTCATCCGCGTTCCTCCTAAAATCCGTATCATCAGCGTTCCATTTCCTTTCCGAAAACAAAACTGCCTAAAAAAATCATTAATTTCAAATCTCTCAACTTTTAAAAAAATCCAATATTTTTTTTAATAACTATTCCATCTTCCATCTACTTGTTATATAAACATATACATCCTTAAAAATAAATTATTTTTCAACTAACATGAATAAAAACAAAGAAAAGTAAAAATATTTCTTGCTTTTTGATGAAAATTGTTTATCTTTGCACTGCTTTTCAAAGATTATACTACTAACTAAAAACCACAATTATTGCCGATACAAAATCAAACCTTAAACCAATTTAAGTAAAAAACAGAAACAAAAATCAAACCTATGTTTGCCTCCTGTCTCACATATCATCCCTCTCTTTGTACGCCGCTCAGACATTCCTTTGTCTTCAGTACAAATCCCTTTTTTGGATGTAATGTAATTTCCACTGCCGCTCTTCATTTCCCCAACCTTCCTACTCCTTCCTTCGTCAACTATTACGTTACGAATAACGCTCACGCCCCTTTTAATCATGCCCATTCTATCATGAATCTTGAAGATTCTATTACGCACCTTGAAAGTTCTATTATGAACCCTGAAGGTTCTATTATGCACCTTGAATCCTCTATTACGCACCTTGAAGGTTCTATTACGCACCTTGAAGGTTCTATTATGCACCTTGAAGGTTCTATTTCGCACCTTGAAACCTCTATTATGCACCTTGAAACCTCTATTTCGCACCTTGAAACCTCTATTTCGCTCTCTGAATGTTCTCTTTTACGTTTTTAGCCCTTAAATTCTATTAAATCAACTCATTACATCACTTTAACACAAATTAACATTTAAAACCAAATTATCATGACAAAATCACAAGTTTCATATTACAATGCTGCCTACAGAATCCTAGCTTTCTTACTGTTAAACAACACTGCCCTCAGTGCTATAGAAACCTATGTTGCAGCAAAACTCATCTTCCAAGGTCACATGACCACATTCGAAGAAGCAATCCTCAAACAAGCCATAGACATATCTATGTACTCAGGCGAAAAAAAAGTCTATAAAAACATCATGTCAACTGCTGTTGACACAATTATGAGCAAAGGTTTCGTTCAAGCCACAGTGCTCCAAATGCCCGACCTCGCCGATCAACTAAATCATCCTAAATCTTACGTCTCTCTTGCAGCCGACAAACTAGCTATTTCTCGTGCCACAGACATTCGCAACATCCTCAACGAAAACCTCACCGATTTAACCGAAGTAACCGAAGACGATATCGCCGAACTCGATTTAAAAATCAGCAAATTCAATCAAGTTCACGACCTCCCCACCTCCAAAATCAAAACTCGCAAATCTGTTGGCACCGAACCCATCCCAAAAGTCATACTTTTGATAGTAAAAGATAAAAAACTATTCACCAAAATGATCAATTCCTATCTGCCAGCCCTCAATACCGCTTGGGCAAACGCCTCCAAAATTGGCGAATCCACAGGCTCACGTCACCTATCTATGTATTATCTCATAACCGATTCAATCACCGGAATCCCCATCCCAAAAGTCAACTACACCCTCACCAATGGCACCGAAACCTTCCAAGGAAAAACCTCCAAAAAAGGCATTCTCCGCAAATACTCCCTCGAAATGGGCACCTACGACCTCACCGTCGATCATCCCGCTTACCATTCCGCTTCCAAATCAAACATTCCCCTCACCGACAAAACCACTGCCCGCTTCACCATCAAACTAAACAAAATCATCCCTCCCCCCATCGTACCAAACCCTCCTCTACCCAACACCTAAATCTATATTTTAGAATAACTAATAAAAGGCTTGCACATCAGTA
>CAIOYH010000133.1 GCA_903862465.1 uncultured bacterium | reverse complement strand
ATTGGTTCGCAATAACATGTAATTGGTTCGCAATAACAGGTAATTGATTCGCAATAACATGTAATTGATTCGCAATAACATGTAATTGGTTCGCAATAACATGTAATTGGTTCGCAATAACATGTAATTGGTTCGCAATAACATGTAATTGATTCGCAATAACATGTAATTGGTTCGCAATAACATGTAATTGGTTCGCAATAACATGTAATTGGTTCGCAATAACATGTAATTGATTTGCAATAACAGGTAATTGATTCGCAATTACATGCGCTATTTGACGTTTTTTTGGTGCTTAAAATTTTTAATACGATAGATGTGAGATGATTACGAGTTGACTTGTGGTTCGTTGTTTTTCTTGTTACACAGAGATGCACGGAGCAAAAAGAGATGCACAGAGGTTATGAGGAGGATTGTTTTATTGTTAAATTGTCAGATTGTTGATGGTTCATGGTAGGGGCAGAAAATTTTCTGCCCCTACCGGCAAGCTGAATTGTTATATTGTTTGATTGTTCTATTGTTTTTTTAGTGAAACTTGTGCTTCCCTTGTGTCCTTTGTGGTTAAGATTTCTTTTTTTTACCACAAGGAACACAAGGTAAATACACTAGGAACACATGTACCCGATACCTTAGACCAATGATAAAATGACAATAATGACCTAATGACCTAATGACCAAATCTCAAATCTCAAATCTCAAATCTCAAATCAAAAATCTCAAATCAAAAATCTTAAATCTAAAATCAAAAATCTTAAATCTCAAATCTCAAATCTCAAATCTCTTTTTTTTGCCATAATCAAATTTTATACTACATTTGCACTTCATTTGAAACAACGTACCACAACAACCAAATCAATCAAACCCTTATGGAAGACCAAAAACTATTTATTCAAAAAGAAATCATGAACTTAGCCTTCACCAAAGTCGGCTTCGACGATTCCTTGTTGAAAACCAACGTGCTCGATTCTATCACCTTGGTGGATTTATTGGTGGCTATGGAAGATGAATTTGCGATAAAAATCCCCCAACATCTCATCAATGACGAAAACATGGACACCATCAACCGCATGGTGAAAACGATTGCCGCCTTGTAATGCTTTCATGAAGAAACTTATTGCCATATATCTTTTCCCTTTAGTTATTGCAGCGATAACGATTTTTTTGTTGGCAACAAACCCTTCAACCAACGATTTCCTTTTTCCAAAAAAAGAATCAAACTCAGTAAGTAAAATCGTTCCAAGAATTATTGATAATTATATTGGCAAGGAATATTTGGCAGATAACTTTTTGATGAGTTGTGATACAGCCGAAACTATTTACGTATTAGGCTCGTCAGAACTTACCCATGTTACGGAAGCCATTCCTTACAATTTCATTTCAAAGCATTTCAAAACTCAAGTCATAGGCATAGGTCATGCAGGCAACCAAAGTCTATCTATGTATGCGCAACTTTTGGCAAACGAACAACGTCTGCCAAATGCTCCGATAGTTATCATTGTTTCACCGGGTTGGTTCGAATCCAAATCATCCGCAGGCACTTCCTCGGAAGTCTTTTTGGAATACAATATAGAGATGTTTTTGACTACTATTCTGAAAGATAAAAACAATGCTGCTTTCACCGAGTATCTATATAAACGAGTGGCACAATTGTATGATGATTTCGGCTCTCCGAGTGTAGAATTAAGGTTGATGAACTTCAAAAACCATGCTTCAAAGAGTATGCTGCACAAAATTGTATATGCGCCATTGATTTGTTTCGATAATGCATTATTGGGATTAAAAGAGACGATAATGCCTAAAATTAAGCGGGATGTTTATGCTAGTAAAAGATGTACTATCATTCCTGAACCCATTGCCATGAATTGGGACAGTCTTAATCAAGCAAGCAAAGCTGACGTTTTAAGCAAAGCGACAAACAACCAAATGGGAATTAATGATGAATACTTTACCCAAAACATTCATAACAACAAAGGCGGACACATCGAAGCCGTTGGCGAACCATTTAATCAGGAATTGAAAGATTTCAAGATGTTGTTGAAGCTCTTGAAAGCCAAAAAAGTGAATGCCCGCCTGATTGTCTCCCCCTTGAATGCGCTTTACTATCGAAATTTGGAAGCTATTTTGCCAACCATGCAGCTTGTTGAAAACGAAATACAGCAAAGCGGATTCCCCTGCTTGAATCTCTTCGCAAAAGACAAAACGACTTACGATAAAGCCGTGTTGAGCGATGTGATGCACATTTCCGACTACGGTTGGTATAAGATTGACCGCTTTATTGTCGAAACCTATAAACTTGCCAAATGAAAACAAACTCCCTCAAACGATTTTTTATCCATCTGCTGCTCTACACAGCCATCGCCATGTCTTTGTATTATCTCTACTCACCGTTGAATTCTCACCCCAACAACGCCACCCGCTCCTCCACGCATTTCGTTTATCAGCAGTTCTAAACCATGTTGCCATTTAGTTCCAACGAATTCTTTATCATCATGGCGTTGTTCATCGCCATCACGGCTTTGTGCAAGCTTTTTAGTGCAGATAGAAACTACAAAAACCTCCTTGCCCTGCTGAACGCCATGTTTTTGATAGTCATCTATCCCAAACCCATCCATTTCCTCTTGCTGATTGGTTTCTCTTTTTTGATAACTTATTTGGCTGCGGATGTGTTCCGATTCAAAAAGAAAATATGGGGTATCCTCTTGCTATTGTTGCCCATGCTTATGGTGAAACTCGACATCCGCTTCGATTTCTATCCATTCAAAATCAATGATATTATTTCCTTTGCGGGATTATCTTATGCGAGTTTCCGCATCATGGGCTATTATATGGACAAAGCCCCCAACGAGAAAATGGCAGACCCCACCACCTATTTCAACTTCCTCGCCTTCACACCCACCTTGCTCATCGGACCTATAGAACGCTACAGCCGATTCAAAACTTCACAAGACGCTGGGTTCAGCAATATCAACTCCGAGAATATTATCCTTGGATGGAACGCTTTGATAAAAGGCGTGGCATTCAAATACGTGATTGCCGAAGCCATTGACCGCTATTGGCTCAACATTTTCTCGCCCGAAAGCAAACAAATACTCCACATGGCAAACAATATGTATGCCTACTATTTCTATTTATTCTTCGATTTTGCAGGCTATTCCTTCATGGCGCTCGGCATCGGCAAGATGATGGGCATCAACGTCCCGCTCAACTTCCGTAATCCTTTCTTTGCCGTCAATCCCCAAGACTTTTGGCGTTGTTTCCACATCAGCCTCGGCGAATGGCTCAAAGATTACTTCTTCACACCCCTTTATATGCTGCTAACGCGAAACAAAAGACTGAAGAAATACCCCTTAACCCGTCAAAACCTTGCCATGATAATGACCTTCCTTTTGATGGGATGTTGGAATGGATTCAACTTCCGTTATATCCTCAGCGGATTTCTGTTTGGCGTGTTTTCTGCCGTTCATAATTCTTACGTATATCTCTGCAAAAAGAACGGACGCGATGTCTTCTTCGGAAAACTGCCGCCACTTGCCGTAAAGATAATCAGCATCTTCATCATGTTCAATATCGTGGCGATTGCCTTATATATATTCAGCGGACGCTGCCCAATGTAACCTATAGCAATGAAATTTAGTTTCCAACATAAGGATTTTATCGAGCAACACATCGCCCCAAATCAATGGGCGGTGATTGATAGCACACGCGAAATCACATGGCTTCAATTCGAGCAGGAAGTCAACGCGCTGTGCCATTTCTTCCATCAACAGCAATGGGACACGCTCGCCAAACCCGTGATACTCTACGGTCACAAACAAGCCGAAATGATTGTCGCCATGTATGCCCTCATGAAGATGAAGATTGCTTACATTCCTTTGGATATCATCTATCCCAAAAACCGTATCCTTACCATCCAAGCCGTCGCAGGTGCCGAAGTCATCTTAAACTTCACCTATGAAGCCTTGAACCTCCAAAACACCAACGAAGTACTTGTGAGAACCAACGAACGCATCATCCACCAGCAGCACGAAGTTACTACAACAGACATCCTTTCCGACGATCCTCTGGTCTATATCATTTTCACCTCGGGCAGCACAGGCGAGCCCAAAGGCGTTCAAATCACCACCGAAGCTGTACAAACGTTCACGCAATGGATGTGCAACGATTTTGGCTTTTCTTCCACAGATATTTTTATCAACATTGCCATCTTCAGCTTCGATTTGTCTGTTTATGAAGTCATGACTTTCGGTGCTTTAGGCGCCACCATTTTATTAAACGACAAACAAACTGCCAACGACTCTGAAGCCCTGATGAACCGCATCGAGAAATATCGCGCCACCGTTTGGGTTTCTACGCCTTCTTTTGCACTCACCTATACCCGCATTGGTTTTGATGCGCGTTTAAATTCTCTACGATATTTTCTTTTCTGCGGAGAAGTGTTGCCTCATCAAATTGCGTCGAGCCTCTACAAAGAGTTCCCCGCTGCCATCATTTATAATACCTACGGACCCACCGAAGCTACCGTTGCCACCACCCTAATCGCCATCACAAAAGACATACTCGACAACTATAATCCCTTGCCCGTGGGTTTCCCTAAACCTGAATCTGAAATCATTATTGAAAAGGAAAACGAGGAGGATGCCTTGGGTGAGATAATAATTGTGGGCAAACATGTTTCCATTGGGTATCTGAACAATGATGCCTTAAATCAACAGAAGTTCTTCCGAAAAGATGGCTTGAGAGCTTTCCGAACGGGCGACTTAGCCTATTATCAAGACGGCATGCTATTTTGCAAAGGACGCAACGACGACCAAATAAAACTCCACGGCTACCGCATCGAATTGGATGAAATCACCACAGGCATTTGCAAACATGAACTGATTGCCGATGCCACCACCGTTGGCTTACGCCGAAACAACGAAGTAAAAAAGATTGTCAGTTTTGTTGTCCTGAAAAATGCTATCTCAAAAGAAGAATTGCACAATCAATTACTCCCCTTTCTGAAAGGCATATTGCCCTATTATATGATTCCCGGCGACATAGATATTGTGGATGAATTTCCGTATAGCTCGAGCCATAAAATAGATAAACCCAAATTAATCGAAGCCTATTTACAAAGACAATTTGGCAACGATTAGCTTAAAATAAGCAGGAGATTTGCATTATAAAGCCTTGTCAAAAGGTCTAGAATATAATCATTTTTTATAAGATTTAATACTTCTCCCAAACCGTTAACTTGCCCAAACCTACCGCAAACTTGTTCAAACCTACCGTTAACTTTTTTGCATAGACTTTCACCTTGCAGATATAGTACTTTAGCTTTCTCAAATGAAAATTATGAGGATAATAAATTGTTTAACCTAAATTGAAATCTTATGAAAAAAGTATTTACGCTATCAATTGTATGCTGTCTGTTTCTCTCAGCGAACATCATTGCCCAAACCCTAGCCTTCGACACCCTCAACATCAACAATGTTAGAGCCGTGTTCAATTCCGCAGGGATTAACTTCCAAAGCAATCATAATTGTTTTTTCGAAGTTCCCAAGGGCAGCAACAATAAAACCATTTCGAGTAATTTGCTGTGGATAGCAGGCAAGGATGTTCACGATCAAATCCATGTGGCAGGTGGAATCGGCACATCTGCAGGCAGAGATTATTATCCTGGACCGTTGTCTGTTGATGGTTCGGCGTCAACCGATTCGACTACTATGGCGAATTGGAACAAAGTGTGGAAGGTGACCAAACAGCAGATTTTGTATCATCAAACCCATTATTTTCTCCCGGGTTATGTTACGCCTCTTGGCATCGCCACTTGGCCCGCTCACGGTAATCCTGCTGCAAATCAAGCGCAATTTCTTGCCCCTTTTTATGATAGAAATGATGACCAACAATACAACCCTGCTGACGGAGATTTTCCCTTGATACAAGGCGACGAAGCCCTCTATTTTATTTTTAATGATAAAGGAGGCACCCACGATGCAACAGGAGGCTTAGCCATTGGCATCGAAGTGCAAGCCATGGCGTATGCCTTCCAATGCGGCGATTCCGCTTTAAACAATACTATTTTTATCAATTATAAGATTTACAATCGTTCAACCTATTGGTTAGGCAATACCATGATAGGACTCAATAATGATATAACTATTGCCAATAAGCACAATGATCTCACCCGATGCGACATCAAAAGAAATTCGTTCTATACCTATTCGGGCACCAACTCTGATCCTATTTTAGGGAATCTTTTTGCTGCCCAAGCGGTCACTATTCTAGGTGGTCCCTATATGGACCCCGATGGCATGGACAATCCTAAATATGACACGCTTATTCCTGCAACCAATTGCAACGAAGCCATCAATGGACACAACTTTGGAAACGGGATTATAGATGATGAACGTTATGGCATGACAAGCTTCATGAGTTTTAAAGATACAGGCAATTTGGCTGCAATAACAGAACCTGTAAGTTCAGGGGATTATGTTCATTATCTAAATTCCTTTTGGCGCGACAACACCCCAATTACTTATTGGGGAGAAGCACATCCTGCCGCAGGAGGTTATGGACCTGCCTCTAAGTTTATGTTCCCCAACAACAGCGACCCCTGCACTTGGGGAACTTATGGAGTAGCCCCCGGGAGTCCATATCCGAGTGCCTATTGGACTGAAGAGCAAGCAACGAATATGCCTAGCCATCGTCAAGGACTTGCCTGCATGGGACCTTTTACATTTCAGCCCGGAGGATATGAGTTTATTGATGTTGCTTTTGTTTTTGGTATGGATAATACGCAACCCAACAACCTATATGGATGGAAAAATGTACTCAATCAACGTATAGATTCCGTGAGGAAATATTACGCGAACGATTCCACGCCTTGCGGTAGCAGCATTTCGGGCATCGTGCGTCCGCAAGATAAACCTGCAATCTATGCTTTAACTTTATATCCCAATCCTGCCGCTGATTATATTCATGTTGATATAAAAAGATATGATAGTGGCGATAGTTGGAGCATCCTCAATCTGTTGGGCACCACCATCAAGAAAGGTAAAGTGAATGACCGCCAAACGTTCTCTATTGCTATTGATGATTTGCCCTCCGGAATTTACTTCTATAAATTAGAAAACGAAAAGCGAACCACTACCAAGAAATTTGTCAAACAATAACGATTTGTACACTTTATTTACTATCAGTACGACGCCTTAGTATGAAGCTATGTTAAGTGTAAAATCATCAGATAGATACAATTTTAATGAGAAATCTCATAGGTTAGATTAAAAATAATTGTTATATTTTTGCATAATTAACTAAAATCTACTACTATGAAAAAAATTACGTACAAATTACTATTATTAGCTTTCTTTTTATTTTCTTTCAACGCTTTAAAAGCCCAATGGTCCACTGAGCATCTTTCTTTAGCGCGCAGTTGGATGGGAGCAGTCACCGTTGGCTCCAAAGTATATTTCGCCGGGGGATATACCCACGAAAATCCGGGTGTAATGAGCAAACGCATTGATATTTATGACAACACTTCCGATACATGGACCATAGATTCCTTATCCGCCGCTCGTGGCGATTTAGCATGCATCTATTATAACAATAAAATATTTATCGCAGGCGGCACCACCGACGGCTACGGCAGCTCCAAGGTAGTGGATATTTATAATACTTTAACCTCCACTTGGAGTGTTGATTCTCTGCAAGCCGCTCAAGCTGCTCTTGTTCCTGCTAGAGTGGGTAGTAAGATTTTATTTGCGGGTGGTTTCACCAACAATTATACTGCTGTCACCAAAGTAGTAAGCATTTATAATGATGCAACAGGCTTGTGGTCTGTGGATTCATTATCATTAGCACGTTTTGGTTTTGGAGGTGGTGCTGTGGGTAACATAGCAGTTTTTGGGGGAGGATATACCGATCTAGTCACCTATCCAACCACCAAACGCATTGATATTTATAATGCATCCACAGGCATTTGGACCATTGATTCCCTTCCGGCAGCCCGAGGAAATATATCCTATTTTACCTATGGAAACAAAATCTATTTTGCAGGAGGACTTCTCAGTGCCCAAACCGGGCAGCATTATAACAAAGTTGATATTTATGATGTTAGTACCGCGACATGGTCAACTATTACCCTTTCGCAAGGCAGACGCAATATTTCGATTGCTGCTGTGGGCAATCACATATTTTTCTGTGGCGGCGAAAAAACATTTAGCAGCATGTTACCTTCCGACCGCGTGGATATTTATGACACCATATCCCATGCTATGACAATTGCTACCCTTTCTATTACTCACGACGCAGCCATAGGTGCAAGCGTTGGAAATAAAATACTTGTAGCCGGTGGCGAAAACTTTAATAGCGCATTGTTTTCCGATGTTGTGGAGTTTTTTGATGCAACCAATATGGGATTTAATATAATCTCTAAACCCGAATTCATGACGGTGTCTCCAAATCCTACAACAGACAAATTGATGATTTCCTTACAGGATAACAATTCCGAAGGCGACATTTCGATATTTTCGCTCAGCGGACAACAACTTATGCAACTTCACCTGCAAGAGAATAATTCTGAGATTGATATTCGTCAATTCCCAAGCGGAATCTACTTTGTGAAATATAGTGACAAATCGAATGTTGTGGTAACTAAAATTGTCAAGGAATAAAGTTTAAAATGAAATACGAATTTCAATAAACCACAAAAAAAAAGCCGATGAATTCAATTCATCGGCTTTTTTTATTTTGAAGTGTTTACGTTTCGATAATAGTGTACGCAACAAACAGGACTTATTGAATAATAACTTTGCTATTTGCTTGGGTAGCGCCCGCTTGAATTTGAACAATATAAATTCCTTTTTGTAAGAGGCTCAGATCAATCTCTTCGGCAACGTGTCCGGTGAGTGAAACAAATGCGTTTTTATATACTTGTCTTCCCGACATATCACTGATACTAACTTGAACAGCATCTTGAATGTCTGTGTCGAATTGCAATTGGAATTTCCCGTTATTAGGATTCGGAACAAGTTTTAATCCGTTTATCGTTTTGTTTTCGCCTATGCCCACATCGTTATACGTAAGAAAAACTGTGTCGGAGGAGGTGGCACAGCCAAACCAATTGGAGGCTATCACACAATAATTACCCGAAACGGTGGCATCATACGTCATGCCTGTGGCACCATTGATTAAATTTCCTTCCTGATACCATTGCAAATTAACACCCGTCGCATTCGTATGCAGTGTGTTGGTCGTAATCCACAAACCGGGTTTCGTTGGATTGTCAATAAAAGTGATTTGTTTCATCGTTGAGTTGGTGCGGCATCCATTGGTGTTCGAAACTTCAACCCAATATTTGCCATTTGTTTTTGCATAATACACCGATTGGTTGGCATTGTTTATCGCACTCGTATCATTATACCATTGGAAGATGTTTCCATAGGTAGCAGTTACAGAAAGACGAATGGAATCGCCCATACAAACACTATCGTTGGGGGTAAACGACAAAGCACTGACTATAGGTGCTTGAAAAACCGTAACCGTATCCACATCATCAAAATTCAGAATAGGATGTGTAATAGTATAATTGATGCTGAGGTCGGTAATGGTCAAAGTGAAAGTGCCGGGGGTGTGTCCTTGTATAGTGAAATCGCCACAATGGTCATTTGCCAAGGGCGCATCATCTTCCCAAATCTCAATAGTATAGGGCAGATTGCTCAACGCTATTTGAGGAAAAGAAAAAGAGACAGGTGCATCTTGTGTGATATAGGATGAGGTGTAAATTACAGTGCCTCCTTGTTTCAACACGAAAAAGTACTCGGCTTGTCCACTAGGCCAAACATCGTTACACACATTAGCATAAATAACGCCCACAGCGGAAAGGAGATATTGTGGCAAAGTGTCTATGGTGGTATGCAGCGTAACAGGATAGTTACCCGGAGTAGGGTAGGTTTGCACAGGTGGATTCTCCACAGTGCTTTGATTGCCGTTTCCGAAATTCCATGCATAATGAAAGTTAGGATTGCCGTTGCTAGGACGGTTGGTCGTAAATGAAGTGCTCAAAGGAGCACATCCGTAGGAGTTAGCAATAGAGAAACCGCTATTAGTTGCAGCAGCCGGTTGTATGGTTAAAGGCAAATTGAACGAAGAATTGGATGTTTGTGATAAACCTCCCAAAGAAGTTACGTTGACATGTGCCAAAACAAACACGGTAATGGTGTAACTTCCCGCCATAATGGGCGTGCCACAAATTTTACCGCAGCCATGTTCCGAAGTGGGTGGGTTGCTTGTGGGATAAAAAATGTTGGAGGGCGCTGCACTAGTCTGAAAACTTAAGCCATAGGGCAAACCCGTTACACTCAACACGTCCAATTGTGTCAAATCAACGTTATAGCCTGAGCCGGGGTCGGTAAAATTGGCAGGCAAATAAAAAGATACGTCCTGATTGTAGGCTTGCATTGCAACACCGTCGGGCATTATCGCAGGACAAATGGTTGGTGCTGCAGGATTAGAAATGCATCCCATATTTGTTGCGCATCCCGGGCATTGCGCCTGCAAGGAATTCGAAAGAAAAACGAGAAAGAAACATGCAAGCACGGTGGTAGTGAAGATTTTTTTCATGTGTATTGATTTTGATTAAACATCGGTAAAAGTAATCATTTTCTATGAGTAATCGAATGCGAGGATGTTAAAAATAGTTAAAGAGCAATGTTAATGCTGTATATATGCTTAATAATAAGGATTTAAAATACTAGTACGATATGTAGATACTGTTAGGTTTTACGAACTGTTTATGCTATAATTTTATGCAATAAGGCATGTCTGAACCCTGAATATTTTGTGGAGAACCCTGAATAGTATATTCTGAACGCTGAATAGTATATTCAGGACGCTGAATAATATATTCAGGACGCTGAATTGTATATTCAGAACGCTGAATAGTATATTCAGAACGCTGAATTATATATTCAGAACGCTGAATTATATATTCAGAACGCTGAATGGTATATTCAGAACGCTCCATAGTATATTCCGAACCCTGAATATACAATTCCGAAACCGGAATATACTTTTCCGAAACCGGAATATACTTTTCCGAAACCGGAATATACTTTTCCGAAATCGGAATATACTTTTCCGAAATCGGAATATACTTTTCTGAAACCGGAATATACTTTTCCGAAACCGGAAAATACTTTTCCGAAACCGGAATATACTTTTCTGAACCCGGAATATACTTTTCTGAAACCGGAAAATACATTTCTGAAACCGGAATATACTTTTCCGAAACCGGAAAGAAAAATTCAAAAATAAGAACAGTAATAGAGGGTGTTAGGGAATTGAATTCTTAGTTTTTCTCTTTCATCAATTTCTCCAAATCGAACATTTCGTCGCGCAAACGGGCAGCTTCCATAAAATCCAAAGCTTTTACTGCCTTCTCCATCTGTGATTTTATTTGTGAGATGCGCTTTTGCAGTTGGGCTTTGTCCATGTATTGCACCACGGGGTCGGCGGCGAAATTGATACGGTCGCTTTCAACGTAGGCTTTCATTTCTTTTTGAGATGAACTAGAAGACATCGTCTGCCCTAACACCGAATCTGTTGATTTAATGATTTGAGTAGGGGTGATGTTATTCTCCAAATTGTATTTTATCTGTTTATCGCGACGGCGGTCGGTTTCATCAATGGTGCGCTGCATAGAATCGGTAACTTTGTCAGCATACATAATCACCTTGCTGTTGATATTTCGTGCCGCACGACCTGCTGTTTGCGTCAAAGCACGTTCGGAGCGCAAAAAACCTTCTTTGTCGGCATCCAAAATCGCCACCAAGGAAACTTCGGGCAAATCCAAACCTTCGCGCAGCAAGTTCACACCCACCAAAACATCAATGTCACCCATGCGCAATTCATGCAGGATTTCTACGCGTTCCAAAGTATCCACTTCCGAGTGAATATATTTGCAGCGGATATTCAACTTCGCCATGTATTTGGTGAGTTCTTCCGCCATCTTTTTGGTGAGGGTAGTAACCAACACACGTTCGTTGAGTTTCACGCGGATGTCAATCTCGTTCAACAAATCATCTATCTGATTCAAGCTTGGTTTGACTACTATCACAGGTTCGAGCAAGCCTGTTGGTCGCAACAATTGTTCCACCACCACGCCTTCGCATTTCTGCAATTCATAATCGGAGGGCGTTGCGCTCACGAAGATGACTTGATTCAACATGCCTTCAAATTCATCAAACTTCAACGGACGGTTGTCCATCGCCGAAGGCAAACGGAAACCATATTCCACCAAAGTCTGCTTGCGCGAACGATCGCCTCCATACATGGCGCGGATTTGCGGCATCGTGGCATGGCTTTCATCTATCACCATCAAATAATCATCGGGGAAACAATCCAACAAACAAAAGGGACGACCACCGGGTTTTCTGCCATCAAAGTAACGGGAATAGTTTTCGATGCCCGAACAGTAGCCCAACTCGCGCATCATCTCCAAATCATACGACACACGGTCTTCTATGCGTTTTGCTTCGAGATGTTTGCCCATTTCCTTGTAATACGCCACGTGGCTAATCAAGTCGGTGTGGACATCCGCTATGGCTTTCTTCATTTTATCTTGCGAAGTGATGAATAAATTGGCAGGATAAATGGAAATAGCATCGAGTTTTTCGAGGAACTTGCCATTGACAGGTTCATACGTTTCTATGCTTTCAATCTCTTCGCCATAGAAACATACGCGTATGCAAATATCAGCATAAGCAGGGACGATATCAATGGTGTCGCCACGAACGCGGAAATTTCCACGTGCAAAAGTAACATCGTTGCGCGAGTATAAAATATTGACCAAAGCTTGCAAAAACATTTTTATCACCACTTTGTCGCCCACGCTGATATGAATAACGCTATTGGCAAAATCTTCGGGATTGCCGATGCCATAAATACACGACACCGACGAAACCACTATCACATCGCGTCTGCCCGACAACAAAGAAGAGGTGGCACTCAAGCGCAACTTCTCTATTTCTTCATTGATAGAAAGATCTTTCTCGATATACGTATTGGTGACAGGCAAATAGGCTTCGGGTTGATAATAATCGTAATAGGAGATGAAATATTCCACAGCATTCTTTGGAAAGAACTGTTTGAATTCGCCGTACAATTGCGCTGCCAAGGTCTTGTTATGACTCAACACCAAAGTTGGGCGCTGCACTTCTTGAATCACATTGGCGATGGTGAAAGTTTTACCCGAACCTGTTACGCCCAACAACACTTGTGCATGATCGCCTCGATTGATGCCTTCACACAATTGTTTGATGGCATCAGGTTGGTCGCCTGTGGGAACATATTCCGAAGTTAATTCGAGCTTCATCGTTTATTTGCTTTTCTTTTTTACCAAACATTGGATGGGATAATGATCGGAATTTTCAGTTTCAGTAGTCACGAAATTTGCCGATGTCAATGCATCGGACAACAAAATATAATCAATTCGGAAGGAGGGGAAAAACGCATTAAAGGTATGTCCATAACCCGAACCCGATTCCATGAAAGCATCATGAAGATTGCTTGATAATTGATGATAGGAGTATGAAATGGGTGTGTCGTTCATGTCGGTGCAGAAAATAACAGGGTAGGGAGACGTTTTAATGTGTTTCGCGACCATTTCTGCCTGCAAGGCACGCTTGACAAAGGCGCGCTTCATGAGGCGCATCAAGCGCATGGATTTATCTTTTAAGTCTGCTTCATCTTCCGTTTGTGCGGAGGTGATTTTTTCGGCAAACTCAAAGTCGGCATAATTGAAATGCAGCGATTCGAAATGAGCATTATACACCCGCATCGTATCTGTATTCACAAGGATATCGGTGAAGATACACAAATCTGTTTTCGAATTGGGGAAGTTGATGCGTCCTTTGTTCACTATGGGAAAGGAGGTGAAAGTGGCAATGCCAAATTGTTTGGTGTAGCGCGACACAACGGTGTATTCCACATGGGTGTTGATGGCTTTCTGCAATTTCACTAAGGTGTCTAAGGTTTTGAAGCGTCCGCTTAAGTCGTTCACGAATTCTTGAAAACAAATGACATTGGGAGCTTCCTTTTGAATGAATTTGAAGATGTTATTGCGTTTTTCAAAGTTTGGTTTCCAATTTTTTCTGTTGCTATAGAGATCGAAATTGCGAACATTATAGGACATCACTTTGAAGTAAGCATCCTTGGAAGTAATCATTTTGGAGGAATGAAACTGTATGGAAGACATCAAATAACTATAGCCAACCACAATTGCAATTAAAGAAAACAAGGTGAACTTCATTCTGACAAAAAGCCAAAAGATGATAAACAAGATATTTGAAATGAGAATATAGGGGTAAGCCAATCCTGCAAAAGCAGGCAACCATGCTTTGACAGGGCTAAAATAATAAGAAACATACGAAAGCAATAGGCCGATGATAAGCACAAAATTAATGCCCAACAGCATCTTAAGCCAAAAACTTGTTTTTTTATTGCTTTTTTTCTTACTCATTGTTTATTCAATAATCTTAAATCAAAAATCTCAAATCTAAAATCAAACGTCTTACTTCTTGCTTTCCCGAAACAGCATATCCTTATCTTCTTTGCTCAAACTTTCGTAGCCCGATTTCTTTATTTTATCCAAGATGGAATCAATTTTTTGTTGATGGAGTTTTTTGTTGTAGTTATATTGGTCATCGGTTACAGGTTTTTTGGTTGAATACGTTGCTTTCATTTTGGGTTTGCGTTTAAATAGCTTGCTGATGGGGTTGAACAGTTGTTTGGTTATCAAACCTTTTTTTAATGCCAAAATATAAATCAATCCGAAGAAAGCGCCGCCAAGATGTGCGATATGTCCTCCCGGATTATCTTTCTCGATACTCAACAAATCGAGTGCCACAAAAATCACGGCTATCCATTTGAATTTTATTTGTCCGATAAGAAACATGCGGATATTATAGTCGGGTATATAGGTGGCGATGGCGATGATGATAGCCAAAACCGAAGCCGAAGCGCCCATTGCAATAGAAAATGGCGCCACTTGTGCAAAGGCAGGAAACACATTGAAGGCTGCCACATAAAAAGCTGCCCCCGTCAATCCTCCAAAAATATAGGTAATCAACAGCTTTTTACTGCCCAAATATTGAGTGAAGATAATGCCTCCGAAATACAACATCAACATATTGAAAAACAAATGCCATAGGTTTTCATGCAGAAACATATAGGTGAAGGCTGTCCACGGCTTTAGCAACAATAAGGAAATGTTCGAAGGAACAGCTAACCAATAACCCATGACGGTGATATGGTCGCTGCCGAATTGAAATGGGTCTAGCTGAAACAAATAGAAATATAAGCGGACTAAGCTAACGAAAAGAAACACCGCAATATTGATCAAGATAAGCCTCGACAACATCGATTTGCTCATGAAGAAACGCTTCATGCCATCAAAAGGAGATGCCTGACGTTGCCCAAAATTGGGATTGCCGTTGTTGGGATTTTTGAAATTAAAATTGTTCATAGAAGTTGTCTGATTTAGGTTTTCGGTTCCATAGTTTTATCAAGATGAACCCAAACAACATTCCGCCCAAATGTGCAAAATGTGCCACATTGTCACCTTCCACATTCGAAACACCTGAAATAAGTTCTATAGCACCATAAATCATTACAAACCATTTTGCCTTTATAGGTATAGCAAAATACACATAAAGCATCGTATTGGGAAACAACATCCCGAAGGCAAGCAAAATACCAAACACTGCGCCCGAAGCACCTATGCAAGAGGTGTTATAAAGTGCATTCAAATCTGCCATCTGCGGATCCATGAAGTTTTTGTTTTGCAACATAATCTTATAGCCATCTTCCATCACCATAGTTATTTTTTCTGCGGACATAGAAGCTTCCAAGTGCGAAATCTGAAAATAATAAATAAGCATTTGGATTAGGACAGCACCGACTCCTGTTATCAAAAAATAGATAAGAAATTTCTTCGGTCCCCACACGTTTTCCAATATATAACCAAACATCCATAAAGCAAACATATTAAAAAAAAGATGCATGAAACTGCCATGCAAAAACATATAGCTGATGAGTTGATAAGGCTTGAAGAGGGGTGAACCGAAATAATGTAAGCCTAAGATGTCGGTCAAATCAATCTTGAATGCTTGACCTATTCCAAGGGTGGCTAAATAAAACAAGCCATTTAGAATTAATAGATTTTTTACGACAGGAGGAAGATATTTGAAACCAGAGGGACTGTATTGTTGGAGTGCCATGTTTTGATTTTAGATTTTAGATTTGTGATTTTAGATTTGTGATTCGTGCTTCGCAGAAACGATTATATTCCACGCTTCACCATGTAACTTATTCGACTAATTAACTCAATTAACAAATTAATCAGTTGACTCCCTAAACGTAGGAACTCAATTTTTTATTTCATTTTTAAATGTGTTTATAATTTCTGTAAGCAGCTTTAATAACTCAAAACAAGCGATATTTATTGAGGTGTATAATTTTTTGTCTATATTTTTTTTGTCTTTTAATCAGGATAATCCATAGATTTGTGAAAGTGTCAAGAAAGCTCCATCGCTTTTGGCAGCATTAATAAAAAGGGAATACATCTCTCCCAATGCAAAGCATAATAATTAAAACCAATATGAATATTTTGATAGTATTCAGACCTATGTTCTGAGTAGTATTTTTCACTTTGAATAGACCAAGCAAATTCTCCAACCTTCTCTGATAGAAACCATTTCTCTAACAAACGACCTGCCCTACCATTGCCATCCATAAAAGGATGTATCTTCTCAAATACTAAATGTATCATGGAAGCATAATAAAATATCTCTTTATAGGATA
Source organism: uncultured bacterium (assembly GCA_903862465.1). Taxonomy (GTDB): domain Bacteria; phylum Bacteroidota; class Bacteroidia; order Bacteroidales; family CAIWKO01; genus CAIWKO01. The sequence goes on along the minus strand of CAIOYH010000133.1, from coordinate 3,180 downwards.
AATCACTGTTTACTAATTCATGTATATCATAAAATAATTTGGCAACCTCATCTTTCACAAACTCAGGTTCAACAGCCATATATTCTATCTTTCCGCTGCTAAAAATCCCGACTTGCTGATTTCTCAATTTGCCTTTTTGGCTTTTAAGTGATAAAACAGTTTTGCTTAAAATCTTATGCGCTTCTAAAAATGTAGTTAGACTTAATTTATTGTTCTTGGCAAAATTATAGGCAAGAATCAAATCGTCTATTTCTGTCATTTCTTTGGGCTTTGACTTTATGTTGAATTTTTTATTTTTAAGATAAGTGTCTATATCAATGCTGTTCCCTTCTATGTTGGACGAATAGGTTGTAGATGATTGTATATGGTATTCAAAATCGTCTTCAACATATAAGTTTTTGCTTCTTATAATATCAAAAACTACATGACAATTGATAGTAAGTGCTTTTGAATACGCGTCTAAGTATTCGGCAGTAAGTATTTTCAAATGTTTTTCCATAATTAAAATCTATGCATTATTAAATCCCTACCTCATTTTCTTCTCAATTTCATCCCCCGTCATCACAAACAAAACCTTCTTCCCCGAAGGAGACGTCTCGGGCATGGTGCACGAAAACAACTCCCCGACGATAGATTGCATCTCTTCGGTCGTTAGGTTGCGCGAAAATTTCATCGAAATATTCTTTGCCAACGAACGTGCCAAATTCAATTTCTTATCCAGGTGGGCTTCCAATTGATTTTTCTTATAACTCTCCAACAGATGTTCCAACAAATCTTTCGCATCCTGATTCTCCGCATCGGTGGGCAAGCCATTCACCACAAAAGTGTTCTGACCAAAAGGCTCCACATCGAAACCCAAAGCGCGAATTTCGTTCAACACATCGCCCAACAACTCCCCTTCCGAAGGCGTCAACACCACCCGTTGCGGAAACAACAAACCCTGACTCATCGGCTGATGGTTCTCCATGTTTCTCAACAATTGTTCGTAGCATATCCGCTCGCGGGCGTTGGCAATATCTATAAACATCAATCCCGACTTCACAGGCGTCAAAATATATTTCTTTGCAAACATAAAAAACGAAATCCCCGTAATCTCATCAGGCATATCGGCTTCGGCTTTCTCCACACGGTTAAACTTTTGGTCAATCTCAGGCTGCGCTTCGGGTATGTCATAGAGTTTCTCCCAATTGGGCAGGTTTTTATCTTTGGGAGGCGTATAACTTCCCGAGGGGCGAGCTGTGTTGGTGGTTTGAAACGGATTGTAGTCGGGATTCACTTTTATGGTGGGTATTTTAATCTCACGCGAAGTGTCCAAGTTGCTAAAATCCATCGAACGTTCCACCTCAAAATCTATAGTAGGGGTGATGCTAAACGAGCCAAACGACTTCCGTATAGCCGATTTCATGATAGCATACATCGCTTTCTCGTCCGAAAACTTCACTTCCGTTTTGGTAGGATGTATGTTCACATCTATGTTTTTCGGGTCAACCGCCAGATAAATAAAATACGAGGGGAAACTCTTGTCGGGTATCATTTCAGCATAAGCCGACGTAACGGCATGATGCAGAAAGGCATGTTTGATGAAGCGGTTGTTCACAAAAAAATACTGCTCCCCGCGTGTCTTGCGTGCAAATTCGGGTTTGCCTATAAATCCGCTGATGTTCACCACATTGGTTTTCTCCTCCACGGGTATCAGTTTCTCGCCATAACTCGACCCAAACACCCCGTTGATGCGTTGGCGCAAGGTGGTTTTCTCCAACCGTGTCACCAATTTCGTGTTGTTATAATAGGAAAAACTCACCTCGGGATGCACCAGCGCCACTCGGTTAAACTCCTCGATGATATAACTCGTTTCAGTGGCATCGGCTTTCAAAAACTTGCGCCGTGCGGGCACATTAAAAAACAAATTCTTCACCGCGATGCTTGTGCCGTTGGCGGCGCTGCATTGCGTATGTTGTTTCACCTCAGAACCTTCAATCTGTATCAGCGTAGCCAACTCCATGTCGGCGCGTTTGGTTTTCATCTCCAGTTGCGCCACGGCGGCTATCGAAGCCAACGCCTCGCCGCGAAAGCCAAAGGTGCGCAAAGCAAACAAATCGTGCGCCTCGCTGATTTTAGATGTTGAGTGGCGTTCAAAACATAGCCGCGCATCCGTGTCGCTCATCCCCGCGCCGTTGTCCACCACCTGTATCAGCGTCTTGCCCGCGTCTTTTATGATCAGTTGCACATCCGTCGCGCCCGCATCTATGGCGTTCTCCAACAACTCCTTCGCCGCCGAAGCAGGACGCTGCACCACCTCGCCCGCAGCAATTTGGTTCGCAACATTATCGGGCAATATTTTTATGATGTCCGTCATTTTCTACTTAAATAGTTCGCTGCAAATTTACGAAAATTTTTCCACATGGATATTTTTGATTTGAGATTCTTGATTCTTGATTTGAGATTTTTGATTTAAGACTTGGTCATTTGGTCATTATTGTCATTGGGTCATTTAGTCATTAGATTATGGGTACGTGGTATTGGGTGCTTGTGTCCCCTGTGATAAAAAAAGAAGAAACCACTGAGGCACTCAGTACACTAAGAAACACTAAGAAAAAAAAACAATAGAACAATTCAGCAATAGAGCAATAAAAAAGCCTACCCTTTCGGCATTTTCCATTCTAGCCTGACCTTCGGGCAGGTTTAATTTTTAATTTTTCATTCAAACCCGAGACTTTGTATTTGGAGATTGGTATTTGAAGTTTGGATCTTTCTTTGGGCGCATCCCCGACAAGAAATTGTCGGGGTCGGGCTTTCCATTCCAAGTCCTCGCGCCTGAAAAACGGCGCTGTGGGCTTTCCATTTCAATCCCTTGCGCGCGTGCCAACGAGCTGTCCCTTGGACTCTTAATCAACTTACACCTTCACATTTTCCCCTCATGTCCTCATCTTTTATGATGACATCGATGTTATCTTACCCGACATCGATGTTATCTTACCCGACATCGATGTTAACTTAAACGACATCGATGTTAGCTTAGACGACATCGATGTTATCTTAAACGACATCGATGTTAGCTTAAACGACATCGATGTTAACTTAAACGACATCGATGTTATCTTAAACGACATCGATGTTAATCGAGTTAACATCGATGTTAATCGAGCTAACATCGATGTTAATCGAGCTAACATCGATGTT
>CAIOYH010000132.1 GCA_903862465.1 uncultured bacterium | reverse complement strand
ATTGATTTGCCCATCACCTATTATTCTGCTGCAACTCCCGATACGCTTACCTTACTGATTTGTTCAAGTGCCGGCATCAATTTTGTTGATTTGTTAGCCTGCAAAGGACAAGTGGGAAGTCGAATGTGGATAGACGAGATTTCGTTTGTGATGCCGTAATCTAATATATGATATTATGAAAAAGCCTGAATTGTTTTCAATTCAGGCTTTTTTTATGTCGTTAAATATTGTGCTAATTCTAGAAAAAAAGCTTATCTTTGCATTTGTTTTTACGATGAAACAAATCATAAAATTTGCATGTGGTGGTTTATAATAACTTTCGCTTGTAAAAGTATGATTGAGCAAAAAAACACGGTCCCAAGGGACAAATGAATGTCGCTAAGGGATCATTGAAAGTTCCCAAGGGACCAATTAATGTCGCTAAAGGGACAATGAATGTTCCCAAGGGACCAATGAGAGTCGCTAAAGGAACATTGAATGTTCCCAAGGGACCAATGAATGTCGCTAAAGGAACAATGAATGTTCCCAAGGGACGAATGAATGTCGCTAAAGTGACAATGAATGTTCCTAAGGGACCAATGAATGTCGCTAAAGGGACAATGAATGTCGCTAAATGGACCAATGATTGTCACTAAAGGAACATAAAAATAAAGATGAGTTTGTATAAAAATGATATAACTAATACTATATTTGATTAATTACTAAATGGATTAAAAGATTATGCCGTACGCTAACATTCCAAGAAACACCAACAAGGCAATTGATGCAATTATTGGTATTGACAACTTACAATTAAGCACGGGTTCCGGTGGGCTAGGCACTCACAAATGGGCAGATTGGCATTGGGTGGAAGCCGAAAGTGCGATGTGGACTTCCTTCCGCGTCATTCTCGAAAAATTTCGGGAGGCTTACGCAAACAAAAAAACCATAAGCATAGCAGAGCGTGCTGTAGTGAAACAAACTATCAAAGCAGCTCGTGAATATTCGGGATTTGATGTGAATAGTCATCGTTTATTTTTGAAAATAGCCGCATTTGGCGATATCCATGATTGGAATGTGGCAAATATTAAATACGGCACTCCGCTTGCTAAAAAATCCGGGACGGCTAAAAGCGATTCTCCGAAAGCTTTGCAACCGGTTGTCTTCATTCAAAAGGTTCTTTCGAATGAAATGGTGCTCATGGTTGCAAGCCCTGAAACACCTAACAGAGTTGCCTTACCCGAGGGTATGAAGTTTGCGAAAGTGTATCGTTTTATAGGTGAGAAAGCTCCAAAGAGTACCGCCGATTTTGATTTTTATGGCAATGCCCGAAAAGGTAAGCTTGATGTGAATTTTGATGGTGTGGATTTGACAGGTCCTAACAAACTGTTTGTATGGTTTTATGCTCGCTACGAAAGCAATAAAGGCGAATTAGGACAAGGGGGAGGATGGGTTTCTTCACAGATACTATCCTAGCAGGGGGTAAGTACCAAGCTCCAAAAACCAAGAATAGCCCCTACGAACCCCGACACTTCGTGTACGGGACAGGTTACGAATTTTCGAATTACAAATACAGCTACATCTCAAATCTTAAATTCTTTCGTACCTTCGGGGTATTTCTTTTCTTTGTGATTTTCGGAGCAGGCTCAAATCTCAAGGGAAAAAGCCGCTTTACTTTTCTTTTGATAGCGATATTTTTCACCACGAAGACACAAAAACACCAAGAATATCTCAGCTTCCGATCCTTTTGGAGGTATAAAAATCCAAAAAGATTCGCGGCATTTAGGTGGCAACGATTTTGTTGATTTGATAGCAAGAAAAGGATAAGGCGGGCTTTTTTTATACCGTTAAATATCATACAATAAGTTTTATGATTCATGAAACAATGTATAGGGATTCATTGAAATAAAAAAAATTGAATATTGAAGAAATGCTTGTAACAGCAGGGGTGCAATAACTTATTTGGAGAAAACTAATCAAACAATTATTTCCATATTAAAAATAATTACTATATTTGCTCTGAAATTACATTACCTAAAAGAAATAAATTCTCAATTTATGAAACTCTACATTAAACATATGGTATGTGTCCGATGCAAGATGATTGTTAAGTCGGAGCTCGACAAACTTGGACTTAATTATGCTATGCTCGAAATGGGAGAAATTGAGATAAGTGACACCATAACGGATGAACAGAAAAAGCAGTTGTATGATTCATTACTAAAGTTGGGACTAGAGGTGGTGGATGATAAAAAAACTATTTTGATTGAAAAGATAAAGAATACTATCATAGATTTGATTCAATATTCTGATGAAGACATCAAAATTAATTTTTCCCATTTTATCAGTCAAAAGGTTAATTATGATTATAATTATCTTTCTGTGCTTTTTTCAGAAGTTCAGGGCGTGACTATCGAAAAATATATCATTGCCCAAAAAATTGAACGCGTTAAAGAATTGCTTGTTTATGAAGACATGCCGCTATCTGAAATTGCCATAAAACTTCATTACAGCAGTGTTGCTCATCTTTCAAGTCAATTTAAAAAGCAAACCGGTTTGACACCATCCCATTTTAAAGAGATTAGGCAAAAAAAATCCTAGTTGCGACTGTTTTCAGAAAATTATATAACAAATTCAAGGAATTGTATAACAGCTACGCCTGCAATTCGTTGTACCTTTGCATTCACAAATACAAAGTAATTTTTATTAATTTTAAAACTTAGAATCATGAAAACAAAATTCAAATCCGCTATGATTATTATGGTGGTCATGGCAGCATTTATGACATTCAATTCCTGTAAAAAGGATGTTACACCTACCCCTACACCTGAACCACAACAAGTGGCTGTCGGAGGCATGTGTCTTTACGGACATTTTGATGGAAACGACTGCGTTTTGCCAACAACCAATTGTTTGTGCGAAATAGTTGTGTTGATGCCTCACGGTACACAAATGAATGCGCTGAGAAGTGCTGCCATTGGTGGCGACACAAGTATTCCCAAAGTACGAGCATTTTTTGAAAGCGGTGCTTATAAAGCTGTTTTTCCTAAACTTGACTCTTCTGATGGTGGGAAAATACTATTAAACAAATTTAAAAATGGTTTCTATGCCATGAGTATTAAAGGAAATTCAGCAGGAACTATTGTTGCTGATTCATTTTATGTAGCAGGAACCCCTGCCCAATTGCAAAACAACGAAGCAGAATGGGTGTTTCCGGTTAAAATACCTTAATTAAATCCAACAACAAGAGGATAATCCTTCCTCTTGTTGTTTCATACCTTTAGGCAATGAAATCATTAAACGTAATCGGCATTTTTCTTTTGTTAGTGATGCTTGGATGCAAAAATCCTATTCCGCTTATCAAATCAAGCGATGTTGTTTCCCATGGCATTGAATTGATGTTGAACGATAGCATCTCAGCCGACCGAGTTTATCCGCAAGCAAAAATATATTTGTTTAATAGTAAAGAATACTTAGCCTATCTCCCCATAAAAAGAGATGCTATCTATCTATATAATTTAGCAAGTAATAAACTCGAAATAACTTTTGCAATTCCTTTGATGAACAAAGAAATTGAAATTTCTGATTTCGACATGATACGTCCTGATTCAGTAGCCTTGTTGTCATCCAACACCAATTCCGTTATTCTCGTCAATAACAAAGGACTTTTCAAACGATATGATTTTAGAGCATCCATACCCGAGTATAATACCAATTATGTGATGTCGCCTCCTTTGTCTGTGGTTGATGGATATATTGTCGCGGCTATGTACCCATCCACATCGGTTGTGGGTGATGTGGAACGCAATAAATATTTTAGTACGGCGAGAGATGCCGTGTTCGACATTCACGATGATGCTTTGCGTTTGGTGAATCAAACGGCTAACTTTCCTGAAGTATATAGGAAGAATTATTACTACAGTTTTAACCCCGTTCGGACCATCGTGAATAATCAACTTCTATATTCTTTTGAAATCTCAAACGAAATCAGCTTATATGCTACGAAAGATTTCTCGGCTCAAACCAAAACCTTGGAACCATACAAATTTAAACTTCGGAAACCTTTTGACGAAGACAAACTGATGGATCATAGTTATGTGGGCAATTATCTTCACCAAGCCGACCGCTATTTTGCTATGCTTTATGATGCCTATCATCAGAAATACGTGCGGGTTCAACAAATAGGTTCCGACGAAAAGCTGAAGGCAGATGGCAGCGTGAACATGGATAATGCTTACAACCTATTGGTGTATGATGCGAATTTGAAACTTGAAAAGGTTATTCAGTTTCCTGCTGATGCGCGTTATGATTTTCGGAAGGTATTGATAAGTAAGAATGGCATATTGGTGCGGAAAAATGTTCCCGATTCTTTAAAGTTTAAAGTGCTGCGCTATGAACAGTTCAAATTATTTTAGACCACAATATTATCTACTCTTCATGGGTTTGATGGTTTTGGCAGCATGCTCCAATTCGAAGAAATCAGCAGGGGATAGCAACACAAAATATGCGTACGAAACCTCTATATTTACGAGTTATCTATCGAAGCAATTTGATAAGTCGTTGTCAGATTCTTTGACCTTTTATTGTAAGGTTCCTTCCGACGGATGCTTTGGTTGTATGAAAGAAATGTATTTGTTTTTCGGGGGAAGCACCTTTGCCGAAAACAATTGTTATGCCATTATGTCAGCTACGCCAACTGCCGAGGCTATGAACCTGAAGCAAAGCGACAGAATTTTAATTGATCAAGATAAAAACCTTGACCGATTAAATATTTGTCCTTATGCGCCTGCAATTATTATTACCTATCGCAAAGCCATTATCAATATTATCCCTATCAATCCTTCCGACGATGCGGAAAGCATTGTGAAACAAAAAGTAAATTCGAAGGGTTTATAATCACATTTTTGAATAAACAAGGCAGATTTATATGTCAAGTGATGCTGTTTTGAAAAATAATTACGGAAATCATGATGTAGTTAGAACTTATTTTCTTCCATCAAAATACTGTAATTTCGCATAGCCGTTTTCGTAACGATAAATATAAATATGATTTATTACGGGTTCTAGTATTTTTCGCCCAAGCAAATCATAGATACAATAATCACCTTCGGGAGATTTCAGTGGCAATTCATCTACATGTATCGAAGAACAGGCGGTGTTGATGTTGTGGATGAAAAAAGGTTTCGACCCCAACATGCCTATTCCATAATTGACCCAAACTTGATAGGTTCCTGTGTCGGTAACCGTTATTTGATTGCTCAAAGAACCTGTTGACCACAGATAGGTTTGATATCCCGCAGGAGCATTCAAGGTGACTGAATTGGTTCCCCCTATGCAAGTGATTATAGGTTGAGGGAATTTAAAAGGGAGTTTATTTATGTAACTTCTGTAGCTGATGACAGAATCTTGAAACAATATCCGCGAAATGAAACCGCCATTGTTGTCAACAAATTCCACGCTAGGTTCCGGTCTTCGGCTTAAGCCATAATCAATAAGATGATTTGTTTCGGGTGTTATTTGATGATTTCCCATGCCGGAGGTGTAAAAAGATGGATTGGGTACGTATTCCCAAGTTTTTGTTGCGGTATGGGCAATAGTGTCAATGGTGTAAGTCACGGATCGGCTTATATGCCCTGTGGTGTTTGCGTTGTCCAAAATAGAAATGCTGCCATCCATATGACCTTTGATGTCATGCTGACCGCTAAAACCCTCGTCATTGGTGAAAGTGAATTGATTTGATTTGCCACCCAATTGCCACATGATAGCTTCTGTGGAATGATTAATCTTATACACAGCATTTAGATGGCGAAACGATGCCAACAAATTGCCATCCACGTCTTCCGATAGAGAATTGCCATGCGCATAATCAAAACCCGAGGCATTATAACCATATTGTATATAAGCTTCTGTAGGAAAGATATGGTCAAGGCAGTTCCATTGAAATACCAATTGATGTGCCCTGTTAAATTCCTGAATAACAAATGCCGTTACATGGGTTGTAGAGCTGCCTTGCACTCCACCAAAGGTGTAAGCACTCAAATCCATGATGCTGTCTTTGGTGGCAAAATAAACCGCGTTGCCATTGCGAAGCAACTGAAATTCATGTGGATTTATCACCAAATTGTTAAAGGCAGGAAGGGTGCTTTGTATTTGAAAAGTAGAATCCATAAAAACGTAATTGTTGTTTAGGCTTATAGGAGTCTGTTGATAATATGCACTAAACAAATTGGTATCGGGATGATATTGAAAGTTCCAATAGCTGAAATTGAGGTTTAAGGAAAACCAAACCACATAGCCATCTTTATCCAAAATAGTTGCCTTTGGTCTAATGAAATCAGCATAAGTAGCATTCAAATAATAGTTGTAGGGCGCCGTGAGATAATAACCATAATTGGTAGTGTCGTATTGCTGAAATTCATAAGGATGCAACACCCCTTGGGGGGCAGGTCTGTTGAAATTCTGACCGCATAAACTAACACTCGCAGAAGCCAAAAAGAGAAACAATATGATGCTAAAAATTTGCACCCCAAAAGCAAAATCGAAAAGTATTTTAGTTTTTCGTAAAAACCAAATACTTTTCATCACAATCCGCAAAGTAATGATACTGATTGGAAGCGTTACCTTCATTTTGTATGGTGAGAGTTTTGCCTTCAAAAAGTCCACTAACAGTTTTGGGAGGTGTGTTGCCGATAGGACCATCAAAAGTCACATAGCACTCTTTCTCTTCTAACGAAACAAGGGCGATGCCTTCCAAATCCAAATGATCTCCTTTGAAGAAATATTTATAACCGCTTTTCTCTTTGGTTATTGTAAGGGCAATGTTGCAGCTTGTTTCGGGCAATCTATAATAGCCCGAAATGTCGGGTAAGGAATTCGCAGGCGCGGAAGTTTGCACTTTGGTACTATCCGTTTTGTTTGTAGTGGCATTATTTACTGTGCTGTTACATGAAGAACAGAAAATAAGCAGACCGATAATGATAAGAACTTTTTGACGCATTTTTTTTAGTTTTTAAATGAATATGAATACTTTAATTCGAAGTGATTTATAACATGGTAAACATGAAATCAATTTTTTTGCAAAGATATATTTTTTCTTCGCATTCAAATAAAAAAAATAATATTCAAGGATCAAATGCCCAAATTCAAGGTAACTCACTACGAAATAAAATAAGCTTAAAATGACCATTAATGACCCATAAATGACCATCAATGACAACTTAATGACAACAAATGACCTCCTCTAAAACCCCGGAAAATTAATCTCATCCTTCACCACAAAGGCATCGGTGAACTCCCCAACAATTTTTTGTTTAAAGCCTTCGGCATCTATGCGCGAGCGGAAATCGCCCACGCGAACCTTGTAATAAGGTGATTGAAACATCAAATAAACGGGCATGTCGGGGTATTTGGTCATAAATTCACCCTTCTTGGAGAAAGCACGGCTTTTGGAATTGTTGCCCGAATCGAAAAAAATCTGTACCCGCCAACCCACTGTCTTTTGCTTGTCGTTCAAATACTTATGCTTCTCCACCAAGGTAGAAACCTGAGGATTTTCCACAATCACTACATTCCCCTTCTGCGCTTTCGCCACAGCGGCAAAAGCCAAAAAGATAAAAAATAATGTCGCAGCTTTTCTCATGAGTATTATCGGGCGAGTGTTTCTATTTCTTTGGGATGTATGCTCAACACGGGTATGGGCGAATTGTTCACCATCTGCATGGCATAAGGTCCCAACCAAATGTTGGCAGTTTCTTCTTCTTGTTCGGTCATGATAATAATCAAATCGGCTTTTTCTGCTTCAGCATATTTGATGATGGCGGTAGTGATATTGGAGCCATCTACCGACTTCACCACATGTTGCACTTTATTTTCTGTCAAAAATTTCTCCACCTGAGCCGTATAACTCGTAACTTTTGCACGGATAGATTTCAAGGTAGAAGATTGAACCTCCAACACATGAATTTCCGACCCAAAACATTGAGCCAACTCCATAGCAAAAGGAACTTTCTGACGCGTGGAAGACGAATTATCCACCGGCAATACAATCTTTTTAATTATTTTTTTTGCAGAATAGGTTTCTCGCAAAGTCACAACAGGACAAGGAGAATAGGTAACGATTTTGCTTGCGTTGCTGCCAATCATAAACGACTCGAAACCAGAAACACCATGCGAACCCGCTATGATCAAATACGCATCATTATATTTTGCTTGATTGGCAACTTCTTTATATACTTTTCCTTTACGGAGTTTGTAGGATAAGGTACCTTTCTTTAAGGATTTGGAATACTTCGCAACAAGTTCTTCAAAGCGTAATTTGGCTTCATGGCGATGTTCGTTGTCTGTATTCTTATAAATAGAATCTTCCGTATCGGGTTTGTCCACCCATACCATCATGATATGCGCTTTCACGATGTTTGCAATACTAATGGCGTATTCTAACGCTTGAATAGAGTTTTTTGAGAAATCAATGGCTACTAAAATTTGTTTCATAGATTAATTGTTTGGTCAAAGTTTTTTGCTAAAGTATATATTTTTTATGTGTTTTTCTCTATCGATTTATAAATTTTTCAAAGAAAATAAAGCTTGATATTTCAATTTCAAATCAAAGAAAACCAAGTCAAATAATTTTATTTTACTTATAAATTCATTTTTTATACGGAATAAACGGATAAATGTTCTAAAAATTGCTAATTTTGTTTTTCAAAAAAAAAGCATGACTGAAAATTTGCTCGAATCCGAAAAGGATAATTTATCGCCTAATGAACAAGAGTTTGAAAAATTCTTGCGCCCCAACGCTTTCACTTCTTTTGCGGGACAAGGGAAAGTGGTGGAAAACCTAAAGGTGTTTGTGGAAGCGGCTAAATTGAGAAACGAATCGCTCGACCACGTGTTGTTGCACGGACCTCCGGGCTTGGGAAAGACCACTTTGAGTTATATTATTGCCAACGAATTGGGCGTAGGCATCAAAGTTACTTCTGGACCGGTATTGGACAAACCCGGCGATTTGGCCGGCTTGCTCACCAATCTCGAACCCAACGATGTGTTGTTTATTGATGAAATTCATCGCTTGTCGCCCATCATCGAAGAATATTTGTATTCGGCGATGGAAGATTTCAAGATAGATATCATGATTGAAAGTGGTCCGAATGCTCGAAGCATTCAAATCGCTATCAATCCTTTTACTTTGGTGGGAGCCACCACACGTTCGGGTTTGCTGACTGCGCCGTTGCGTTCACGTTTCGGCATCAACACACGTTTGTCGTATTATGATTCCGACATACTGCAAGCCATCATAGAACGTTCGGCACGCATCATTGATATCGAAATTGACAAGGATGCTGCATTCGAAATTGCGCGTAGAAGTCGCGGGACCCCTCGTATTGCCAATCTGTTGTTGCGTCGCGTGCGCGATTTTGCGCAAATCAAAGGGTCGGGCATCATTGATTTAAAGATTACCAACTTCGCGTTAGCTGCTTTGAATGTGGATAAAAATGGCCTGGACGAAATGGATATTAAAATTTTGGTGACGATTATTGATAAATTTAAAGGCGGACCTGTGGGCTTGACGACTATAGCCACCGCTGTGAGCGAAGATTCAGGCACTATCGAAGAAGTATATGAGCCTTTCTTAATCATGGAAGGTTATATTATGCGCACACCTCGCGGACGGGAAGCCACTGAAAAAGCTTACAAACATATTGGTCGCGTGAACCCTAATGCACAACAAACGCTATTTTAGAATTTGATGGGTACGAAACAATTTTCAATACAACTGAAACAAAAGATGCAGGACCTTGGTTTTTCGTCTGTGGGTTTTGCTAAGGCAGAAGCCTTGACGGAAGATTTGGCATTTTTCAAAACATGGATGGCGAAAGGCTTTCATGCAGGCAAAGCCTATTTGGAACGAAACCCCGAACTGCGAGCCAATCCCATCCTGATGATGCCCGAAACGAAGTCGGTGATTTCAGGATTGATAAGTTATTACACAGCGGAAACTTTGCCTGAATCGCAGTATTATAAAATATCGCGTTATGCCTACGGAAAAGATTATCATACAGTGATAAATGCAAAACTAAAGCAGGTGGTGGATTATATCGCGGAGCAAACATCCAACAAAAACACCCGCGCCTTTGTTGATTCTTCTCCTATTTTCGAGAAAGCATGGGCAAAACATGCAGGCTTGGGATGGATAGGCAAAAACACCCTCTTGCTCAACCAAACAACAGGTTCTTTTCATTTTATCGGAACTATCATTACTGATATAGAATTGGAATATAATGCTCCGCAGGCGGAAAAATGCGGAAGCTGCACGAAATGCCTTGATGCCTGCCCCACGCAAGCTTTATCTCCTTATGAAATTGATGTCAGGAAATGTATAACCCACCTCCTTGAACAAAAGAATGAAATTCCTGCCGAATTGAAAAGCAAGCTCAACAACTATATCTACGCTTGCGATATATGCCAAGAAGCCTGCCCTTGGAATCAAGATTTGCAACCTACCACAGTAGCCGACTTCCAAATTTCTTCATCCTTACTACAGATGAAAAAAGAAGATTGGGAACAAGTGACGGAAGAAAAGTTCACGGAATTGTTTCAAAATTCTGCTATCGAACGCATTAAATATGCAGGCTTAAAAAGGAATATTGATTTCGTGAGAGAGGATTAAGCCTTTGAATAAAAAAAATCTGCGACACATTTTTGAACAAAATAGTGCAGATTTACATTCGGATTGACACTGTTTTGAAAAATTTAGGACACATCCGAATACGGAGTGACACTGTTTCGAAAAATTTAAGGCACATCCGAATGCGGACTGATACTGTTTTGAAAAATTTAGGGCACGTCCGAATACGGAGTGACACTGTTTTGAAAAATTTAGGGCACATCCGAATACGGAGTGACACTGTTTTGAAAAATTTAGGGCAAGTCCGGATGCAAAATGAGTCAAATTTGCATAAAAAACCTTATTTTACACTTATATTTGATATAAATGTATCAATAATTCAAAAGAGAAAAGCCCAATTCTAATTACTTTCAATAATCTTCAACAACTCATCCAACTTCGGACTCAGGATAATTTCCGTGCGACGGTTCTTGCTGCGAGCCTCCGGTGTGTTAGCTTCTTCAACAGGGCTAAACTGACTGCGTCCTGCGGCTATAATCCGCTCAGCACTGATGCTTGAATTATTGAGTAATATACGAATCACAGTGGTGGAGCGTTTGGTGCTCAAATCCCAATTGTCGAGGATTTGGTCGGTGCCTTTATAGGGCACATTGTCGGTGTGTCCTTCCACCATTATATTGATGTCAACATTGGTTTCTAAAACCTTGGCAAGTTTCTTCAAAGCATCCACGCCTTTGGTCGTAACTTCATATTTGCCCGATGCAAACAACAGCGATTCATCCAAAGAAACATACACTTTGCCATTCTTTTGCTTCACGGTGAGACCTTTATTTTCATAGCCTAACAATGCTTCCGAAACTTTGTTCTTGAGTGCTTTCACCACAGAATCTTTCTTAAATAGAATAGATTCTAATTCCGCTAAGCGAGCTTGCTTCTCGTCGAGTTTGGCTTGCAGTTCGTTCAAGTTGGTCTTTTTCCCGTCCAAGTCTGATGCTAATTTCTTCAAATCATCCTCTTTTTTCTGAAGCACATCTTTCGTTTTTTCCAATTCTGTGATGAGCTTCTGCGTTTCGCTTTTATTGCCCGAAACCAACAGCTTATTATTGCTCAACAACGAATCATACGCCAAACTTAAATCCTGATATTTGGCGGTGATATCCCGAAATTTGCTGCCCATTTTCACAGAATCTGTAAGCAATGCAGAGTTTTGCTTTTTCAGCTTATCGAGCAGTGCGGTTTGCTCATTAATTTTGGTGGAATATTCCAAATTTGCACTTTTAAGTCCTGTGTTTTCATCAACACATGCTTTATGAGTCGTTTCCATTTCACGGAACTTTTTCAGCGAAACGCATGAAGTCAGCAGGATGGCGCAACATGCAAAGACCAATATCTTGTTTAAGGTTTTCATGGTAATAATGTTTTTTTCAAAAGTACTAAATAATGATAGTATCCTTGAACGAAAACCTATAAGATATTAACAGGCAATTGTTAGAAATCTATTTCGAGCAAGACAGGGCAATGGTCAGAGTGCTTCGCTTCGGGCAAAATCACCGAACGGTGAATACGATTGGATAGCGACTCACTCACCATATTATAATCTATCCGCCAACCCAAATTTTTCGCTCTTGCGTTGGCTCTATAGCTCCACCAAGTGTATTGATGCGGCTCGCTATTGCAGGCTCTGAACGAATCTACGAAGCCTGAAGCTATAAACTTTGATACCCATTCACGCTCCTCAGGCAAGAATCCCGAACTCGTAGCATTCCGTATGGGGTCATGAATATCTATGGCTTTATGGCAAATATTATAGTCGCCACAGATAATCAAATTCGGACGTTCTTTTTTCAATTCATTCACCCACGTCAAAAAATCCTCCAACCAAATCATCTTGAAACCTTGACGCTCATCGCCACTCGTGCCGGAGGGATGATAGACGCTAATCACAGTGATGTCGCCATAATCGGCACGCAACACCCTACCTTCGAAATCATATTTTGCTATCCCCATGCCGTAAACAACATTGTCAGGTTCCACTTTGGTGAGTATGCCCACGCCGCTATATCCTTTTTTCTGTGCCGAATACCAATAGTTTTTATATCCCGCAATCTCAAAATCCAACAAAGGAATTTGGTCGGGTTGAGCTTTTGACTCTTGAAAGCAAACAATATCGGGGTCCACAGCAGCTATCCATCCCAATAAATCTTTTGATAATGCAGCGCGAATGCCATTCACATTATAGGTGATAATTTTTTTCATAAAGATATTTTTCGCTAAACTAAACGGTTTTTAAATACGTTCATTGTATATTATATGTAAATTTGCACTCATTTTCCGAATTCATGAATGTCATTCTTTAAAAAAACCATACCGAAAACTGTCGAAAACTGCTCCGACCAAGAGTTGATTCAATTATATCGCACATCAAACGATGCGAAATATATTGGCGATTTGTTCGACCGTTATGCACATCTTGTGTATGGTATCTCTTTATATTATTTTGACCGTGACGACGACCGTCGCGAAGCCGTTATGCAAGTGTTCGAAAAACTCTATGAGGCTCTCAAACAGTTCGAAATTACCAATTTCAAGAGTTGGTTGTATAGCGTTGCCAAGAATCATTGCTTGATGTTGATCAAAAAAAACAACACGGTTTCCTTCAACGAACAGCTTGAACAAAAAAATATTCAAGAGGATTTTATGGAATTCGAGGAGCCTTTTTCTCTTAATCATGATTCGGGAAATGACAGAGAAACCAAATTGCCGGAAGCATTAAAAAACTTGAACGATGAACAACGAATTTGTGTCGAATTATTCTATCTCCACGAGAAATCCTACAAAGAAATTGTTGACACAACCTCTTATTCAATGAATCAGGTGAAGAGCTTTATCCAAAATGGAAAACGTAATTTAAAAATCATGCTCGAAACGTAAAATGAAAAACATCAAACTACATAGCAGCATATTAGGACCTTCGGGTTGCTTGCGCGAAGGTGCCTTTGCCGATTATTTTCAGCAGAAACTTTCTGTGGATGAAACACGTATGTTCGAACTCCATCTCTCCGAATGTTTATTGTGTAGCGATGCATTTGATGGATTTGCAAAACAAGGGAACGCCCCCCAAGCTGCATCAAATATTTCTTTGTTGAAAAATGAGATTCAGAAAACATATTCCACATCCGTTGTAGCTATTTCAAAAAAAAAGAACAATAAACGCTACATCATCACGGGTTTGTCTGTAGCAGCAAGCCTTATTATTTTAGTTGTATCTTATTATTTGATACAATTTCAAACCAATAATGCAGCAAAAGAAATGGCTATCGAAACCCCTAAAATAGGTGATAAACGCGCTCCTACAGCTATTGACAAACTTGAAGAACAATCGAAAGATACTCCTTCGGAGGAAAAAATAACGATAACGACCCAAGAGGAAACAAAATCGGAAACCAAAAACAGTAAAGGCATGGCATCTGCTGAAGGGAAAAAAGAAGATTTAAAAACCCCGATTGCTGACGTTACCGATGCTAAAGATGCTGAAGACGATAAGAATTATAAAAGCACACCACAAAGAGCAGGTGATGTCATTGGTGGAACTAAGGGTGAACAAAAATACGACAATATAGCTGTTGGGCAAAGCACCAATGTTACTACCATAAACCCTACAAGCGGATATGTAAACAACGGTATCGTTGCCGATGAAATTAGCACAGAGAAAAATATACAATTGCAAGAAGTTACCGTGATGGGAAAAAAGGTGAGAAACAAAGCCGACAAAAACAGAGCCGTTACTAAAGCCGCTGCCCAAACCGGACCTACCACCACCACCATCAATTCCGCTATTTCCTTTTACGATGCATCTGAATACGACAAATCAATCGCTACCTGCAACACCTTGATTGACGGCGAAACGGATGTTAATACCGCCCTGTATTATTTAGGGATGAGCTATTACAAAAACAATCAAACCGACATGGCGATTGCCCAATTCGACAAACTCATTCAGCAAAAAGACAATTCTTTTTATGAACTGGCGCTGTGGCAAAAAGCCCTCATCTTGATTGACCGCAACAACAAAACCCAAGCTCTTGAATTGCTCAACCTCATCGTGAAACATGGCGGTGCCATGAAAGATAATGCAGTGAAAAAGATTGAAGAGTTGAATAAATAGGGGTGATTAGAAATTCTATTTGATATAAATTGATTGAAGTATTATTCTTAATTTGATTGCTAAGCATTCGGTTCGGCATGCGTTTCTACCTCATGACTCTTATGCTTTCTATAGGGTTCACACTTGCGTATAAATGTGATTATCAATCGTAAAATATTTATTCAAGGTCGTCAAAACCATCCTTGCTAATGCGAAATACACATTCGTTAAAGCGACAAACACATTTGCTAAAGCGACAGACACATTCGCTAAAGCGACAGACACATTTGCTAAAGGGAAACACACATTCGCTAAAGCGTTAGACACATTCGCTAAAGCGTTAGACACATTCGCTAAAGCGACAGACACATTCGCTAAAGCGTTAGACACATTCGCTAAAGCGACAGACACATTCGCTAAAGCGATAGACACATTCGCTAAAGCGACAGACACAATTGCTTTAGCGAATGACACATTTGCTGAAGCCGGCATGGCTTTAGTTACTTTCGATACATCTTAGGTGTTAATGAATATTGGTCTTTGCCCAACTACACTTTTATAAACAAAGCCCGACGCTACTCCACCGTTATCTCCATAATCTTCCCTAACAAATCATTCTTGGGGAAGGGAACAAACTGCTGTTCAAAGGGGCTGCCATGCCACCAATCGGTGTTATGAAACTCCTGCGAAATCACCAACAGCATCTGATTGTTGGGTATTGAAGTGATTTCGTCGTTCATATAACCCACCACCCGCAACTTATCTTTCTCAGGACCTATCCGCCAAATGATTTCGGTGGGTTTCCATTCTATTTGAAAATAATAATAGTCTGCAGCAAACATCTCATCATCGGAGACGGGCGTGCGCTCGGTGAGGGCGCGATACCAATAATCCCAACGATGCGCCATAAAACTTTGATTTCCATATTGCACAGGCTGACATCCCACATCATACTGGGCAGGCTGCGGACATGCCATATCCCAATTGGTGCAACACACCATCACATTGCCCGTATCCTGAAGCATAGATTTCGGCAAGGGCACATTCCACATCGAAGTCTGACGACGGTCGGCAACAGGATAATAATATGCCGGCGGAAACTGATACAAAGGGCAATAATCCACCGTCTTCAATATCTCGAAATCAATCTCCGAATAGGAAGTCGTGCGCGAACGTTTATCGTTACTACCGCCGCCGTATTTCGAAAGATAGCCCTTCGATCTACATTCGCGGCAATCATTCCACGGCTCGGTGCCATTGGTAACCAACCATATCGCATTGGTGATACCATTCCAAATGCCGTTTTTGTTCAACAACTCAGTAAGCTTCACCTTCACGGTATATTTCCCATACGCAAAGCCTTGACGCGTGATGACACCCACACTTTGCTTATTCCAATCGCCATAGTGCGAAGCTGCGTTGCGCATCACCACATTGCCACTCACAGTATCCACATCCACCTGCTGACAGGGACAATCCACCGTGTTGGGTTGCGTCGTAATCAGCTCTTCTTTCTTATAAAATGTCCGATTCCAATTGAAATCTCGCATCGAATAATTATCCTGCAACACATCAGCAATCACGGGGATGTTATCCAACTTGCCCGAAGCATTCACATTATTAATAAACTGTCCGAGCGGTGCATTCAAATACAGATTCTCATTAAAAGCGCATGTCTTGGTGTAATATTTCTGATACTGTTTCGGATCGAAATCCTGAGGATTTGAATAAATGCCCGTAGCCAAATTGGGCTTGGCGATAACCTGCAAATCATGCACATTATTCACCACAAACACCCCCTTCATTTTCGACCCTTCACCATAAAGAAAATAATAATACGGATTCACAAATCTATCATTATGTTTTCGTTGGATATGGCTGATATAATCAGGAACTTTAGTATTCTTGAAGTTATCGGCGGCGCTCACCACCAACATGAAACTATAGGTTCCCATGCGGGGATTGCGCGTCCATCGTTGATTTTCTTCTTTATAATAATAGCGTTTTTCGTTGCGAGGATTTCCTATGATGCGGATTTTATTCTTCACCGTATGAAACTTTCCATCTGAAGGTATGGCAGCCGTCTCCACAAAGCTGAGAGTAGTGTCTGCCCAACTGCCGTAGAAGTTTTCCTGCGCATAAGGATGTTCTTTGGTGCTGCCCACAGCGCATTCCGGAAACTTATACGATTCGTTTTGATAATAGATTTTATAATAATATTGCTGCGTACTTCCGCTGTTGTTCTTGATGGTGAATTCAAAATCAAAGTTGCCATCTGCTGTTTGCCGTATGGAAGGAATGGTGAATCCGTTGATGGCATCTTGATAATCGAGATACAACAACTTTGAGGTCTTATCGCCCGTCACAAAAGTATTCCAATTGGTCAATGTTTTAAAATCCTTCACTTCAAAGTCGAGGCTTTGTTTCGTTTTAGTCCCCTGTTGGCAAGATGAAAGCGCCAACAAAGCGCCAACAAAAAGCAATATCTTATAGCTGTTAAATCGCATCATTATTCTGAAATTGATGTTGATAAAGAGTACAACCCGACATTCTCAGGCAAATCCGTTTTTGCATTTCTATTCTTACAGAGCGTGAACACTGAAAAGGTTTTATTGCCTGTGAAATTGCCTGCAGAAAGCATGAGGTTTTCATAATACTTAGGATTATAATCCTTATCATATCCTTTGAAATCAATGTTGCCCACGATGCGATAGTCTTTATCCGTGAAACATATCCACTTCATATCATACCGCCATGCATTACTATACGAAATCAATTCCTTGATGCCATTGCCATCCAAATCTCCCACGAAATACGTATTCTCGGGAGTAAGCGTATCACATTTATTATCGAAATTCCTTTGTTGGATGCAGATGCTTTTGCCTTGTTCTATGTCCACTTCAAACAATTTGTAAAAACAACGATTGGTTCTCCCTTCTTTATACAAAAACAAAACATTGTCCGTTGCATCGGCTTGTATTAAATTGCCCGTAATCATTTTGCTTTCATAATTTATCTGAGCACCTTCGGTCAAATAACCCAAGAAACGATTTGTCCAAACGCCTTTCTCGAAATCCAACAAAAAAGCTTCTCCCGTTTTGTCGATCGCCAAAAGACTTTGTTTCTTATTTGATTTTTGATGAAAGGTTTGTATCAGCTTAATGCCTTTTTCTATATGACTGCTTTCTTTCGATATACGTGCTATTTTTTGATTTCTTGGATTGAATGCGAATATTTCCAAATCCTTTGCATCCTCACCAACACAAATGATTTCATCCACCCCATCTCCATTCACATCTGCCGCAAGAGGCGTAATTTCTTTTTGTTCCGATGAAAAAACTGTATCATCAATCTTGATAAAACTGAATAGATTCTTTTCGGGAACAAACCAAACGATGGCTGTCGGCTGCTGAAGTTTCAAAATAAGTAGCTGCTGTGTTTTAGTATTGTTCGAAACAAAATATCCACTTACAACATTATCTCCTTCTAATGCTAAAGATTTTGTTCCATCCGTACTAAGCAAAGAAGTGTTTTTTACATTTACAGCAAGCTCTTTCTTTGCATAAAATGTCTCATAAGGCGGTTGATTTGGAACAGCATGAAACGAATAATTCTTTAGCGTTTCATCCACCATAGGTTTATTTCCTTTGAGATGTTGATTGCCTAAAATCATGACCACATCATCCAAATACACGTCCCGATTGCAGTTGTTCCAATAAAACACTTTCACCCTATCCGTCGCCTCCAATTCCACATCTTTGATGTCGGCTTTGCCGCTGATATAAAACCACGTGTTTGCCATGGGCGATTCCTTTTGAATGGGTACCAAATGCGAATATTTCACCTTGTTATTTGCATTCACAATTTGAAACACAAACTTCCCTGACCATTTTTCATCCTTCGCAGGCAGATATACCCATGCTCCAAAGCGCGCTTCCCCCATAGAATCATATTTGAATTCTTTAAAAGGCTTTTGAATTATGATGCTATAGCGATTCTTGCCGCTCACTTTCGCGGATTGTTTGCCCGAAAAAGCATATTCAGTAGAAATATGTTTGTTATTTTTGATGTTTTCGAAGTTGTAGCAATAGGTGTTTGCGTAACTCATGCTATCGGAAGCAGCAATTCGATAATGCACCACGGGAGTCTTTGGGATGAAAACCTTGTATTTCCACAGATAAACAATATAAATACACAACAATGCAAGGGCAAACAGCAAACCAAGAAAAAGAAATATACGTTGTTTTTTATGCATGAAATATGAAGTTTTTTAGCAGTGATACTAACGAATTTTAGCTTAAATTATTCTATTCGTAAAAAAAAATGGGATAATATCTGTTTTATTCCTAATTTTGTAGCTTCATAATTTTTAACATGACAGTATTATCCATAATCATTCCCGCATACAACGAAGGCAACACGATTCATCTGATTTTAGATAAAGTGAAAGCCGTTAAGATGGTGAACGCTATCGAGAAAGAAATAATCATTGTGAATGATTGTTCAAAAGATCATACTGAAGAAGCCATCATGAGCTACAAATCAGCGAATCCTGATTTGAACATTCAGTATGTGAAACATGAAAAGAATGCCGGGAAAGGTGCTGCGTTGCACACCGGTATCGCGAAAGCTACAGGCGATTATTTGATTATTCAAGATGCCGACCTTGAATACGACCCCGAAGAATATAACATACTGTTGAAGCCTATGGTGAATGGTTTTGCCGATGTGGTGTATGGTTCCCGCTTCATTGGAGGCAAGCCGCATCGCATTTTGTTTTTTTGGCATTCTATAGGCAATCGCTTTCTGACAAAAGTGTCGAATATGTTTACCAATTTAAACCTGACCGACATGGAAACCTGCTACAAATTGTTCCGAAGGGAATTTATTCAAGGCATAAAACTGCGAGAACATCGTTTCGGTTTTGAACCGGAAGTCACGGCAAAAATCTCCCGCGTGAAGGAACTGCGGATTTATGAAGTGGGCATATCTTACTACGGACGCACCTACGCCGAAGGCAAAAAGATTAGTTGGAAAGATGGTTTCCGAGCTATCTACTGCATACTGAAGTATGGACTTTTCAGGTCGAATTAAATGATGATTGGGGCGATTTAGAACCCATATTCATCATAAAATCTATTCAGCGTGCTATACAAATCTTCGAAAGCGACATAATGTTTGCTGCATCCTTGACGAGCACAGAATTTAACTTTTCCGCCAATTTCCATCTTCAAAGGAACCATGGGAGCTTGACATTCATCGCAAGGTTCTGTTCCATTCAGGACTTGATTGCAATGAGGGCAGGAGAATTCTGCAATATCAATTCCCGAAATATCCATATCGGAATGATGATCAAAACATCCGTAAATAGAACACAAACGGATGGTTCCTCTCGTCTTTCCCAATTGAATGTTGAGTTTGATGCTCGGTTTGTCGTGCAACAAATTTTCTTTATCCATTAATGATTTTTGGCATAATGGACATTTAACACTGATAGACACTGTTTTACTCATAATAATACCTCCTATAATTAAAGATTATTTCAGAGTATAAAAGTACACAATTTTTAGCACGTATGCAAGCTTTTTTGAAAATAAATATTTTTACTAATTTTGTTGCATTATCATAAAAAAGTTTAATTTTACCGATTATTTTAGTATGCAATTTTCTAAACCAAATCTATAAACTAAAAATTTAAAATTATGTTCGAAATTAGTCATTTACACCCAATGTTAGTGCATTTTCCAATAGCTTTAATTACGATTGGATTTTTTGCAGATGTGTTAAGTTTATTCTTTACTAAAAAAGAACCCTGTTTGTCGAAAGTCGGATTTTATCTGATGATTGTCGGAACCCTAGGTGCCGTTGCTGCTTTTCTGTCGGGCGAATATTTCACCCATGAATATAGCGGCGTTCTAGGCGAGGTGAAAGAGCGCCATGAATTGTTTTGTAAAATCGCTATGTATGTGATGATAGCTGCAAGTCTTATCCGTATCTATCTCGTATGGAAAAAGAAAACCAATGGAGGTTTGAAATGGTTGGTTTTCGGTTTGTATTTTGTGGCAACCGTAAGCGTCGGTTATGGCGGTTTGTTGGGTGGCACGATGGTGTATAACTATATGATTAATGATACACCTTATATCAATAATGATGGAAAAGAAGCTGAAACAAATGCCATGAAAACGGTCGAAAACATGAAAGCTGCCTTGCAAGGCGAAACTACTGCTTCTGCCAAATATGCAGCTTTTGCACAGAAAGCATCGGAAGAAAACTTACCGCAAATTGCTGCCTTGTTTAAAGCTACTTCGAAATCGGAAAGCATACATGCAGCCAATCACCATAAAGTGTTGGAGGAAATGGGCTATAAGGTGGATGTGAAACCCGAAGCTTTCAATGTCGCTACCACGAAAGAAAATTTAGAAGCTGCTTTAAAGGGCGAAACACATGAAGTGGAACAAATGTACCCCGAGTTTTTGAAGCAAGCCAAAGCCGACAATGCTGATAATGCCGTGAAATCAATCAACTATGCGCTTGGTACCGAAGAAAAACACATGGAACTCTATCAGAGCGCGATAGATGCTTTGGCTGCCAACAAAACGAGTACGTTGGCATCTCTGTATTATGTGTGTCCGAAATGCGGATTCACCTATTCCAAAGACGATGTTGAAGAAAGCTGCGAACAATGCGGCACCACGAAAGATAAGTATTTTGTGGTGAAGTGATAGCGTGAATTGAGTTATACTGCGGAAGAATTGCTTTTCCACTAATTTTAGGTATTTGTTTTTTAAATCTAAAGAAAACAACATGAAAGATAAACCTAAACCTACGTCCGATGCAGCTCATCCAGGTGAATTGCACCCGGCACCTCCCAAAAAAGTGCGTGTTCTAACTCCCACGGGACATCTCTTCGTATATCCTAAGGATATTGCCTTTATCAAATCAGCAGGAAAACATTCTTTTATGACCAATTCGGAAAATAAAGAGCAAAAAACCTGCATAGGTATGAAAAAGCTTGTGTCCACATTTCACGATAGCGACTTCGAGTTGGTGCATAAAAGCTATGCCATCAATCGCCGATACCTGCATGACGTGCCTTTCAAATATCTTTATTGCACTTTGGAAATTGGCGACGAACTTGTTACAATACCGCTTTCGTGGGAAGGTAAAAAAAGACTGAAATAAACAAGGTTTTTTTACTTTTTTAGAAAATTGGCGCGAAATTCACCGATTTGGGGTGTTTTTTGCCCATTTTTTGCCTCCTTCAATTTTACGATTATTCCTTAAAACCTTACGATTATTCCGTAAAAAACTACGATTATTCCAAAATTCGAACAAATTTGACTACAGGGTAAAAAAGAATTACTTTTATATTTCATTTTATCAATACAAAAATCGAATGCTTTTAACATTATTTTATAGTGTCTGTACAACTTTCCAAACCTTGTTCCGCAACTCGGGCAAGCTTTGGTTTATTCGGTACGATGGTAGGTTGCATAATGGAGATAAATTACGTAACAAGCTGTTTTATTGCACTATCATCATAATGCACTGCGATTACACATTGAATTTACGCATCATAACTTCAATATTCTCCATCATAATATTAAAGTTAAGCATCATAATAGTAAAGTTAAGCATCATAATATTAAAGTTGAGCATCATAATATTAAAGTTGATCATCATAATATTAAAGTTAAACATCATAATATTAAAGTTGAGCATCAGAACATTGATGCAATCATGCGTAAACTTGAATTTTAGACGGATAATAGTAATACAATCCGCCCAAGACCTTTTAAATTTATGCAGCAATCAATCATTAGAAACCATAAAAATATATACTATCAAAACAAAATTTTTAAAACTAAAACAAACAAATTAATCATTTTAAAAAAGTAACATTATGAGCTATCCAACAACAGTTAATGGGTATTATACCTATCTTTTCCGGGCGTATCCCTGGATGCAAGACAACGCAACCCGATTGGGTATTTCTCCTGCAGACATTGCTGCATTAGAAGATTTAGTAGGCGACGACGAAACCGTAGGAACCTATTTTTATAATCATAGTCAGTATGATGCTGCCCCAAAACGCAAAGACAGTCTTCTAGTGGCAAATTTGGCTGAAAGCACAAAAGCGACTAAGAAAAAAATCAGCGAAATTTTAAACGACACTGCCGCTAGCAAATGGAACAATGAAGACCGTTTGATTTTTAATCGTAAAAAGGGGCTTCCACCTATTCGTACAAAACCCACTAGCCAAATTCCTTTTGAAATTGCGGTGGATAATGTCCCGGCTTTGAATGGCCTTATTGATTTTAAAGCCAAGCCTCGCGGCGAAACCAAAAGAAGTCATTTGGCAGAAGGCTCAAACGCTATTGATATGTCGTATGCTTTTGTGCAGAGCGACATACGTAAAGCCACCGATTTGCCCGGCAAAGTCATAGAAAAATGTATTGGCGTTGACGACTGCACCAACAGAACGACGTTTTATAAAGCCATTTTTCAGTTTACTGCCGATTCTGCCTTAATAGGTTTTGATCTGTACTGTTGGTTTCGTTTCACCAACATCCATTATCCTGAATTTGCAGGAAAATGGAGTGAGAAGCATGTCATAAGGATAGTGTAGCAAGGATATGCTGTTTTATTTGATTGCCATTCTGCGGATTCGGATATAGCAAAGCATACCCGAGCTCATTAAGAAACAAAAAGGCTTGCCCCTTATATGGCAAGCCTTTTTTTGATTATTAATTTGGGTTTATGTTTGGAAAATTAATTTAGGGGAAATTATTTTTTATTTGGTTTGAATATTATATGTAATTTTGAGGGCTGAAATATTTAAAGTAACATAAGTTACATAAAACATGCCAATTTGGGAGGCTTTGTGTTACTTTATAACATATATAAACTAATTATGCTTCATGCTAGAAAAAAAACAAAAAATGTTTAATCTTGTTTTAATAATACAGACATTTTCTATTTCGACAATTTGTTTTGGACAGGACAATTCAATATATGGGACTAATTCAGGATATAGGTGGACTCCAACTTTAGGAACAGGTCAAGAAATCAAGGTATTTCCACAAACTACAACTACATATTTGCATCAT
>CAIOYH010000131.1 GCA_903862465.1 uncultured bacterium | reverse complement strand
TTTTTCTTCTCTACAATAATCTTTCTCTTCTCTACAATAATCTTTTTCTTCTCTACAATAATCTTCTTCTTCTCTACAATTTTCTTTTTCTTCTCTACAATAATCTTTTTCTTATCTACAATAATCTTTTCGCTCTCTACAATACTCTTTTTCTTCTCTACAATAATCTTTCTCTTCTCTACAATACTTTTTTTCTTCTCTACAATACTCTTTTTCTTCTCTACAATACTCTTTTTCTTCTCTACAATACTATTGAGAGTCTTTTTAGTGCTAAAAGTTTCTAATACGCATGATGTAAGATTCTTACAATAAGTGTAATTTTTGATTAAATTGTTTTATTGCTAAATTGTTCTATTGTTGGATTGTTGAATTGTTGGCGTTTCTTTGTGTCTTAGTGTCTTTGTGCCTTAGTGGTTTCCTCTTATAGCTTGGAATTTGGAATTTGGAGCTTGGAATTTTAAATTTGGGGCTTGGTATTTGAAACTTGGGGCTTACCATTTTTCATTCCTCATTATTAATTTTACATTATTAATCACTCAAAGTAGCTATTAACTCAATATTTTACACTACTTTTGCAAACTCGAATAAAAAACGTACCAATTAAGTCTTAAAAATGCCAGAAATCAGAAATGTAGCTATCATAGCACACGTTGACCACGGAAAAACCACCATGGTTGACCGTATCCTCTACCAAGTCAAACTCTTCCGCGACAATCAAGAACAGAAAGAACTCATCCTCGACTCCAACGATTTGGAGCGCGAACGCGGTATCACCATCCTGTCAAAGAACGTATCCGTACGCTACAAAGGCGTAAAAATCAATATCATTGACACCCCCGGTCACTCCGACTTCGGCGGCGAAGTGGAACGCGTACTCAACATGTCCGACGGCGTATTGCTCTTGGTGGATGCTTTTGAAGGTCCCATGCCGCAAACGCGTTTTGTATTGCAAAAAGCCTTAGAGCTTGGTTTGAAACCCATTGTAGTCATCAACAAAGTGGATAAGCCCAACTGCTCGCCCGACGAAGTACACGAAAAAGTATTTGATTTGATGTTTAGTTTGGATGCCACCGAAGACCAATTGAATTTCCCCACCGTATATGGCTCATCAAAGCTTGGTTGGATGTCCGACGATTGGAAAAACGTCACCACCGACGTGACCTATCTCCTCGACATGATCATCAAACATATACCCAAACCCGAACAATTACCGGGCAATTTGCAGCTTCAAATCAGCTCCTTAGACTATTCTTCTTATGTAGGAAGAATTGCTGTGGGCAGGATTTCGCGCGGCAGTGTGAAAGCCGGACAGCAGGTGATGCTCGTTAAAAATGATGGCACACAAATCAAATCCGTCATCAAAGAACTCTACCTTTTCGAAGGCTTGGGCAAAGAGAAAATAAAGACTGAGGTGGAAGCAGGCGAAATTTGCGCCGTTTTAGGACCTGAGAACTTCGATATAGGCGACACCATCTGCGACATCGAAAACCCCGAAGGCATGGCGCGCATCAGTGTTGACGAGCCAACCATGAGTATGCTATTCACCATCAACAATTCCCCTTTCTTCGGAAAAGAAGGTGTTTTTGTCACCTCTCGCCATCTGCGCGAACGATTGTTTAAGGAAACGGAACGCAATTTAGCCCTCCGAGTGGAAGAAACTGAATCGCCCGACAAACTGTTGGTGTTTGGTCGTGGCATATTGCATCTCTCAGTCTTGGTCGAAACCATGCGTCGCGAGGGATATGAGTTTCAATTAGGTCAACCTCAAGTTATTATTAAAGAAATCAACGGCGAGAAACACGAACCCGTCGAAAACCTCACCATACATGTTCCCGAAGCTTTTTCGGGCAAAGTGATTGAAATCGTAACGAAACGCAAGGGCGACATCGCCACCATAGAAAACCGCAACGACCGTATCGAATTGAAGTTCGACATCCCTGCTCGTGGTTTGATAGGATTGACCAATGCCGTGCTCACCGCCACCGAAGGCGAAGCTGTCATTGCCCACACTTTCAAATCTTTTGAGCCTTGGAAGGGTGAAATCCCTGGACGCAGAAACGGTTCATTAATTTCGATGGAAACAGGCGTAGCCATCACCTACTCTTTAGATAAACTGCAAGACAGAGGCAACTTCTTCATCCTGCCAAACGAAAACATCTATGCCGGACAAATCGTTGGCGAAAACACCCGCGCTGATGATATCGTTGTGAATCTGATTAAGACCAAGAAACTTACCAACGTACGTGCTTCAGGAACAGACGATAAAGCAGCCATCATCCCTGCCATCAAATTCTCCTTAGAAGAAGCCATGGAATACATTAAAGATGATGAATATGTGGAAGTTACTCCAAAATCTATCCGCTTACGCAAAATCATCTTGGATGAAACCATGAGAAAACGTAGTAAGAAATCTGAATAATAAAGCTTTAGCAGAAAAAATCCTTATAACATTTTGCTTCTTGTATAAGGTGTACTATGTTGATTAGCAAAGTCCTTATGTAAGAACTTATAATAGCCTGCCACAGCCACCATGGCAGCGTTATCTGTGCTGAATACAGCTTTCGGTAAGAATAAATCCCAATTCATGGCTGCTTGTTCAGCAAGCAAGGTACTGCGTAAAGCCGAATTGGCTGAAACCCCACCTGAGATAGATATTTGGCTTATTCCTGTCTGTAAGGATGCCATTTTCAACTTCTTCACGAGGATAGCCACAATGGTATGTTGTATGGATGCACAAAGGTCGGTAAGATTCTCAGGGATAAAATCGGGGTTATCTCTCAGATGATCACGAATAAAATACAAAAACGAAGTCTTCAACCCGCTGAAACTAAAATTTAATTCAGCAATACGAGGTTCGGGAAAAGAAAACTTCAGTGGATTACCTCTTTTTGCGTTCTCGTCTATCATCTGACCGCCTGGATATGGAAGCCCAAGTATCTTCGCCGCCTTATCGAAAGCCTCTCCTGCTGCGTCGTCTATGGTTTTTCCGATGATTTCAAAAGAAGAAAAACTTTTTACCAAAACTATTTGCGTATGACCTCCCGAAACAATTAAACAGAGATACGGAAACTTTGGCACGCTTTTCTGCGTATCCTTCTCCAAGATAAAATGTGAAAGAATGTGAGCTTCAAGGTGATCTACTTCAACCAAAGGAATATTCAGCGCTAATGCCATGGCTTTAGCGAAAGAAGTTCCCACTAAAAGAGAGCCTAATAAACCGGGTCCACGTGTAAAAGCAATTGCTGATAATTGTTTTTTTTGTACATTTGCTTTTTGAAGGGCATCTTCAATCACGGGAACGATGTTGATTTGGTGTGCTCTGGAAGCATATTCCGGAACAACACCGCCAAAGTTTTTGTGGATGTCTTGATTAGCAATAACATTCGACAACAGTACGTTATTAGTAACAACTGCGGCAGACGTATCATCGCAAGAAGATTCAATACCAAGGATGTAAGAGTTCATGAGTAAATTAAAATAAAAAGTCAAAGATATAAAAAAATTCGTCAAAATAGCATTAATTCTTTACGCAGTTATTTTTGTGCTGCCCGGAAGTTTTTTTATATTACTGCAAAGCAATATAGTACAGACTTATTTGGGACATAAAATCTCTATATATCT
This sequence comes from uncultured bacterium, assembly GCA_903862465.1. Taxonomy (GTDB): domain Bacteria; phylum Bacteroidota; class Bacteroidia; order Bacteroidales; family CAIWKO01; genus CAIWKO01. The sequence goes on along the minus strand of CAIOYH010000131.1, from coordinate 5,134 downwards.
TTCCGAAAAATATCACACAGAGATTTCAATCGGACAGGTTGACGTGCGTTTTTTTATGGATGTGGTGTTGAAAAACGTTTATGTTGCCGACAATCACAAGAACGCTTTACTAAAATCCGACAAAATTCAATTGGATTTAGATGATTTTTCTTTGGCAACAAATTATGTCAGCATAAACAAATTGTCGTTTGATAATACTTACTTCAATTTGCGGAGATATAAAAATGAAGATAACACCAACCTTCAGAACTTTGTTGCTCTTTTTGGTAGTGATACTTCGACCTCAAAAAAGCATTATGAGTATCCTTTGAAGATAAAAATCAAGCAACTTTCTTTCGAGAATTCGGGCTTTTCTTATGTAAATGAAAACAGAAGTCATAATAATAACGAAACCATTGATTTTGATGATATAAGCATCAATAAACTGCATATTGATATGCAAGATGTGGCAATCATAAAAGACTCAGTTTCTGCCAATATTAAGAGTTTAACACTCAGTGATAAATGCGGATTTACATTAAGTATGTTTTCAGGTTACGCTCATGTTTCCCAACGAAACATAATTGTGGACAATTTGCGCATCATCACTCCCAATTCTAACCTTGATCTCGACCTTAAATTCGCATATCAAAGTTTTGATGACTTCAATGATTTCGTCAATCAGATTGAAATGACGTCCACAATCCGCAAGACCGCTTTAAACTTCTTAGATATTGCCCATTTTGCGAAGGAATTATCAGGCATGAACGATAAAATATTGTTCAGCTCAGACGTAAAAGGCAAGGTCAATAACCTAAAGGTCAAGAATTTTAAAATGAGATATGGCAATAATACGGTGTTGGATGCTGATGTTGCAATGAATGGGCTTCCCAACATTGAAGAGACGTATTCAAACATAAAAATCAGGAATCTATCTACTTCGGTGCGCGATATCAATAGCATTATCATCCCCTTACCCGAACGTAAAACCATGACTTTGACCCTACCCGATATTTTAAAACGTCTTGGTAATGTAAACGTTAAAGGTATTTTCACGGGCTTCTATTCCAACTTTGTTGCTAAAGCGACTATTAAAACGGATGTGGGAAATGCTTCTTCGGATATCATCGTAGGTAATTCTGATCAGATACTTACCTATAATGGAAAGATTAAAACTGAGAACTTCGACTTAGGGTTATTCACAAGTGCGCCGGATTTATTGGGTAAAGTAAGTATTGATGCACAGATAATTGGGTCAGGTTTTACGTATAAAACCGCTTCTTTCAAAGTGAATGGAAAAATGGATTTGTTTGAATTCAAGAAGTATAATTACACTAATATCGAACTCAATGGCGGCTTAGACAAGATGGTTTACACTGGTTTGATTGATGTTTTGGACAATAATTTAAAGATGCACTTTGATGGTTTATTGAATTTAAATGACTCATTGGCGGCTTCTAATTTCACTGCTAAGATTGCTTATGCCAATCTGAAGAACTTAAAACTATTACCAAAAGATTCCATTTCTGAATTTAGTGGAGAACTGAAAACAGACTTCAAAGGAAGCAACATTGACAACCTAGAAGGGAACATTTTTGTGGATAAAGCGCACTTTACACAGAATAAAAAGGTGTTTACATTGAATTCTCTAATGCTTGAAACCCATATAAATAATACAGGTTATCGTACGTTCGACTTAAAGTCGGATTATGTGGATGCTATTTTCAAAGGATACTTTGTTTTTAAGGAATTACCCACCTCTTTTAAGCGTTTTGTGTTGACGTATTTGCCAAGTTTTGATTTCAAGATTGATTCCACTGCCCCCTACAACCCGCGGCAGGAATTTGAGTTTGTGATCAAGCTTTATAATGCCTCCCCCGTGGTGCGTTATTTTATTCCTGAAGCAAAGATTTCGGGTAACACGACCATTAGGGGGAATTTCAACTCCATAAACAATACAGTGCTGATTGATGCTATTTCATCGGATATGACGTTCTATGGGAAGAAACTTGCGAATTGCAAGATAGACATCAAAGGAACGCCTGAAACCATCAATTTGACGCTTCATGCTGATTCGTTGAAGCTTTCGGATAGCACTTGGTTGCCGGATTTCAACTTCGCTACGCAGGAGCTGAATGATAGCCTGCTGACGAGCATCCGTTGGAACAATTCGAAAACAAACAATCATAGTTTTGCCGACATCAATCTCTTCACCTACTTCTATCCTAAAGCTCAGTCTATTATTGGCTTTAAGAAATCTACTCTTACCATTGATGATTCGGTTTGGTTGTTTAATACCCAAGGCAATGTTCGTTTCGATAGTACGGGGATAGCCTTCAATAAGATAGGTTTATATAGAAATGCACAGAATATTTCCGTTAATGGTAATATCTCAAAGAATCCATTGGATGTTTTTTCGGTGAAGTTTGAGAATTTTGATGTTTCAAACTTTGATGGTATCATGAATGCGCAAGACTTTGATTTGGATGGTATCATCACCGGAAGCCTTTTTATATCAGATATGTATGGAAAGACAAACTATTATTCGGATGTCAAGATAAAAGACTTTGGGTTTAATGGTGATAAGATTGGCGATGCCATCATTTTGAGTAAATGGGATTCTAAAAACAAAGGCATTAAGATAAATGCGGATGTGGACTATGTGGGTACTAGTGAAATTCTTAAGCCACTCTTTGTTACGGGATATTATTATCCATCGAATGAAGCACAAAACTTTGATTTGGATATTAGCGCTACTAATCTTCATCTGAAGACTTTATCACGATATATTTCTAGCTTTGGAACTATATATAATGGTACGGCAACGGGGAAAATTAAACTAACAGGTACTAACGCCAATCCACAATTGTTAGGCAATATGAGAGTGTCGGGAGCTTTTCTGCATATCAATTATCTGAATACAACTTATTCTTTTGATTACGATAGCGTTAAAATAACAAATAGCGAGTTTAGTTTTAAGAATATAAAAGTAAACGACCCTCCATACAGTAACTCCGCTGTGGTGAATGGGAAAATCACTCATAACAATTTCAAGAACTTAGGTATTGATATTTATGTGGTTCCTAAGAAGACTTTCTGCTTAAATACCAACCCTTCTCTGAACGAAATGTTTTACGGGAAAGCCTTTGCGACGGGTAATGTGCACATTTATGGCACGCCTCTGCAACTGAAAATGGATATTATTGCCAAAACTGAAAAAGGGACACAATTGTCTATCCCAATTGGTGGCACGGCTTCGTTGACGACGAACGAATATATCACTTTTGTCAATAATAGTCTGAAGATGAATGAGGATGATCAAAAAGGGAAACAACTTTCGGGGGTGGATGTGGATATGTTGGTGAATGTTACGGACGATGCAGAAATTCAAATCATGTTTGACCCGAAAGCAGGAGACCGTATCAAAGGTAAAGGCAACGGCAATCTGCGTATGACGGTGAATCCTGATGGGCATTTAGGGCTATTTGGGGATTATGTTATCTCATCGGGGGATTATCTGTTCACTTTTCAGAATATCATCAACAAACGCTTTATAATTGACGAGGGAGGCACGATTAAATGGAACGGAGACCCGTATAATGCAGACTTGGACATCACGGCACGATACAAACTGAAAGCTAATTTGGGGAGTTTGGGGGTTTCGATAGGCGATAGTAATAGAACTGTGAACGTGGAATGTATCATCAAAATAAAAGATATACTTTCGAGTCCGAATTATACGTTTGAGGTGGACTTCCCTACGCTTACGGAGTTTGAAAAAGGACCCTATGTGTCGGCGATTAATCAAAATATCAATCAGAATTTCTTGTCGTTACTGATTATAAATAGTTTTGTGAACTCGGGCAGCGGTGTGGCACAGTCGGGATTGAGTAATGCAACGTTTTTGGGAAAAAGTGCGAGCGAGGTGATAAGTAATCAGTTGAGTAATTGGCTTTCGCAAATCAGTAAGAGTATTGATATAGGGGTGAATTATCGTCCCGGGGATAATCTTTCGCAGGAGGAGGTGGAGGTGGCGCTTTCGACTCAGCTTTTTAATGAAAGGGTTAATATAGAGAGCAATTTGGGTGTGAATACGGGCTATTCGAGTAACAAAAATTCGAACCAAATTATTGGGGATGTGAATATTGAAGTGAAAATTACGAAGGCGTTGAAGTTTCGGGTGTTTAATAGGACGAATCAATATGATGTGTTGCAGTTTGTGGCGCCTTATACGCAGGGGCTTGGGATTACGTATAGGAAGGAGTTCGCGCCGAGGAAGAAGAAGGCGAAGGGGGAATAGGGTTTTAGGGTTTAGGGTTTTAGACTATTAGGGGAAAACCACGGAGACACGGAGAGCACTTAGAAACACTAAGATCCAAATACCAAGCTCCAAGATCCAAATACCAAATTCCAAGATCCAAATACCAAGTTTCAAGAGAAAATCATGGAAGTAGTAAAAAGCACTATGAAGTGCTGAGGAAAAAGATTGTTTTCATTAGGGAATAAGTGGTAAGTAGGAATTCGATTCAACAAAAGTTGGTGGTTGAGATGGGAAATTGGCTTTAATGAGTCGGATTATTGGCTTAGGGATGTCTTTTTATCTCTAAATAAATAAAAAATAGGGTTCGGGAAGAAGAAAATTGTGTTCGGGAAGAAGAAAATTGTGTTCGGGAAGAAGAAAATTGTGTTTGGGAAGAAGGAAATTGTGTTCGGGAGATAGAAAAATTGGTTTGGGAAGAAGGAAATTGTGTTCGGGAAGGAGGAAATTTTGTTTGGGAAGAAGGAAAATTCGTTTGGGAATGAGGAAAATTGGTTTGGGAAGAAGGAAAATTGGTATGGAAGAAGGAAAATTGATTTGGGAGAAGATGTTTGATTGGAGGTTTGGGAGATAGGCTTTAAAGATGGATATAAATTAGGGGTAGGATGAGGATAAATGGTTGGTTGGGAGTTGTTACACGGAGATAATGGAGATTCACTGAGGGGTTTCTATTAATTCACCACAATAGGCACAATAGTAACTATTCCGCTCAAACCATGCCAGTGATTCCGGAGCAAAGTGTGCCACTTTTTCAAAGGACAATTGGACTGCAAAGATACTATATTTTTTTACATTTTCTTTCTTAATGATTCTCCTTTTAATTCAAACCGATGTGCA
>CAIOYH010000130.1 GCA_903862465.1 uncultured bacterium | reverse complement strand
CGAAGGCACAAAGGCACAAAGGCACAAAGGCACAAAGGCACAAAGGCACAAAGGCACAAAGGCACGAAGACTCAAAGGCACGAAGGCACAAAGGCACAAAGGCACGAAGAAACAAAGACACGAAGGCACAAAGGCACAAAGGCACAAAGGCACGAAGAAACAAAGGCTCAAAGGCTCACAAAAGAAATTATAACTCCCTTAGTGTTCTTTGAGTCTTTGTGTCTTTGTGTTTAAAATCTTCGTATCTTATATCTTAGTGTTTGCGTCTTGGGATTTGGGTCTTGGAATTTGGGTCTTGGTATTTTCCCCCTTAAATAACCTTGGTAACCATCGTCCCCAAGTAGGTCGCCATCAAACCCAAGAAGACACTCAGGCTGGCGTAGAGGGCAAAGTGAAGGAAGTTGCCGGCTTTCAACAAATCCATGTTTTCGCTGGCAAAGGTGGAGAAGGTGGTGAAGCCGCCGCAGAAGCCTACGGTGAGAAACATGCGCCATTCGGGCGTGAGGAAGTTGCCTTTTTCGGACATGCCATAGAAGATACCTATCAGCAGGCATCCCACGATGTTCACCACGAAGGTGCCATAGGGAAATGCCGACATGGTGTAGGCTTGCACGTAGCGCGTGGTGAGAAAACGGGACACACTGCCCAAAAAACCACCTGTGCCAATCATTAACATCAATTTTATCATCTGATTTCGATACTTATGTATATATATAAAACGTCAATTCGAGTAGGAGTCATCGCCTGTGCAAAAGTAGAAAAGATTGTTGAATGGGCAATAGATTTTTTTTAGGAAGAGGAAAACACGGAGGCACTTAGTGCACTAAGAAACACTAAATATTTTTCATCTCATTTTTTTATGTTGAATCACACATAAATTAATGTTGATAAAAATAGTAAAAATAAATTTTTCTATATCAAAAATTATTTGTTACTTTGTCCCCGCAAATAAATGAAACCAATGAATAGGCTAAGAAAATGTTATGAATCTTCTGAAACCCTTGCTAGAGTAGAGAGAGAGAGAGAGAGAGAGAGAGAGAGAGAGAGAGAGAGAGAGAGAGAACTCCTTTACTAGCTTTTTTAAATTACGCACCGACTTATTCGGCGCGTACTCATTATTTTTTTTTCAAAACATATTTTCTTTCAGACGCAGCCTTTGCCAAACTAAGGGCGAATACGTCTATGCCCCCTTCGAATTTTTTCGTCACATCTTACTATTATCATACTGTTACATGCTCTGCATTCCGCATAGGACTAGCGACAGCAACGTTTTCGTTCTTTACAACAGCCAAACCTTCCTCCTTTTTTGAAGCTTCAAGAGTTCAGTTTGAAGCTTCAAACTGTGAAATTGAAGCTTCAAGAATGAAAATTGAAGCGGGAGAAAATGACATTGAAGCAGGAAAAAATATATTGAAGCTTCAAGTGGTTGCATTGAAGCAGGAGAAAATCGGATTGAAGCTTCAAGTTGTGAAACTGAAGCAGGAGAAATTGAAATTGAAGCAGGAGAAAGTTCACTTGAAGCAAGAAGAAACTTGATGAAGCCGGAGAATTGAAAATTGAAACAGGTAAAATAAAAATTGAAGCAGTGAAAAATAATTAACCAAACCTAGTATAAACAAATTAAAACAGAAAATTTATGGAAAAAGTAAAATTAACACCCAATGTCAGTAAACTTGGAGAAGATGATTTTGAAAGCGAATCAGGAGCAATTATTGCAGCCGTAGGCACCCATGCAACCGTAGTGCCTGGACTCAACCCCACCCCCGCAGCAATGCAGGATAAATGGGACGACCGTAAGGACATCAAACTGAAAAAAAAGGACTTGTTGGACCAAGTGAAACAATGTGATGCTGACCTAGAAGTTGCTAGAATTGATATTACAAACAATTTAACCGATGACTGGGCTCCCCAAATTCAAAAAATAATTGCCGGCGATGTTGGCAAAGCTCATTTGCTTCGTTTTCATATTATTGGTAGCAACCCACCACCGCCAACTCCGGAAGAAAGTACTCCTTTGTGTACGCGAATTGATATCAACATTTCGGGGAAACATACGCTTCATATTATTGATAATTTGACACAGAAAAAAGCCTTGCCAAAAGATATTTTGCGTACTGATGTCTTTGCACAAACAGCAGGAACCACACCTACCAACTTAGCCGAAATGATTACCAATGGCGGCGGACGCATAGGAGAAGCCTATAAAGGTAAATTTGTTCACGAATTGCCTGCTGGCAACAAAGGTAAAATTGAATACTATATTTTGGTGTATATATCCAAAAAAACGAGGAAACCTTTCTCGTATAGTATTGTGTATAGTGCTACAATTACTTAAGAGGAAATTGATGAGAGGGTTTCGCTTTTTGGGTGAAGCCCTCTCTAATTATAAATTTAAAACAGAAACTTTATGAAAAAAAATCTATTCACATTATTACTGATTATTTTATGTTTGAATTTTATTGGGGTTGCGCAAAATACTATTGATTGGAAAATTGGTAGCGCTGATAAAACGCAACATTATCCTCAATCTTTTTATCAAGATAAAGATGGCAATATATATTTATTGTGTTTTAATGGCAGGAGTTGCACAAAAGATCAAGGCATAACTGTAAACAAATATACTTCCGACCTGCAATTTGTTTCTAAAGCCGAAATTAAGGGAGATTTTTCAGATTTTTGTCAAGCTCGAATTGTATTAAATCATGTATGTGTCTCATCATTAAATATACTAAATAAAAGCGACTTTGTGCCCTCTGTTATATTTTATGATTTTGATGGGAATTTAGTAAAAAAGATTGATTTTGATGCGACATATAATTACAGCCTTTGTAGTGCTTATGATAACCCATTTGGAGTAAATACATACAACCCAAATGGTGTAAATGCAACTTTTTCTAATGTACCACCTGGAAATATAGAATTTAATAATCTTTGTTATTCAAAAGATGAAAAAACATATATTATGTGGGGATATAAAAAAAATCAAGATTTAAAAGGTCCTACAAGCAATGACTATGATTTAAAAGTATATGTTTTTGATAAACAACTCGAAAAAATAGCTGAAGCTTCATTTAATTTCGTTGATGTTTTTTCTAAAATAGCATTGTTCAACACCGCAATTTTTGATGTAACTCCCAAAAATAAAATTGTATGTCTATGTAGAAGTGATGCTTTCAAAGGCTTAAAAACTGAAATGGCGTTTGCAGTTTTTAATGAAGAAAATGCTAAACCGGTGGTATATAAATATCCTTTTAATGATGAATTAATTACTTTTACGTACAATTTCGGAAAATTTGATGAAATATTTATCTGTGGAACAACATTTAATAATATTCCTTTGTTAAAAGTAGTTCCGGATAAAGCATTTTATTTCATCAAACAATCGCTTAATGATATCAAAGTTGCAAGCCCAATTATTTATGACTTGAAAAATCAAGTTTGCTCAACTTTTCCTAATTACAATGAAAAATTGAATGATAACACCCGTAATCCTTGCGATATTTTTGTTATGAGTGATGGTATTTTATTCTCAGCTTGTGGTTATATTGGCTCTTTTACATTCATTAAGTACTCTTTTACAGGCAAAATGCAATGGATTAAAATGATTAATAGAAAGGCAGCTTCAGATTGTTACGATTATTCTTTTAAATTAGATGCGGATAAACTTAAACTATCTTATGAGGACATTGCTGAAAATGTATTAAATAATAGTACAAAGGAGGTTAATATACGTAATGCCATTCCAACTTATGCTACAATCACTTCAAATGGAGAAATATCTAAAACAGTTCTCGATAAATACAGACCAGTTCTGCATATACCTAACAAAACATTATTTACAAAAGATGGTTGTGTATTAATCTATTATCCAGTGGTAAGAAAACCTGATATTTTTATTGGGAAAGTGGTTGTGCCTTGATAAATTATTTAACATATAAAATAAAAGGCTTGCACTAAACCTGAGATAAGCCTTTTTTTATTTTTTAGCAATGAGAAAGACTCTATAATAATTTTTTTTCTATCTTTGTAAAAAAAAGAAAATGGAAAGAATAGTAACAATACATATCGAAAAACTTCCGGAAGGATTTTATTTGGCAACTTCCGATTCTATTCAAGGCTTGGTGGCAGAAGGCAGAACCATAGCCGAAACTATTGAAATAGCAAAGGATGTAGCAAAAAAACTTATAGAGGCTCATGAAGAGCAAATAGGCACACTGAGTTCTTTTACTGACAATTTTGATTATCCATTGGTAATTGGCTTATAAAATGGGACGTTTGTCAGGCTTTAAATATCGCGCTATAATTGCGATTTTAAAGAAATTTGGATTTGAGTTTTATCGGCAAGCAGCCGGAAGCCACGAAATTTAGTATAATCCGCTTACGAACAAATTTACAACCATTCCCAATCATGTAGGTGATATGCCGGAGGGGACATTACGTGCTATATTGAAACAGGCTGATATTGATGTTGAGGCGTTTTTAGAAATGAAATAACGGTTCATGGGTAGTCTCTGCCTCCGTCGGAAATATCAAAAAAAAGGCTTGCCCCACACAGAGGTAAGCCTTTTTACTTTATTAACTTTAGGAAAAAGCCTATGTAATTTAGAAAATTCGTATCTTTGCAAAAAAGATTATGTACGATTGTTTTTCAATCAAAAGAAAAAGGAGATGAACAAAGAAAATTTTGTTTTG
>CAIOYH010000129.1 GCA_903862465.1 uncultured bacterium | reverse complement strand
CACTTGTAGCCGATCCACATGTTCCATTGACAATGCAGTAATAATAAAGTGTGCCTGCTGTTGAGGCTTGTGGGGTATAACTCGAAGTATTTGCACCATTGCCTGTGCTAAGAGATGTTCCTCCACTTGTGCTTGCACTTGTATTTTTATACCACTGGTAGGTTAAGGTTCCGGTTCCCGTGGCTGTAACTGTTATTGGGGTAAAGGTCCCACCAATACATTGTGTTTGAGTGGAGGTTGATTGGCTACTTATGGCAGTTGCAGCATTCACAACAAATGCACCGGATATAGCACTAGTAGCCGTTCCACAGGTCCCTGTAACAATGCAGTAATAATAAAGTGTGCCTGCTGTTGAGGCTTGTGGGGTATAACTCGAAGTATTTGCTCCATTGCCTGTGCCAAGAGATGTTCCTCCACTAGTGCTTGCGCTTGTATTGCTGTACCATTGGTAGCTTAACCCAACTCCTGAAACCGTAACTGAAATTGCAGAAAATGTCCCGCCAAGACATTGTGTTTGAGTAGATGTCGATTGACTGTTAATAGTCGTTATTGGATTTATTGTAACACTATTAGATGCTACAACCTGAGAGCATCCTCCTGCTGCTGCTATTGTATTTGAAACAGTATATGTGCCTACAGTACTAGTGCTTAAATTTATTTGACCAGTTGCCGTACTTAAAAAATTCAAACCTGTTGTAGATGAAAATACACCTGCAACCCCACCGCTACTAAAAGTTGGGTTAGGACTTGAGGCATTTGAACAATAGGGTGTCCCTGTGTAACTAAAGGTCGCTACAGGTAATGGAGTAACCGTTATTTGGATAGTCGTAGAAGTATTACTACATCCGCCGGATGTAACCGTTCTTCTAAACCATGTTGTTTGGGATAATATCCCCGGAGTATAGTTTGGCAAATTGTTTGTTCCAGATGCCGCTGCAAAACCGCTTGATGAACTAGTAGTACTACTCTCCCACAAATATGTATAGATTCCACTTCCACCAATAGGTAATGTTCCAATTATAGTTCCCGGAGTGTTTCCAGAGCATATCGGTTCTGTATAAGTTGATAGCACATATAATCTTTTTACTGTACCAACACAAGGATCACCAAAAACAGTGTTTGTTGCAGGAATAATAGCAGAATTATTGCCGAGAAGTAAGTCCTCAGTGACTTGCTGACTTGTAAGTGCATGACAGCTGCCTAGTGTGAAAGCAGGGCAAGTGCCATTTGGGGTGCCATAACTAGCAAAACCAACATTTATAAAAACTGTTCCCGCAGGAGCTGTCAATACCGCATTTGCATTTTCGGTAGGCGTGGCACAAAGCACTCCATGTACCCCGTTTGTATAATCTACAGTATTGTTCCCGATGAGGAAGTACACTGTAATGGGTACTGTTGCTGTTACTATAGAGCACCCATTGGCAGATGCAATAGTATAGCTTACCGTATAGGTTCCTGCTGTACTCGTATTAGGAGTAATTGCTCCTGTTGACGAATTTATGGTTAATCCCGCAGGAGTGGCTGTATAGCTTCCACCAATTGTACCTGTTTGCGTTATTGATTGAGATGTTGCAACAGATATACAGAATGGTGTGCCTGCATAGGAAATGGTTGCCACGGGTAAAGTTGTAATGATAATTGACGAAGTGCTGCTAACCATAACACAGCCACCTGATGAAGCTATGGTATTGGTTACTGTATAAGTTCCTGCCGTACTCGTTGAAAGATTTACCTGTCCTGTTGAACTGCTAACAAAATTCAAACCTGTTGTCGAGGAAAATGCACCCGCAACTCCGCCACCACTAAACGTAGGGGAAGGGTTTGAGGCATTTGAACAATAAGGGGTGCCTGTATAACTGAAGGTCGCTACAGGCAATGCCGTTATTGTTACTGAGGTTGTTACAGGAACACTCACGCATCCACCCGATGCAGCTATAGTATAAGTTACCGTGTAGGTACCCCCTGTACTCATACTTGGTGTTATTGCACCTGTCCCTGAATTTATGCTTAATCCGCCAACAGAACTATATGTTCCTCCTGTATAAGCTCCACTGCCGCTAAGTGTGACAGTTTGTGCTGAACTTAATGATGTGCAGAAAGGTGTGCCCGCATAGCTTATCGTGGCTGTAGGTACTGCGGTTATTGTTGCACTAGTTGTTGCTGTTACCACTCCACAACCATTGGCTGCAGCTATTGTATAGCTTACCGTATAGGTACCTGCCGTACTCGAGTTTGGGGTTATCGCTCCTGTTGAACCATCTATCGTTAATCCTGCCGGAGAAGCAGAATAGGTCCCACCAGAAGTACCTGTTCTAGTAACTACTTGAGCAGTTACAACAGATTTGCAGTATGGTGTTCCAGCATAAGAGATGGTTGCCGCGGGAAAAGTGGTAATAGAAATGGGCGAAGTGGCACTAACCATAGCACAGCCCCCTGATGAAGCGATGGTATTTGTTACTGTATAAGTTCCTGCTGTGCTCGAGGAAAGATTTACCTGACCGGTAGCGGGGTTAAGAAAATTCAAACCTGTTGTAGAAGAAAATATACCTGCAACTCCGCCACCACTAAACGTAGGGGAAGGGTTTGATGCATTGGAACAATAGGGAGTGCCTGTATAACTAAAGGTTGCTATCGGTAATGTGTTAACAGTGATGGTTGCAACATTCGATTCGTTAGAAGCTACATACGGATTGGGCGAGACATTGTTGGTACTGCTGAGAACGGCGTTCCTATAAATGTAATAGGTCCCGGCAACATTAAATGGCGATACAAGTGTATTGGGAGTAAATGTCGCACTTGTTGCTCCGGAGATAGCAGTTCTTGTCCCTAAAGGAGTGGTACTATATGTCCATTGATATCCGGTTCCGGAAAGAGTGATTCCGCTTGGTAAAGTCCCATAGACATCCCCACTTATCGCAGATCCTGAATTCCCCAAACAAATATTTTGAGAAGTATTCGTTGAAAGTGTATTGACTAATATAAGTGTTATATTCTGAAATACTACTTGATTCATACCGGCATTCTCATAATAATCGTAAACTAGAGAACTTGTTCCATTCAGGCTAAATAAAACCCTTGGTCTGCTACTGTATGATTGGTCAGACCAATTGTTGTAAACTAGATTCCCATCCACATTCAATCTACTACCATCATCCGATCCCAAATCAGAGCAATAGAGGCCTTTTTTGGTTGAATTCATCCTATATCTAACGGAAAATGTTTCTGTGTAAACTGTTGCCCGAGCAGTGTCAATTGAGTTTATCGGACTAAAACAATTGGTACTTCCTCCAAAAGATTCGTTGAAGGTTTCTGTCTGTGTGTAATACCCTAAATAATTGGAAAAATTTCCCGTATAAGTTACTGCCGAATTTGTCCCTTCATAAATATGTCCAATCCAAGAATTCGTTCCGGCAACAGTAGCATTATCCTGCGTATTACTTCCACCACTCACGTTAATAATTACGGTTAAACCTGATGGAACTGATGCGCTACAGTTTGATTCTCTGTTGATTAATACACGAACCTTCCCTGAAAACGTTGGAGTAAAAGACGTATAAACATTATTAGTGACACTAGTGCAAGGGTTCCCGGTATTAACATAAGAAAATGCAAGATAAGGGTCGGAAGGTGCTCCTTCTTTATATACGACCAATTTAACCTGATTAGCTGGAGATGTCCCGTTACACGTATAAACTTCATAAATTAATCCTTTAATTACATACATCGTAAAATATTGCGATGCTGCAAAACTGGTTGAAATAGTCTGAGGATTTGAAGCGAAATTAATGCAGGGTACTACGTTGGCAATTGTCGGACTACTTCCATTGTCGCTATAAAGACATGCTGTTGGAGTAGCTGTTGATTCGCCCATCTGAAAATCACCAAAAGTGGTAAGGTTAGTTGCCTGAGTGCTGGTTGATGTCAATGAACCGATAGTTGGATAACTCCATGCCGATGAACTATATTTCCCGACAATAAATGAATTATAATCAGCCCCTGTAAGTATATCCGTAGGGTTATAGGTAAATGTCGCATTAAAAGAAGTGAATCCGGTAACGCCGGTATTGATAAGAGTCCAATATCTACTAGCACATAAAGTAGGATCAATAGTGGACGAGCCTATATTAGGATGATTTCCTGAATTGCTTTTTGCTGCGATAGTTCCGGTACCATTAGTTGCTCCTGTGAAATTTAGTACTACAGGTGTGTAATAAGTAGCATCTCCGATTTCAAATGTTACGGAAGATGTGGATGCAGCAATCCCTTTTTTTAGATTCCCGTAAACATAAGCTGATGTGCCTGCTCCGGTAACAGTCGCAGAATTACCTAAAACCACATTATTAGTGCCGGTAGTTATATCCCCATTAATAAAATTCAAATTCCCGCTAATAGTTAAATCCGTGGTGGCTCCCGAAAGGGTCAATCCACTGCTGTTATTCATGGTAAGTTTCGCAACTTGCTTTGCGACATTCACTGTAATCGCTCCTGTATTAGCGATAATAACTCCCCCTGTTGCTGTAAAGTTGGAAATCCATTCTAAACCGGCAGTGCGTGATGTTGCAGTATTGTATTGCAACGTAGCTGAAGAGCCGTAGGTTGGAGCAATAGATACTGTTGCCGTACCTTCCATAGAAAGAATGCCGTTGACAGTAACACTAGTTGTTGTTTTTGAACCGCTACCGGATAAGGTTAAATTACTGTATGCTGTTGGTTTTACAGTCTGAGCACTACCATTATAATTAATTGTATTACCTGCGTTGGTTGAAGCATAAAGGGTTGGACCAACAGCCGTAGAACCTCCATAGGTGAGGATAGTGTTACCTATTCCTTGTGTTAATGATCCTGTATCGGCAAATGTAGTGCTTATATTTAAACCCGGTGCTGTAGTAAGATTATTTGTAATGGAACCGCCAATTAATATACTTGGAACATTGATTGTTCCTATTGTGCCTCCGATAGTTTTTGAGGTGCCGGAAAAAGTATGCACTCCCGTACTTGCTGTATAAGTAGCTCCTGTATTAACTGTAAGATTTCCTGCAAAACCAACAATCGCATTAGTGTTTTCTGCTAAGGTACCATTGATGGTAACATCATTACCAAAAGCTAGTTGAGCAGCCACAGATTCAGATAAAGTGCCTCCACTATTAATAGTTACGGCTCCGGTAAATGTTTTTGTACCTGTAGCATTTGTTAAACTCAGGGTTCCACTAGCCCCATCTCCGATAGTTGTGGTTCCTGAAACTGTGAATGCAAACCCTCCTGCAAGACTCAATGTTGCACCATCATGAACTGTCAAATTACCGGAGACAATTCTTGCATCTCCTAATGTCCAAGTTTTTGTACTAGTTCCGGAAAGAATTAAATTATAATAGTTATAAGATTGAACCGTTTGTGCAGGACCATTATATTCAACAGTACTACCTGCAACCGTGGTTAATTTACTAGTTGAAGGGTTTAAAAAAGCACCAGCTAATTGCATAAGTCCTGCCCCTGAAAATATAATTGTAGGTATATATGTTCCGGTACCAACATAATCACTAGTAATATCTCCTGTAACCTTTAGGGTTCCTGTACTAATTGTAATTTCGTGATTACCGCCATTCCCAGAAGTAAAAGCAATGCTTCCTGCATTTAAAGTGCCTGTACCAACATCAATTATATTCCAATTGCCAGAAGATGCTCTAGGTAGGGTAACGGCACCTGATATGGTAGCTGTAAAGCCATTAAGAGCAAGGATTACATCATCTGCACCTGTAAAATTTAAGGAAGCACCTGAAATATTACCATATAATGTTGCAGTTGTCCAGTTTGTTTTTGTAAGGAAAATCGCTCCTAGAGTTGTAAAGCCATCGATACTTTGATTAACTACAGTATTTGTTATAGTGATTGTCGATGAATTTGCTGTAAAAGTGCCACCATTATTATGAAAGTCACCACCAAATGTTAAGCTATAATTATTTGAACTGGTATTTAAAGACGCACCATTGTTAATTGTAAGTGGAACAGAAACATTAAGCACTTCGGCAGAATTTAAAGAAATGGTTCCTGTATTTGCGATAATAATACCACCTGTGGCTGAGAAAGGTGAAACCCATTCCACACCTGTATTTCGTGAAGTTGCTGTATTGTACTGCAAAGTAGCTGATGCTCCATAGGTAGGAGCAACAGATGCTGTTGCTGTACCTTCCATTGAAAGAATGCCAAGGACAGTTACACCCGTCGTTGTTTTTATACCACTACTAGATAAGGTTAGATTATTATAATTTGTTGGCACTACAGTTTGTGCTCCTGCAAAAGAATAAATAACAGTAGAATTTGTGGATGTCGTTATTGTTGGGTTGCTTGTAAAAGCTCCATTAAAATTCAAGGTCCCAGCATCGGTAAGATTAAATAGGCAAGCTGTTGTACCTGTTGATATAGCTCCATTTATTGTGACTGTTCCGGTTGAGATGGATATTATATTGGTTCGACTCCCAGTAGTTGCGTTCATGGTAAGTGATCCGGCAGTTAGCGTTCCTGCGCCAACAGCAATCGTAAAATTAGTATTACTAGAAGGTCTAATTATATTAATAAGACTAGTTACAGTTAAAGAATTGGACCCGCTAATTGTTATGCTCCCAGTGTTAACTGTAGTAATGGTGTTGCAAAAAGCTGAAGTAGTAATCGTAACATTAATATTATTATTAATTGTAACATCATCACCAGCTACAGGAACAGCAGCACCTCCCCAAGTTGCGGTACTAGACCAATTACCCGAAACTGATGCAGTCCTCTGTGCTGCCTCCACATTCAAATTCACCCCAATCATCAAAACAACAAGAATCAGAACAGAGCAGATGCTCCGGCTAATTTTGCTGCGCAGAATGATTGATACTGTTTTTTTCATGATATTATGTCCGGGTAGATTTTAAATTTGAAGTGCTTTTTGACTAATTATTAATTTCTGTTTTTTGTTTGTGTTGATTCTTAATATTTCTCTTTCTGAAATCCCCAACTCCGAAGTTCCGTTTTATAGGTGTCGGGATAGTTTCCGATGATGATATGAATGAGTGCATTGAGTGCTTTTTTGATTTGTGCTTTCAACACGTTTTTGTCGCCTACTTTGCTCGAAACTGTGCCGTCAATAGTTGTGGCTTGTGTCAATAATGAATCGTAAAGAGTTTTTTGACCCGTCCAATAGGTCAGTCCGAATTGTTTAGTCTGAAAACCATGGGTTGTGATGGCAGGCACCAACAATTCGAGAGCTGCCAAACGCTCGTTGCGGTCATGAGGGAGTTTATACACATGGTCCTCTTTCACTATACCGAATGCTGCATAATAGGATGGAGCATCTGTTTTGCCATATTTGTCCTCGAGATATACTTTTATATTTTCGACGTCTTTGTCTAACGTAAAGTCAAGATTTTTTAGTTTGCCGGTAATTATGGGGCGGGTGCTGCCGGTGCTTTTGCGTGACATAAGCGTTGTTTCATAGCTTTCTACAATATCGCTAAAATCTTCTTGAGTAAGCCAAATCAGCGTCATGGATGGTTTGGTGAGCCATGTATCACTAACTTGTTTTGCTACATCCTTCAGGTCTATATCCGCTGCAGGAATATTATCAACTCTGTTTGGGGTTGTGTTTTCTACGGGTGTTTCATCTGTTGGTACCATAATTTTAATTTTTTTGATTGTTTATATAAATATTTGGATTATTTGCTCTGTTTTTTCTAAATAACATAATTTATAATGCGAATCTGCCTTGTTTCTTTCAAATTAATGATATTTTATATGTGGACGTGCTTTGTTTCATTTCAAAAATTGATTTTGGACATGTGGATGTGCCCTGTTTCATTTCAAAAACTGATTTTGGATATGTGGATGTGCTCTGTTTCATTTCAAAAACTGATTTTGGATATGTGGATGTGCCCTGTTTCGTTTCAAAAATTGATTTTGGACATGTGGATGTGCCCTGTTTCGTTTCAAAAATTGATTTTGGACATGTCAACCTATCTATATTTTTTTCAGAATATAGCCACTGGTGATTGCTATACCCGATAAAAGAATTTGCAAATGAAATCCCCGAAAGGCTAATGTTTCCCGAAGCTATATAGATTCCGGCGTTTGTTTTCAGGTTCAGACCTAACAGAAAAATAATTATAGGAAAAACAACGTAAAGTCGTTTTAAACGATTCTTGATTCCTTTATGTGTTATGATTGTTTCCACGATGTTATAACATTTTAGATATCAATTTTTATGGATCTCTTCTACTATCTTTTAGTTGTGTTTTCTTTTATTGATACAAAGATACTAAAATTATTATTATGGGCGAGATTTTTCTATTGAATGTTTAATTTTATTATGGACATTTACAGAAAAATTGTTTTGAGAATTTAGTAGTAATGAATAATCAACCTAATTTTATTGGCATTATTTTCTAAAAAATGTGAATCGATTTAGTTTGATTTTAATTACTTATAAATTGAATATTGTTTCTATTCTGAGCAATTTCTTCCACTGCGAGAAACACTTTGTCAAAATCATCAACTTTTGAAAAGTAATAATCAGCGCCATCGCGAAACGCCATATTTCTATAATGGTCCGAAGAATAAAAGGTAAGAATGATGAATTTGATGGATTTATTTTCTTTCCGAATCTCATTCAAAACCTGAAGTCCTGTAAGTCCCGGCATTTTTATATCCACAATTGCCACATCGGGTTTAAGCGTTTTTAATGCTTCCAAGGTGTCGGTACCATTATTAAATGTACCTACTATTTTTGCGTTTTTGCTAATGCCTATCATCTGTTGTAAACGTTCAAGAATTAAACTTGAGTCGTCTGCTAATACTATTCTCATGGTAGCTTTATTAATTGAAGCACAAAAGTACTACCGTTGGCAAAAATATCATGTAGGAGAAGTCCTAAATTTCTGAAAGGAAAAGACTACACAGCGTAGGATAATTATTACATGCCATCTGAGATGCACTGTAGGCAAGGGTTTTGAGGCATTTGGCGATTAAACGTATCCAAAAAATAAATGCCAAAAACTAATAATTTTGCTGAAGGATATTGGTCAAAACATCGAAGTCAGCACTTGTAAAATAAAATTGACTGTTTATATCAATTCGTGCTCAATACAGTATTTTGCCAATTCCGTATTTTTGGAGAAATTCATCTTTTCCATTATACGACTTCTGTAGGTACTAACAGTTTTGTTTGAAATAAACAGTTCCTGTCCAATTTCCGACAGTCCCATGCCATTTGCCAATTTTATTAATATCTCAAATTCACGTGGAGACAGAAGTTCATGGCTCAGTTTGGAGGTTTCCCTATCAAAATTGAGTGCTATGTTTTCAGCTAATACGGGCGAAATATATTTTCCACCTGCTGAAACTTTTTGCACTGCCATTAAAAGTTCGTCCGAAGCAGTATCTTTTGATAGATAGCCTGAGGCTCCAAATTTTAAGGCACGTATCACATATTGCTCTTGTGTAAGCATACTTAACATCAAGACATTTGTTGCGGGCCATCGCTCTTTAATAGATTTTAGCACTTCTAAGCCGCTTATGCCAGGAAGGGTAATGTCAAGTAAAACGATATCGAAAACCGTTTCTTCCAAAATCGCAAGGGCTTCCGCACCTGTGCCGGCTTGTTTTATCAACGAAACTCCAAGCATTTGCTTGAGAATTTGTACGAGACCGTCGCGTACAATTTTATGGTCATCACAAATCAGAATTTTCATCTGTTTAAATTTTACTTAATAACTCAGGTTTATTTGTTGTCCATTTTATTATTTATCGGCAAGATAAGCATTATTTCTGTACCGGCATTATTTTTATTTCGAATAGTTAATTTTCCCCCTAATAATGCAGCTCTTTCTTTCATGCTAATGATGCCAAATGATTCTCTTGATTTAATTTTTTCTTCGTTTATTCCGATACCGTCATCCGTGATTCGCAGGTTGATACATTCATTGGTTTCTTTTATGTTTATATCAACTTGGGTAGCATGGGCATGTCGGGCAATATTGGTCAACGATTCTTGCACAATTCGAAACAAGTTGAGCGATGCGTTGTGAGAAAGTTCGAGTTCGGAATTTATTTCTACATTTATTTCTATATGGTTTCTTATGGCAAACTCTTTGGTGTACCAATCTAAGGTTAACTCTAAACCAAGATCGTCGAGCATCTGTGGGCGCAATTGCGAGGTGAGCCGCTGCACCGTTTTGATTGTGTCACCAACAAGTTCAGACAAACTAGTGATTCGGGCTGCTGCCTCAACATCGGAAACCATTTTTTTGATTAATCCTAAATCTATTTTTATGGCGGTCAGGCATTGTCCCAAATCATCGTGAAGTTCGCGCGAAATAGCTGTTCTTTGATCTTCTCTAGCTTTTTCGGTATATTGTGCCAACAGGTGCATTTGCTCTAAAGAGTTTCTTTCTGCTTCCGCTATTTTCCTTTCGGTTATATCTTGTGCTGTGCCGTTTCTTTTTATAGCGTTGCCTGCTTTATCAAATTTTATTCGGCTTTCGGCTAATATGTAATGTATAGATTTGTCTTTATGAATTACGCGGTACTCACACGATATAGACTTATTGTCTGAAGGAAGATTGTTCATATAATTATTGAAAATATCAATATCTTCTTGATGAATTGCCTTCAAAAGCGTTTCCGTTTCGGTATTTGATGTCTCGGGACAGATGTCGAAAACGTCGTACATTTCTTTCGACCAAATTAGTTTGTTTGAAACTAAATCTAATTCCCAACTCCCAATTTTAGCGATGCGTTGTGCTTCAGCGAGGTTTTCTTCGCTTTCGAATAATGTTTTTTCGGTTTGTTTGCGCATTAATGCTTCGCCTATATGCGCCGCAATACTTTCGAGTTGTTCGATTATGGCAGAAGAGAAACAGTTGTGGCGGCGGTCGTCCAGATGAATCAAACCAATAATATTATTTTTGGTTCGAATGGGGATTAAAGCCATGGAAGCATAGCCTTCGTGCATACATTGGTTGCGCGGACGGTATCGAGGCTCTAGTTCGGGGGTGAGTTCGAGCAACGGGAACGAGTTGTTGGTCCAAAAACTTCCTGCCGGTGTGAAGAGCGAATTGAACGGGATTGTTTGGGCTGAAAGAACCAAACCGCAGGTGCATTCTAAACGCACATTGCCCTGTTCATCGCGGCACACGATTCCATGTTTATCGCGCTCTAGCAAAGAATTTTCTTTTCTTATAAAATCTTCAGAAAAACCATCTTGTCCGAAATATGGAAAATCTTCACCTTCTTTTAAACGAATCCCAACGGCATCAATACCGGAGTGCGCTTTGAATGAAGAGATGATGCGTTGAATAGAATCGTGAAACGGTATCTGTTCGTTTAGAATTTGCAGAATTTCCGTGCCCATTTCGCGATAACGTTCGGTTTGTTTGCGTTCGGTGATGTCGCGAACGGTGCTAATAACTCCTGTTACTTCGCCAATGGAATTATATATAGGTCCGATAGTTTCTGAAACCCAACCCGATTTTCCGGTGGCAGGAATGTTAAAAGGAAAATTGATTTCCGAGATGGATTCTCCTTGAAGTGCTTTCCCGTAGTTTTCAATCATGCCAACTTCTTTTAAAAATGGAAAGACATCCCCGGCATAATTCTTTAAAACATCAGATGAGGGAATTCCGGTCAAGTTTTCCATAAAAGGATTCCAGAGTTTGAATTTCAATTGACCATCGAAGGCAATAACACCTTCGTGGGCACTTTCAATGATTTGTTGGTTGAATTTATCTAATTCAACCAAGGCAGATTGTGCCTGTCGGAGCGATATTTCGTTTTTTATTTCGTTACCTGCTTTGGTGATTATCAATGGCAGCATTTCCAAAAACTGATTATCCTTGATGATATAGTCGCGGGCACCTAGTTTCATCATATCAACAGCGATACGTTCATCGCCTTGACCTGTGGAGACAATAAATGGCGGCACAGGAATACCTGTTGTGTTCAATTCTGCAATAAATTCCTTGCCATTCATGTCGGGCAAGCTATAATCCAAAATCATCATCAATGGGGAATGCAGTTGAAGCCAATCGAGAGCTTCTTTGGCAGAAAGCATGCATTTCGTTTGATAGCCGCAGCCTTCTACTCTTTCTGTAAGCAATTCGATTAAGTGTCTATCGTCTTCAACTATAAGTACCGTGTTGGTGTTGGATTCCATTTTTATGTTAATTACTGTGTTTTGTAAATTCGAGTGTAAAGTACGGAAATATTTTTCAATTATAGCGATTTTTTTTTAATTATTCTTCTGTGAATTCTTTTTGTTGTAATTCTATAAAGAAGGAACTTCCTTTTCCTTCTTCGGATTTTGCCCAAATTTTGCCTTTATGTTTGTGAACTATTCTTTTTACAAAGCTCAAGCCTATGCCTTCCCCTGATTGGGGCGAAGCGGCATCTACTCGGAAAAATACATTCCATATTTTGTCCAAATGGCGTTCGGCTATGCCCATTCCATTGTCCTTGATGGAATATATCACTGTGTTGGGTTTGGTTTCGGCTGTTATTTCTATTTTTAGTTTTCTAGACGTGTTTTGATATTTGATGGCGTTGCTGATGATATTTGAAAATACTTGGTTTAGGAAGTTTTCGTCGCCATAGCAGTCGGGAACGTCTCCAATGTTTATTTCGACATTATGTTGTTGAATCAGGTAATGGTTTGCATAAAAAACGGAATCAAACAAGAGGTTCATGTTTACTTTGGTGATGACAAGTCGTGCTTTTCCGGTTCGGGAAATGTGTAAAAGTCCGTTGAGCAGGGTGTCCATTTTTGTAACACTAGTTAAAATGATGTCGAGTGTTTTGGGCATGTCTTGGTTGGTGAGTTTATCTAAATTTTGCTTTACTTCGGGTTCGAGTTGGCATTGTTCTAAAAAGCATTTGATAGAATTGGCTTGTTTTTCGAGGCGACCACCATAGCCTTGTATGTTGACCAAGGGTGTTCTCAAATCGTGGGTGGTGATGTAGAGATAGTTTTCGAGTTGTTTGTTTTTTTCGGTGATGATGTCTTGTTTGTTTTTGATTTCGGTCATATCTTTGGCAATGATGACATAGCTGGTTTCTTTTTCGTCGCCCCTAACGAAGGGAGATATACCCAAGACAACCGAAATTTGTTGGTCGTCTTTAGCGATTAAGGTGTAGATTTGGTCGGAGGATGCATTGTTGCTTAAGTCGGCAAACACAATTTCTTGTTCGAGTATGGTGGAAATCATTTTTTTGTCGAGTTCGCCTTGACTATATTTCAACACTTCGCAACAGGAATGATTCACAGATTGGATGTAGCCCTGTTTATCTATGGTGATGAGCATATCTTTCATCGAATTGAAAATATCGTTGAGATAATAGGTGGTGACGGTGGAGTTGTTCAATTCTTCGCCTAAAAGATTTATGGCTATTGCCAAACTGTTGATGGTATCGTGGGCGCTATCCAATTCGTTTTGGATGGTGTAGTCGTGTTGGGCGAATTTCAATAAAGTTTCGTAGAACTCGTCGGATTTCCTTTCTACTTCTTTATGCGGAATATAATGCTTATTTATCAACTCTTCAATCTTCTCCAATTCCCTTTCCTCTTCTTGGCTCAATGTTTTCTCTTTGCGCGCAGTTTTATATTCCGCGGAATGGAGATATTCGATTAGCTCAATAAATTCTTCTATGTTGGTATGACTAAATTTCATGCTAATTTCTTCAATTATTTGTATTTCTCAAGCCATACTAGGGCTTTTTGTCTGTTGGTGAACATGCGTGATGGGGCGGGGGATTTGTGTAGAATCTGAAAAAAATTGTAGAGCACTTCTTGCACTTTTGATTTGATGAGGAATGCCACGACTTTGGTGCCAAAAGCGGCATCTTCACGCGTAAGCCTTTCGCGGGCTTCGTAGGTGATGCTTTTCAAATTGCTTATATCCGCAAAAAAAGGATAGGCTTTGTCTTGGGTGAGCGCCAATCGTTGTTTGATTCCTGCATCTATCATGGGTTCGGTGTAATGTTCAAAGGGCAAAGATAAATAAAGAATGCCATCTTCAATCGAAAGTTCAAAATATTGTTCTTCTTGTTTCTCCAACATATTGTTTCTAGGGGTTCGGGGTTCACACTTATTTTAAACGTTATTTGGGTCTTTGTATTGTTGCAACCACGCGATAGCTTTGGCTTCGTCGGTAAACATTTTGGCGGGAGCGGGCGCTTTATAAATAACATTAAAAAAGTTGTAGAGCACTTCTTGCACCTTCGAATTGATGAGAATGGCAACGGCTGCGGTGCCAAAAGCGGCATCTTTTTGCGCTAAGCGTTGGCGGGCTTCGCGCGTGAAATTCTTAATTTTCCTCACATCGGCATAGATAGGATAGGCTTTGTCTTTGGTTATCGCCAAGCGTTGTTTGATGCCCGACTCAACCATTTCTTCGGTGAACATTTCGTAATTCAGAACTGTGTAAACGATACCATCTTCAAGCCATATTCCCGAATAATTTTTTCTAGTTTCTTCCATAAATAATAGTTTTTAATCTTTATTAATGAGAGGGGAATTTTCTTACCTACAAAAGTACAAAATATTCTTCTTACAGAAATCTTTTTTTTTGATTTTTTTTTTGATGATAAAAAAGTCTCCATCTGCAAAAAGTTTTTCTGATGGAAAATGGAATGCGGTTTTTGTTGGAACGCGGATAAGGCGTGTTTCAACCCCAACCCCTTAAATAGGAACATGAATAAAATATGTTTTAACCCCAACCCCTTAAAAAGGGGCTATAACAGAGAAGGATATAATTAATATCGCTTGGAAAGGGGCTGTGACAGGGTATGTTTCAACCCCAACCCCTTAAAAAGGGGCTATAATTCAGTGTTATATTTTACTACTTTTTGGAATAAGATTTTTGGGAGTTTAAGCAAGGCTTACGATTATTTCCTTTCCAAATTAATTTATCAGGCTAAGTTATAGCCCCTTTTTAAGGGGTTGGGGTTTGTTGGTGACAAGTTATAGCCACTTTTTAAGGAGTTGGGGTTGGTCGCTGTCAATTTTTTCTCTTTTGCTTTCGCGGATGTGTTCATCGCTTTGTTTTTTAATGTTTTCGCTTTCGCAGAAGAGGAGTTCGCTTCCGGTTTTTTCTCTTTCGCTTTCGCGGAAAAGGATTTCGCTCTCAGTTAGCGTCTTCCGCGTAAGCGATTCGCTTCTCCGCACGTGCGAAAGCTTCTTCCGTGTGTCAGTTTTTTACTTCCGCATGGGCGAAGGCTTCTTCCGCGAAAGCGAAACTATTTTCCGTTGGAGCGAATGCTACTTCCGCGAAAGCGAAATTATTTTCCGCACAAGCGAACGCAACTTCCGCGAAAGCGAAATTATCTTCCGTTGGAGCGAACTCCTCTTCCGCGAAAGCGAAATTATTTTCCGCCTATTTTATTTTGATATTCGCAGGAGCGATATGCTTGTTAATGTGTGTTTTATGCAATTTTCGACAGGCGGAAGTTTTTTTATTGAAAAAAAAATCTATTTTCCTTGAAGATTTTTTGAAAATCTTTTGGCAGATACAAAAATCCTTCGTAAATTTGCACTCGGAAATACGTTCAATTTTTATATTATTTTTAGTTCAATTAATTTACTCACAACCTAATTTTATTTTATTATGACTATTTTAAATTCCGACAACAGATTGTTCAAATGCCCCGACAGCACGCTGATTCAGCGCAGCGACTTGCTAGTTCTTATTTTGGGACGCGACCACGTGGAAGTTGCCACACGCGGCATTACAGCCCTAACGGTGAACAATTTCAAGGGCTTAATCACCAATTTCTCAGACGTTACGACCGACATCGAATTCCGCGGCGTCATCACTCAAAAAATGGACATCCGCAATGCTTTGCGCGTTAAGGTGATGAAAGGCAATGTGATGATTCGCACCATGGCGATGAACAAATGGGGCGAAAAGGCGGGCAACTACACAGTTTTTGGCTTTGAAGGCATCAGCGAAATGCCCGACAATGATTTCTGGCGCCACACCAAACGGGTGGTGGATCAGGCTACTATTCAACTGGCGTGGACCGACGGATTAGCCACCGAAGGACTTACCTCAGCGATGCTTACCGACTTGGCTGCGACGAACCAAAACTATAACGATGCGATTGATAATGCGAACTATGCTATCACTGCACGCACCTCGGGAGCCCTCCTGCGAGTGAAAACGGGCAACATCCT
>CAIOYH010000128.1 GCA_903862465.1 uncultured bacterium | reverse complement strand
TAAAATTAAAAAATTTATTATGTTCGAATCATTAAAAATACAAAACTTTCGACGACTAGAAAACTTCAAGGTTAATCGGTTAGGAAGGTTAAACCTCATTATAGGAAAAAACAACACAGGCAAATCATCCATTCTAGAAGCCATGTATGTTTATGCAAATCGCGGTGATTTATCAATTCTTGAAAAAATAGTTGAACAGCGCGATGAGCATCTTCAATTTTCTGAAAATAATGCTGACAAGTTAGCGATAATGCAATTTCTTGCAATTTTTAGCGGCAGAAACTACTTTGATGGCAGTCCAGTGCCCATAGTTGTTGGCGAATTAAATAATCCTGAGAATGTTTATAGTTTTCAGCCTATTTTTTATAAATCGGAAATTACGGAAGAAGTAGCTACTCAAAAATTTGAAGGCAAATCTTCGATTAGCTTAAATGATATAGCCGAAGCTTGGGTTAATGTTAGTACTACAAAAGATATAGGGAAGGATACAAAACTTGGTTTTCAGATACGTTATGGCAGTGAAAAACCTTTTATTAAGTCGCTTGATGGTTTTATGGATTTCTTATCGCTATTTAATCAAACTGAGAAGAATAATATTCCTTGCCAATATATTCCAAGTTCAGGAATAAGCAATGAAAAGGCAGCAGAATTATGGGATAAAATTTCGTTGACAGATGACGAGGAAAATATCAATAAGATACTTAAAGTAATAGACAAAAATATTACTAAAATTACCTTTAAAGGGAAATCAACAAAAACTCCATTCATAAGGCTTAAAGGCATGAAAGATCCTGTCTCAGTGAAAAGTATGGGTGAAGGAACCAATAAACTTTTAAATCTCGCACTAGCACTATATAACTGTAAAAATGGTTTTCTTCTTATAGACGAATTTGAAAATGGGCTTTACTACAGATTGCAGGATGAGATATGGGATAAAGTATTCATGATTGCTGAGAAATTAAAGATTCAGGTTTTCGCTTCCACACACAGTCTCGATACTGTATATTCATTTATCAATAGCATGGAAAACCATAAGAAAATATCCTCTACCGTTTTCAGAATGGCTGAAATAGATACTAAAATTGAAGCTATTGAATATGATGTTGAAGAATTACTTTTGACAAAGAATCAAAAATTGGAGCTTCGCTAATTATGGAAAAAACAAAAGTTCTGATAGTTGAAGGCAAGGAAGATCAGTCATTGGTTTGTGCCTTGCTAAAAAAAATCAATGGTGCTACTATAAAGAGTACTAATCCTAAAGAAGTTAAAGTCAATAATAAATTATTTCTACAGGTATATGATGCCGATGGAGTTGATAATGCAAAAATAAAGTTCAAACAATTTATTAAAGACAGAGATCAATATGAAACAGTAGGTTTAATGGTAGATTTGGATTCGGGAAAAGAAGCCAATATACAAAGTCGTTGGCAGTTTTTTAAAGATACGGCAAAAGAAAGTTATGGATATAGTGTGCCTGATAGGTTCGATAATGCGGCTCTCATGTTTGAATCCATTGCGAATTATCCAAAAATTGGTTTATGGTTGATGCCCGACAATGCTACTGAAGGAATGTTGGAAGACTTTGCCATAAAACTAATTAAAGAAGATGATATATTAATTGCCCATTCAAACGATATTGTTATAGGCTTACCTGAAAAAAGATTTAGACCATCTTACAATTCAAAGGCAATTTTACATACTTGGTTAGCATGGCAAGAATATCCTAATGCCGATATTTGGCGTGGTTTTGATAATAATTATTTTGATGTGACTAATCAGCTTTGTGTTGGTTTTATGCATTGGATAGAAGAAATGTATAAATAGATACCAAAGAGGGGGGGAAAGTAAGAAATTACGAAGCCCCTACGAACCCCGACACTGCGTGTACGGGACAGGTTACGAATGTGCGAATTACGAATTAGGAAATGAGATTCTTAGTGGTTCTTAGTGTTCTCAGTGCCTCCGTGGTTTTCTCTCAATCCTAAACCCCTAATTCATCCTCACCCGTGGGTCGAGCAAGCCGTAGGAGATGTCGGTGAGGATGTTGATGATGACAAGGATGAGGGAGATGAAAAGCAGGGAGCCCATGACGACGGGGAAGTCGTATTTGCCTAAGCCATCCACCATCACCATGCCCATGCCTTTCCAATCGAAGACGTATTCGACAAAGACCGCGCCCGCCATTAGGGAGGCAAACCACCCTGAGATGGCTGTAATGACAGGGTTCATGATGTTTTTGAGGGCATGACGCAGGATGACTTTGGGGAAGGAGAGTCCTTTGGCTTTGGCGGTGCGGATGTAGTCTTGTGAAAGCACTTCGAGGGTTGAGGAGCGGGTGAGTTCGATGATGACCGCCAAAGGACGTATGCCGAGGGTGAGGGCAGGCAGGATGATGTTTTGGAGGGTGAGATGGGTTCCGTCGCCGAAATCGTCAATGGTGTAGAGGCTTCCAATCATGTTGAGCCCCGTGTATTCGCCCAAGAGATAGGCAAAGAACCAAGCGATGACAATGGCGGCAAAGAATGAAGGCAAGGACATGCCGATGACGGAAAAGAACATCGCCAAGCGGTCGAACCACGTGTCTTTTTTGATAGCGCAGAGGATGCCTGTGAAGATGCCGATGAGGGAGGCGAACACGATGGACACTACGGCGAGCAAAGCTGTGAGGGGGAAGGCTTCCATCAGGATGTCAGCCACCTTCGCCTTGCTTTGGTAGGAACGGCGAAGGTAAGGTTGTTTCAAGACGAGAGTTTTGGTGCTCGAAAGGTTGAACAAACGGGTGTAGGGTTTGTATTTGGAGGAATCGAGATAGAAATAGCTTTTGGTGTCTTTTAAATTGTGGACGGAGATGGGCGAGAGGTCGTTCAAGTAGTTGATGTATTGGGTTAGCAGGGGTTTGTCTCTGCCCAAATCGCGGTTGATGGCTTCGATGGAGGCAATGTCGGCACGCTGCCCGAGCATCATGCGGGCAGGGTCGGCAGGCAACACATTGAACAAAAGAAAAACAACCGTGATGACTCCAAACAAGACCAAGAAGCCATAGAACAGTCGTTTTAGGATGAATCGCAGCATGAATTATTTCTTGGGGGAAGATTTGAGGAGCACTTTGGCAAGGAGTTTTTGGTAGGAAGCTGTGTCGCTTTTGAATTCTTCGTAGGTGGGGAAATCGCGCCAAGCCCATTTGTCGAGCACCACGCCGTTTTTCAACAACACTAAACCCGGGTTGGAGCGGACAACAGTTTTCAGGGCGGTGGGGTCAACGGTGTAGAACTCATAGTTGGCTTGAAGTTCGTTGCGCAAGATGTCAATGGTTTTGAAATCGGAACCACACAGGGCGTCAAAGCCGATTGTGTCTTTGGCGCATTGCTCATAAAAAGTGTTGAGCGATTGGAGAGCCGATTTTTGTGTTTTGGAGATGTCGTACATCACCAAAACGAACTGAAAGCGGGGATTGCTGATGATGGCTTCGTTGTGGTTGGCTTTGTTGGCATCATCAATCATAAAATCGTGGATGGGCGCAGGTTTGTACGCCTGAAGGATTTTCTTTTTCTGTTGAACAAAAACAAGTTTCTTGAAGAAAACCGTGTCTTTCCAAGGTAGGGTTTTGGTAGTATATTCGAGGGTTTCGTTGGTTACTTTATTTTTATATACTAAGGTGATGTCGGCAATCTCATTGGTGGGCACCACCTGTTCGGAAATCTTGCTTCCAATTTTCCATGGCATGAAATCAATCAAGGGCAGATGGCGATAGCTGAAGATAGCTACCCAAAGGATTAGCGTGGCACCGATAAGCAACATGCCATATTGGGTTACGTCGGGATAGCGACTTTTGAGATATTTGCGTCCGCCAAACAGCATCAGGGCAAAGGCTATGAGGATTAGATTTTTGTAGAAGGTTTGCCAATTGGTCAAAATCAGCGCATCGCCAAAGCAACCGCAATCGGAAACGGGATTTTTTAATGCTAAATAAAACGTCAAGCCGAGAAAAAACAGCATGAAGAGCATCATGAGCCACGAAAAGGATTTTAGTTTGATATTAAACACAAAAGCAAAGCCGATGATGAATTCCAAACAGCACAACAGTATGCCCAATGTGAGCGCAAAAGGAACCATCCAATGCCAATGAAAGGCTTCGAAATATTCTTGAAATTTATACATGGAACCCAAAGGGTCAACGGCTTTGACAAAGCCCGAGAACATAAATACGAAACCAAGAAGGATTCTGCTAATGAGTCGAATCTTTTTCATATAATTTATTTTGAATTAAGCTTAATGAGCGCAAAAACGGCATAGTTAATCATGTCGAAATAGTTGGCATCCACGCCTTCGGATACTTGAGTGATGCCGTTGTGGTCTTCAATTTGTTTGGTGCGAAAGATTTTCATCAGGATGATGTCGGTGAGCGAACTGATACGCATATCGCGCCATGCTTCGCCATAGTCGTGATTTTTGTCTTGCATGAGCGAGAAAGATGCTTGGATATATTTGTCGTACAAAGCGGTTGCTTTCTCCACCGAAAGAATCAAATCGTCATAGCTGTTGATTTCGATTTGAATCAATGCCATGACGGCATAGTTTACGATGCCAATAAATTCAGGGATTATGCCTTCTGATACTTTTTGTGTACCTTTGTCTTCGATGCTTCGGATGCGTTGCGCTTTGATAAAAATCTGATCGGTGAGTGAGGCAGGACGCAGGATTCGCCATGCGGAGCCATAGTCGTTCATCTTTTTCACATAAAGGCTTCGGCAGGTTTCAACGATTTCGAAATATTGTTTTTGTGTAAAATCCATGTAATTTATTATTTTTGTAAAAAATTTAATTTGAACGCAAATATATTAAAAAATCACAACAGTGATGCAATCAAAAAGAAATTATTGAATTGCAAGGGGCGGCTACTTTCGTTGGAAAGCCCATTAATCATGGGAATATTGAATGTTACGCCCGATTCTTTTTTTGATGGAAATATTTTCATCACAGAGAAAGCATGGCTGAAACAGACCGAAAAAATGCTTTCGGAAGGTGCTTCTATCATAGATATTGGATGTGTTTCGACTCGTCCAGGGGCTATTTTGCCGAATTTGGAAGAAGAATTGGACCGTTTGCTGCCTATTTTGGATTCGATAATGAAGTATTTTCCAAAGGCAATTCTTTCTGTGGATACCTTTCGGGCAGCAGTGGCACAAGCAGCCGTAAACCATGGGGCGGCAATCATCAATGACATCTCAGGAGGCACGATGGATGCAGCGATGTTTGAAACGATTGCTGCGCTGCATATACCTTATATATTAATGCATATACAAGGCACACCCGAAACGATGCAAAGGAATCCTATTTATAAAGATGTTGTGAAAGAAACCATGTTATATTTATCGAAGAAATCGAATGAATTGACATCTTTGGGCGTGAATGACATCATTATTGACCCGGGTTTTGGTTTTGGAAAGAATATAAAGCAGAATTTTGAGATGATGCAGCAGTTGCATCTGTATAAATTTCTTGATAAACCTCTGTTGGTGGGGGTTTCACGAAAGTCTATGATATGGAAAACCCTTGAGAGTAGCCCTGACGAAGCTTTGAACGGAACGAGCATATTGCATACAATTTCATTGTTGGCAGGGGCAGATATTTTACGAGTGCACGATGTGAGGGAAGCGGTTGAATGTGTTAAAATGGCTCAAGAATTAAAAAAATACTGACATCAATACATAAAAAATATAAATAAAAAAAAATATTTTTTCCTTGCGCCTGCCTTGTCCCTACAAGCTTATAGAATTTTTTCAACATGATGGTTGAAAAAAATATTTATCAAAGTATTTGGTGTGAATGGATAAAGATATATCTTTGTAACCTTTTTCAAAACAAACCAAAAAAATATATATGAGTAAAAAGAATGTTATTATTATTGGTGCAGCAGGTAGAGATTTTCATAATTTCAACACCTACTACAGAGGAAATGAAGCTTACAACGTTGTAGCCTTCACAGCCGCACAGATTCCTGACATAGCAGGAAGAAAGTATCCAAAAGAATTAGCCGGGAGCCTCTATCCCGAAGGTATTCCAATTTATGTGGAAAGCGATTTGCCAAAACTTATCAAAGATCTCAATGCTGATATTTGCGTTTTCGCATACAGCGATGTTCCTTATGAGAGAGTTATGGGCATGAGCGCCATCGTTAACGCAGCAGGTGCAGATTTCATGTTAATTGGACCGAAACAAACACAAGTGAAAAGCACTAAACCGCTTATCGCAGTTTGTGCAGTTAGAACAGGTTGTGGCAAAAGCCAAACCTCACGTCGTGTTATTGAAATCTTGATGAAACAAGGTTTGAAAGTTGTTGCTATTCGCCATCCAATGCCTTACGGGGATTTGAATGAGCAAAAAGTGCAACGTTTCGCCACTGTTGAAGATTTGAAAAAACACAAATGTACTATTGAAGAAATGGAGGAGTATGAACCCCATGTAGTTCGCGGAAACGTGATTTATGCTGGAGTTGATTATGAAGCTATTCTTCGCGAAGCAGAAAAAGAAGCAGACATCATCCTTTGGGATGGTGGTAATAACGATTTTTCGTTTTATGCTACTGATTTATGCATTACTGTTGTTGATCCTCATCGTCCCGGTCATGAATTGAAATATTATCCGGGAGAAGTTTCTCTACGTTTGGCTGATGCCGTTGTTATCAACAAAATGGATAGCGCATCACCCGAAAGCATTCAAATTGTTCGTGATAGTATCGCTAAGGTGAATCCTAACGCTATCGTTATTGACGGTGCATCACCATTAACAGTTGACAAACCTGAATTAATTAGAGGTAAAAGAGTTTTAGTTGTTGAAGACGGTCCTACCCTCACCCATGGTGAAATGAAAATTGGTGCAGGTACTGTTGCAGCAATGAAGTTTGGCGCAAGCGAATTAGTTGACCCACGTCCGTATGCTGTTGGTAAATTGGCTGAAACCTTTAAGATTTATCCAAACATTGGTACCTTATTACCAGCTATGGGTTATGGCGAACAACAAGTTGCCGATCTTGAAAAAACAATTGAAAACACGCCTTGTGATGCAGTTGTTATTGCTACACCTATTGATTTGAACAGAATTGTAAAAATCAACAAACCTACTGTAAAAGTTGGTTATGATTTGCAAGAAATTGGTCGTCCAGATTTAGATGATGTTTTATGTGACTTTTTAAAGAAACATAACCTCCTCAAAAATTCAGGATGTTCATGCTGTTCCTAAAATAATTTAGAAAAAAAGGCGACGTTAGTCGCCTTTTTTTTTTGCATATTAAAAAATATTCGTACATTTGAGGTCTGAAAATTATAAACAAATACAAACTATGAAAAACAGAAGTTTAATTTCTATTGATGATTTCACCAAAGAGGAATACTTTTCAGTGCTAGATGCAGCAGAACAGTTTGAACGGAAGCCTGTTCAGAATATTCTTGATGGAAAAGTAATCGCTACACTCTTTTTCGAACCATCAACACGCACTCGACTTAGTTTCGAAAGTGCCGTGAATTATTTGGGTGGAAAGGTCATCGGGTTTTCTGATGCTTCCAGCTCTAGTGTTAAAAAAGGGGAATCTTTGAAAGATACCATTTTAACCGTGTGTAATTACTCTGACCTTATTGTATTGCGTCATCCCAGAGAGGGAAGTGCACGTTATGCAAGTGAGGTAGGCACCGTCCCCATTGTGAATGCAGGTGATGGCGCCAATCAACACCCTACGCAATGTTTGCTCGACTTGTATTCTATCAGAAAAACACAAGGAAAGCTTGACAATCTTGACATCGCTTTTGTTGGCGATCTTAAATACGGACGCACCGTACATTCTTTGGTCATTGCTATGACGAATTTTAATTGTCGTTTTCATTTGGTTTCACCACCCGAATTGAAATTGCCAAGCTCGGTTAAGATGCATATCAAGGAAAAAAATCTTGAATATTATCAATACACCGATTTGAGCGAAGTTATCCCAATGGCTGATATTATTTATATGACACGTATTCAAAGGGAACGTTTTTCCGATCCTATTGATTACGAAAAAGTGAAAAACGCTTATATTCTTAATCGCGGTTTGTTGACCAACACGAAGACGAATATGAAAATCCTACATCCATTACCTCGTGTGAACGAAATCAATGAAGATGTGGATGATTTGCCACAGGCATATTATTTTCAACAAGCACTAAATGGTTTATATGTACGTCAAGCAATTTTAAAATTAATTTTAGGATTATAAAAAATGGAACAAGATAAAAAACCGGTAAAAGAATTTGTGGTTTCGGCTATTGAAAATGGAACCGTTATAGACCACATCCCAGCACAAAGTGTGTTTCAGGTAATTCATATTTTGAACCTTGATAAATATGGTAATCAGATTCTTTTTGGCACCAATCTCGATAGTAATAAATATGGCAAAAAGGGCATCATTAAAGTAACTAACAAATATTTCAAACCCGTTGAAATAAATAAGATTGCTTTGGTGGCTCCTACGGCTACTTTGATTATTATCAAAGATTTTCGCGTTATTGAGAAGAAAAAAGTGGAGATACCCGATACGATAGAAACCTATGTGCAATGCGTGAATCCTAATTGCATCACGAATCATGAAGACGTGCCTACCAAATTCAAGGTGTTGGACAAGGTTGATTCGAGACTTAAATGTACATATTGCGAGAAGATTACCGAGAAGAAAAATATGACATTTAGATAAAATCTTTATCTTTGATTTTTGATTTGTGATGTAAAATTTATTCACCCATCATTCAAAATATGTCAACAGAAGGTTTCCCAGATTTTATTGGCGGCTTAGGAGATTCAGGGCGGGGTACGGCAGATTTAGCCGTTGAAGCTATAGGCGATGATGCTGACGTGTTCAAGCATTTGATGCGGTTGTGTTTTTCGCAGCCCTACCCTATCGGCATGAGATTGGCTCGTGTGGTGCAATTGTATTGCGAAAAGAATTCTAATCTTGTTGTACCCTACATTGACGAAATCATTGAAAATATAGCTGTCTCTGAGATTGAAGGCGTGAGGCGTAGCTTCCTGAAAATAATAGCGGACAGCATTGACTTCAGTCTCGTAAAAGACAATTCAACCTTATTGCAACTATGCTTTGATTGGCTGATATCCCCCAAAGAAAGCGTTTCAACACGTTATTACAGTATTATAATCTGTGAGAAATTTTGCACATACGAACCCGATTTGATTCCTGAGTTCAAATCTTCCTTGGAGTTTTGCCTCCCCGATGCTTCAAAGGGGTTTCAAAATAGAGCGTTGAAAATATTAAAGAAATTAGAGAGAAGTTAAAAATAGCTACTTCTTCATCTCTTTTATCTTCAAATCGTGCTTGATAATATCTTCGATTTGCTCGGCATCAATGCGCTTAGCGATAATGGTTTTCTTTTCATCCAACACATAAATGACCGGAGTGCTATAAATATCGTAAAGCTCCGCATAGTGAGGTGTCAGGGCGCGAGGTCCATCCACGTTGATAAAATTCATATTATTTTTGCGGATAAACTTCTTCATTTCGACCATGCTAGTATCGGTGCAAACCGAAAATATTTCCAAATCATAGAGTTTTTTCTCTTTATTATACAGCTCAACAATTTTTGGCATCTCCGTTTTGCAATGTCCACAGTTGTAATCCCAAAAAAGCAATACCGTATATTTGGTGGTGATGGTCTGCATGGATTGCAATTGCAGGTTGGTATCTTGCATTATCATATTTGGAGCTGTTTTCCCTAATAAAATAGGTTCGAGTTTCTTGGCTCTTTTGGTTATATTTTCCAATAAAACATCCGACAACCAATCACATTGCTTTGTCGCATAATACGTGTTGACCATGTGGACAAACACCGCATCAAATCCCATGACCTTCGAAGTTTCGAAGGTATAGGTGATATACCAAACAACATATTTGAACATTTCTTTGTTGGGGCGAACTTTTTCTACCAATTTATCTGCCTCGGCACATATAGAGTCGGGGGATTGAACTACCACTTTGTCGAAGAAATAATTTATTTTATTATAAAAAACCGGTGTGCGCAAGATTCTATCATCTGTGAGAGTAATATTATCCCAATAATGAGCTTTATAATATAGGTATGTGAATGTTGAATCTTTGCGACCATTGGGCAAAATTGGGGCTTCGGGTATTTCGGGTTCCTTTGATGCATTAAAAACTTTGGTGGCAAGGCTCTCAGGATATTTTTTCATAAAGTCGAGCTTATAGTCTTTCACGGCATTATCTATCCGCTCCATCTCTTTTTTAACTATGGCAGCCGAATCTTTATTGTCCTTCAGCGCTTCTTGCTTCGCTTTGAGTTTGTCAAAAGTGCTTTGATTGCTGACAATATAATTCAGATATTCATAGAAAGATTTATTCTCGAGAGAACCTTTCACTTTCATGTTCTTCACTAAGTCTGTGGTATCTGTTTCGAACCAAATCTCTAGCGCATCATTCACAATGAAATCAAAGTATTTTTTCTTTGGGATAACGATAAAATAAATACCTTTTGGTAATTCTTTTTTGCCATCGAAAAAAGTTTCACCTTTGACATTGGAAATACAGGTGTCGTCAATCTGCTTATATTGTCCATAATAATGCGCCAAATAGCAGGTGTCGCCCGTGGTGACTCCATTGACTTTCACATGAATTTTGTAGCCGCCAGCAGGAGGCAGATGTGTTGTGTGCGTTGTGCTTACATTGTTAAACAATAACAATGATAAAAGGATGTTTGTAAAGAATGTGAGCATAATGTTTGGTTTTTTATTTTTTGGTTGACTTTACAAAAATAGTGCAATTTTTTAAATTGTCAGAAAAACTGTCAATTTTTCATACAAAATATCTATATTTGCATCTTATAACGACAAGATTTCCGATATTATTTTACGGGAGTTCTATAAATTGCTTTTTCATCGTTGGACTTCGATTTTTAAAATGCTCATTTACTTGAGTAAACTGCGCTTTTAAAAATCTTGTCCGCCTCGAAAAAATTTAATTTATAGAGCCCCTCTTTATTTCGAATTTAAAAAAAATATTTCATTATTAAATTTAACTACCATGAACGAATATTTAGCTATTGTTATTAGTTCCGCAGCGATATATATTTTTATCATCGTGTTTTTGCGGTTGTTTGGAAAGAAAGAATTGGCACAGTTGTCGGTGTTTGATTTGGTGTTTGTGCTGCTGATATCCAACGCAGTGCAGAATGCTATGGTGGGCAGCAACACGACTGTTTGGGGAGGTATTACGGCTGCGGGCACCTTGTTTATTTTGAATTATGCCTTGAAGTTTATCATGTTTTATTTCCCCAACATCGGCACGATAGTGCAGGGAAAGGAAGTGATGCTTATATATAAAGGAACAATAAAGACCGAAAACTTGCGCAAAACCCGTATCACTCGCGAAGAATTGGAGGAAGCCATCCGCGAACATGGCATCGCTGAAATCCGTAAAGTAGATTTGGCGATGTTGGAGGTGGACGGAAACATCAGCGTTATTTCGGAGGAATTTAAGAAACGGACGGTGCATGCCATCGCTAGGAAGCGGATAAGACGGAAAATGCAGCGTACTTGATTAGCAGCTATCGATATTTAAAATTGATATTAAATAGAAAAGATATGTCGAAAGAAATTAATTTAGAGCAGCTTTGCAAGGACGTTATATCGCTTTGCGAAGAAACGGGCAGGTTCTTGAGAGCAGAATGTGCCACGTTTTCATCTTCACGAGTGGAGGAAAAAGGGACAAATGATTTTGTGAGTGATGTGGATAAGGAAGCCGAACGCAGGATAGTATCGCGGCTCGCGACATTGATTCCCGATGCGGGATTCATCACAGAGGAAAATACCCTCACGATACGCGATAAGCAATTTGAGTGGATAGTGGATCCATTGGACGGCACCACCAATTTCATTCACCATGTGCCGTGTTATGCCATCAGTATCGCCCTACGAAAAGATGAAGAAATCGTTTTGGGCGTGATTTTCGAAGTGAATCTGCAAGAAGCTTTTTACACCTGGACGGGGGCTCCCTCCTACCTGAACGGCATGGAGATTCGGATGAGCGACAAGGCTGCCTTAAGGGATTGTTTGATAGCGACGGGTTTTCCCAATCGGAATTATGACAGAATGAAACCTTACATCGCGATGCTCACGGAGATGATGTTCGAAACACACGGCATCCGTAGGATGGGGTCGGCGGCGGTTGACATGGCTTATGTGGCTTGCGGCAGATTCGATGGGTTTTATGAATATCATTTGAGTCCGTGGGATGTGGCGGCGGGCTCTATCATCGTTAAAAATGCAGGCGGCAGGGTGAGCGATTTCAGCGGGAAGGACAACTATTTATTCGGAAAAGAAATAGCTGTCGCAAATCCACAAGTGCATCAGCATATTTTGGAGATGATAGGGCGATATTTTAGTCATTGAGTCATTAAGTCATTGGGTCATTAGGGGTCATTGGTGGAATGGTTATATGGTTTTATTGTTTAATTGTTATTTGTTTTGTTGATAATAATATCAATTGAAGGCATACCATTTTTGATTTCAAACCACCATATTCTTCTCTTCAATATAAAACAAAATCATTTTATCGAATCGAGTTTCTTTTGTTCTGCTTGAATTTTCGGCAGCATTTGCTGAGCAACAGGGCTAGCAGGATTTATCTGCAATGCTTTTTGGCGATAAAAATCTGCTAAGGGAAATCGTTTCAAATTAAAGGCTACGATGCAGGCGTTTTCTGCCGATTTGTAGTCGGTGGTGTCTGCTGCCAAGGCTCTTACGAAATATTTTAGGGCTTGTTCATAATCTTGTCGCCCATTAGATATCACTCCCAAATCGTTCAATGCCTTGTTGTGGGTGGGATTTTGCTGTATTGTCAACAAATAATATTGCTCTGCTTCAAGCTTTTGTTGCAAGTATAAATAACTTCGCGCTAGCAAATAATTCACTTCGGCATAGTCGGGAAGTATTTTTTTTGCCTTCTGCGCATACAGCAATGCCGAATCGAGTACTTGGCGTTTTGCAGCGGCATCAGTGGTTTGCTCAGCCTTGCGAAACATATCCGAAATAAACGACATGTGGATGCGCACCGCATCAGAATGTTGTATATCCGCCTGAACTAAAGTGATGTCGTTGCGCCATTGCGCATTGCGGGAAATGGTTTGCGTGGCAAATATCACCATAGAAATCAGCAGGATAGCACCCATTATTTTTTTGCCCAAGGCAGGCAGTTGGGTGAAGAGCCACAAAAGTATGAGTATGAAACCGACACTGCTATGAAACAGAAAACGTTCGGCAAAGGTGGACTCAATCAGGATGAAGGTGTTGGAAGCAGGCATCAGCAGTGCCCAAAACCAAACAATGCCTAGCACCAATATGGCTTTTTGGCGATAATAACGCAGCACTATTACCATACTAAGAATCAGCAGTAAGATAGTGATCCATACGCGTATATCGGCAAATGTATGTTGGGCGATGGCGCCATAGGAGTAATCCCAACTTAAGGGCAAAGCCCATAGCATTTTGAAAGCATATAGCCCCAAAAGAAATATTTTGGTTGCCCAAAGATTGGGCTGCGATTGGATGGCATATAAAGAATTGTTGATGGGCAAGAAGGAATGGGAGAAGGTTTCGCTTAGAACGACGTATCGCAGCAGCAGGAATCCCGCCAAGGTGGCTGCCAAACCCATACTTTTAAGCAGTGCGCCCTTAAGATTTGAAGGGGCGCATACAAAAATCAAACACAGATAGACAGGCAAAAATGCCACTGCCGTTTCTTTGGATAAAAGCGCCAAGGCATAAGCACCTAGCGCAAGCCATAACATTTTGATATTATGACGCTTCAAATTATTTACCCATGCTGAAGCACTCAGCAGCGAAAACGCCAAACACAATAATTCGTCGGCATTTTTGATGTTGGCAACCACTTCCGTATGTATGGGATGCACCATAAACAAAAGGATACCGACCAAAAGCACCTCATCGCGAAGCTCAGCAAACAGGCGTTTCAGCAACATGAACAAGCCCATGGCACAGACGGCATATAACAATACATTGAAAAAATGAAACAGATAGGGTTTGCCGCCACCTAACTGATACATAGTGGCGTAATATGCCATGGCAAGCGGGCGATAGGCGCCGCTATTATCGTTCACGTAGCCATAATAAGTGCCATGAGAAATCAGTTGAGCATATTTTGCTTGATGCACAAGGGTATTGCTCATGATGAGGGTTTTATCGTCCACAGCAAAGTCGTTTCGCAGCGTGTTTCCATACAAAATGAAGGCACAAAGACCGATGAAAGCATAATAATATATACTTTTTATCTTCGCTTTGCGCGGAGTTTTTGCATCCTTGCTAAGAGTAGGCTTGTTGGTTTTTCGTTGAGCTTTAGGTATTTTCACAGTATTCATATCACTACAAATTGAGAGAACAATATTACGAATATTTTTTGAATCTATGAGATTTTAAATCGCTACACTTATCATTTTTCATTTTTAATTTTTCACTTTTCATTTCCTACCTAAACATTTTTCATTTTTCATTTTTATTTTTTCATTTCCTCCCTAAGAATTTTTTATTATTCATTTTTCATTTTTCATTACTACTAATAGCTTTTTGCGTCTTCGCGCGATATCTTTTCCACCTCAATAGGCACTTTAGGCACATTTTAAGTCTCAATTGATGAATTAGAAGTATTTTTAAGTATTTTATAGCATATTGAAACTATAGGGTAAAATAGCTATATGTCTGTTCAACAAGACTGTGTCTCGAGCTCAATAGGGCAAATATAAATATTTGCCCTATTGAGCTTGGAGCTTATATACCCAAAAATATATATTTGACCTATTGAGCTCTGAGCTTATATACTCCAAAATATATATTTGCCCTATTGAGCTCTGAGCTTATATATATAAAAATATATATTTGCCCTATTGAGCTTGGAGCTTATATACCCAAAAACATATTTTTGCCCTATTGAGCGCTGAGCTCAGACATAATGTCATGTTTTTCTAACATATATAAAAAAAAGTCTGCCAAAATGACAGTTCTTATTCTTTCATCAAAAAAATAAAGATAGGACTAAAAATCTATCATCAAAAAATAAGAAAAAACAAGGCAACTCGCCCATCGGTTTTGAGAAGAGATGGGCGAAGGCTTTCAACGGATATCAAAATCCTCTCGCCTATCGTCCATTGCGCATAAGCCTTATACGTTTTTGCTTTAAAGGGTTTCTATAAATTAGATTTTTCGAGGCGGACAAGATAAGCGGAGTCCCGACTTTAGGGTCGGGATGAGCATTTTAAAAATTGAAGTCCAACGATGAAAAAGCAATTTATAGGAATCCCGTCATGGATTATCTCACCAATGAAATATTCCCCTTGCGTTTCACTTCGGTGCCATCGCTCATGGTAGCTTTCAGGGTGTAAGCATAGACTTCTATGGGGCAATACGAGCCACGGTAGGTGCCATCCCAACCTATGGTTTGGTCGGACGTTTCGAATATCTTTTCGCCCCAACGGTCGTAAATCAAAAACGATAAAGTCTTGATGCCTACGCCATGTACATAGATGACATCATTTTGCCCATCGCCATTGGGCGAGAAGATATTGGGCACATAAATGACAGGCTTTGAACAATCGCTCAAGATGGGTTCGAAGGTCACAGACCGTATCGCCACACAATTGTTAGAGTCGGTGACGGTCACCGTGTAGGTGTCAGCCACCAAATTATTTATCGCTAGGGTGGTGTCTCCCGTGCTCCAAAGATAATTAAAAGGCAATGTTCCGCTAGATATCAATAGGGTAATTTTTCCATTATTTTTGTCAGGGCAAGCCGGGTTGATCGTATCGGCGCCTATATTCGGAGTGGATAATACCTTGATGGGAATAGTATCCGCATTGCCGCAATTACCGCCAATCGTATAAATGATTTGCCACACGCCGCTACCTGCTATGACAGGACTGAAGCTGCCCGATGATGGGTTGTTGATTCCGTTGCCACTCCAGGTGCCTCCCGTTTGTGCTGCCGTAAGCGTAATGTTAGCATTATTGCTACACATCGGATTCACGGGGTTAATCGTCGCGTTGGCATAAGCTTGATAGGTAACCTGAATAGTATCGCGTTTAACGCAAGAATTTGCATTGGTAACTTGCACGATATAGGTTCCTGCCGTATTCACCGTGAGTGTTTGCCCTGTTGAACTTCCCGGCGTCCATGAGTAGGTTGACCCGGGATTGCCTGCATTGAGCATCAGGCTATTTCCTGCGCAAACAGTAGTGTCGCTGCCTAAATTCACGGTAGGCAAAGGGTTCACTTGAATATGGGTAGTATCTGCATCGCCACATGTGCCCGAAATAGTGTAGATGACTTGGATGTTACCCACACTCGAAGGTGTAAATACACCCGTATTTGGATTGGTTATCCCTACTCCCGACCAAATGCCTCCTGTTTGAGCAGCAGTTAAGGTTGTAGGGGTAGCATTGATGCACATCGCAGGATGGGGTGTTATGGTTGCGTTTGCTAGCGCTTGGTATGACACCTGAATGGTATCGCGTTTGACGCATGAATATGCATTTGTCACTTGAACGATATAGGTTCCCGTCGTATTCACCGTGAGTGTCTGACCTGTGGAACCTCCGGGCGTCCATGAGAATGTGGACCCGGGATTGCCCGCATTAAGTTGGAGGTTGATGCCTGCGCAAAGCGTGGTATCACTGCCTAAATTCACCGTAGGCAAAGGATTCACTTGAATATGAGTGGTATCTGCGTCGCCACATGCACCCGTTATGGTATAAATAATTTGGATGTTGCCGACGCCTGCGGCGGAAGGAGTAAACACTCCCGTGGGATTTGTAATACCTGCGCCCGACCAAACGCCTCCCGTTTGAGCTGCTGTTAAGGTTGCAGGAGTTGCATTGATGCACATCGCAGGATGTGGGGTGATGGTGGCGTTGCCGGTAGTATTCACCGTAACACGTACGGTGTCGGATGCGGTGCAGCCATTAGCATTGGTGATAGTTACGGTATATAACGTCGTTACGCCAACGGTGCTGAAGGGATTATTTATGGTGGTGCTGCTCAATCCCGTAGCGGGAGTCCACGAATATATGGTGCCGCCCGAAGCATTTAATGAGGCAGGCGTACCCGAGCATGTAGCCACATTTGGACCTGCATCAGGGGTGAAAGTAAATACGGTCAAGGTAGCCGCCACAGCGTAAGTCCCCGGGCAAGTTCTGAAATAATAGGTCGTCGTTGTTGTTGGATTTGGAATATTGAGTGTCAAGGATGTTGACAAAACCGTTCCGCCGTATTGCGCATTATACCAAGCGTAGGAAATTCCCGAAGGAACCGAACCCGAAAGTATAGCCGTTAACGAAGCGGCTTGCCCTTGGCAAGTGGTATCGTTGTTTATACTTATAGTGAAATTGGTTACAGCCGCATTGTTGATTCCGCTTCCTCCTTTGGTTGCCCCATTGGGAGGAAATTCACTCACGCCGATGTCTGTAGGTCCGCTTGTAGAGCTTGACGTACCATTGTTTCCGCCATTTGCGGTACGAATAATCGAACCCGCAGATAAGGCAATATATCCACCGCCGCCACCGCCACCGGGACCTTCAGCTTCGCTATTTACTGTAGTTAAAAGACCTTTCGTTTTTATTTGATCGCCACCATTACCACCATTGGCTTGCGCTGAATTGCCAACAATAGTTCCTGTTGCGTTGAGCACAATGGCACCACCGCCACCACCTCCTCCGCAGCCATCTATCCCCGCATGACTTGCTGCAGGAGCCGTGCCTGTGGACGTGCCACCAACAGCACCATTGGAAGTCACTGTTCCCGTTCCGGAAACTGCCCCGTAGGTCATCATATAAATGATGCCGCCTCCGTTGCCGCCCGAGCCGCCATAATTATCATTTTGACTGCCACCACCGCCGCCACCACCTAAGAATAAGCGGGGTAAGCTTGCTTGGTTGGCATTCAACGGAAAGCCACCAAAACCACCAACATTTTTTCGCAAATCGCCGCTCCAAGCTGCATTGTTTGGTCCAACAGTTAATGCATCCGCATCGTTTGAAGAGAAAGTATAACCTCCCCTGCCCCCGCCATAGGAAGCATTTTTTCGGAACGATGAACCTATGAAACCCAAAGGAGGTGCTGTCTCCAAATCCCAAGCTTGTGCGTAGGTAGTACTTGTGGTGGTGTCAGGAAACCCGCAACCATTATAAGCAAAGTTGCTGCTGACATTACTGCCGCCACCACCACCTGCGTTATGCGCATTACCGCCACCGCCACCATTGGCAGCACATGCCATGCAATATTGCCCATCGATGGAACCAAAGCCTGCAATACCTTCACCCTTTTGCCCGCCATAAGCTGCATTGGTAGAAGCAAAATCAGATATTCCCC
The DNA here is from genome assembly GCA_903862465.1 of uncultured bacterium. GTDB lineage: Bacteria > Bacteroidota > Bacteroidia > Bacteroidales > CAIWKO01 > CAIWKO01. The sequence goes on along the minus strand of CAIOYH010000128.1, from coordinate 1,246 downwards.
AAATGGTGCCACACGTTGCAGAAAACACCCCACCCCGAGAGCCTTTGCCGGTAGCATTGATAGTACCATTATTTACTAAAGCACCTATATTTTCCACAACCAAAACACCGCCTATAGTTCCGTTCCAAGTGTCGCACGTAAGCTCTGCACCAACATTAACGGTTAAAGTCGTATATCGGGGAACACGCACCACTTGAGTTTTTCCTGTAGCGGTATAGCCATGAGATAGACCACACACCAAATTGATAGTGTTAGAACCGCTCACCGACAAAACTTCCGCGAATTCATACAGCCCTGCATTGGCATAATTAGAAATCCAACCATTCCAAGCATTCCATCCCGTGTTGAGCGATGCGCCTTGCATTTGAACTATGAACACCAAATCGCCTTGTGCTAAAACATTGCCGGCTCCAAAACGATTGTTAGCATTTAATGTATTAGCCGCAACAGAAATGGAAGTACTTCCTGCCAAAGCGTCGGCAGAGAGGGCAGTATATTCGTTGACAATGGTGTTGGCTGCCGTAATAGTCTTCGGACCGTCAATGCCTCTTTGCGCGTAGGAAGTAATACTTAAAAGACCTAAAATGATGGAGAAAAGAAATCTGCTTTTTTTCATATAAAATACGATTCTGAAATTCAGTACAAAAATAGAGAAATCTTTTCATTTAGAAGGAATAAATTATTAAAAAGTAAAAATATTTCAGAAAGATTATGATTACTAGAAATATTTTTTCTATTTTTGAAAAAATTCCTGAAATGAATACTTTGAAAAAAGAAAGGATAATTCGATCATTTATCACTGGTTTGATTGGTGATGCTCTTTCACTGGGAGGTCATTATGAGTATGATGCGAAGAAGATCAAAGCACAGGTTGGTAGATATACTAGCTACCTTCCACCCGGTGAATCTAATAATGGTATAGGATGGGGTACAGCTAATTATCATCCAGGGAAAAGAGCAGGTGATTTAACTGATACAGGTGACATCGCTATCATGCTTCTAGAATGTATCGCGAAAGAAGGAGATGGGAAGAAGGAGAGCTATTCCTTCGATAATTATGCTAAGTATTGGTATAAGCAAATTACTATTGAGGGTTATGGATCATGTAACTTTCAGAGTGTTGGTAGAGATGCGAAAGGTTGTCCTCCAGGATTGAAGCCTGGTTATATCAATGGTGGTAGTAGACGTACCCTTCAAGCTCTATCAATGAGCCCTAATGCTGTAGGTGACCAACGAAAAGCTTTAG
>CAIOYH010000127.1 GCA_903862465.1 uncultured bacterium | reverse complement strand
TGTGTCTGTTTGTAAACCGAACCTGCCGCATAAAACAGCAAAGATTTGAACAAAGAATGATTCAGCACATGCAACAGAGTGCCACCAAATCCTAGATAATATAGTAAAGGAGAACCATTGCCCAAGCCCATCATGCCGACTCCGATTCCGATGCCAATGATGCCAATGTTTTCAATAGTACAATATGCCAACATCTTTTTGAAATCATGATGAATGGCAGCGTTTAAAATCCCATACAAGCCTGTCAACACTGAGACGCTCACAACGATTTCGCCAAGCAAAAGCAAATCAGATGAAAGGAATGTGATGATACGAATGATGCCATAAATTCCTAATTTCACAATCACTCCCGACATAACGCCAGAAATGTGAGACGGAGCGGCAGGATGCGCATGAGGCAACCATGTGTGGAAAGTAATGAAACCGGCTTTGAATCCAAAACCGACAAAGAAAATCAAGAAGAGCCAAATGTTTGAATTGGCACCGAAAAAGGTATGAAATGCCTCGAAACTAAACGAACCCGTTTGAAAATACACCCAAATAAAACCAACGGTAAGCAGCAGGACGCTGATGTGCATCTGCACAAAATAGTTGAGCCCTGCTTTTATGATATTGGGATTATGATGGTCGAAAATGACCAACAACATGGAAGAAAGCGACATGATTTCCCACACAATCAGAAATGCTAATCCATGCTGCACAACACACACACCCAACATCGAAAGTTGGAACAATAAAAATAATATCCAATGCAAACTCATTTTTGCAGGCTTGCTTTGATGTCCTTTTAAATAGCCGGCACCATAAATCACCCCTGTTACTGCCGTGAAATTTATAATCACCATAAACCATGCCGCCAACGCATCTATGCGAATAGTAATATTCCCCATAAACGCTCCTGCATACATCACATACTCCAATGCATCACCAAATAATGCAGGCATAGCAATCCAAGAAGTGATCAAGGCATTGGCAATTACCATGAACGTTGCCAATTTTGCTTTCATTTTTATAGGCACATAAGCAATGGCTATCATCGCTAAAAGTGTGATTCCAAATGAAAGATACATCAGAAGTTCCGATTCATGCATGGTTTTTATAAATTCGAACAAGCTAGTATTATATAAAATATCAATGATTTTGAAGTTAGAATGTATCGTAATTTCTTCATTCATAAGGGTTCAATCGGACGAAGCAGGCTTGAATCCATGAAGTAACAAAAGTATATCGTTATAGGATAGAAAAAACCATAAATGTAAAAAAATTATTAACCATTGATGGTTAATAGGGTGGGAGAGGGATTTAGGATTTGAGATTTGTTATTTTGGGATTCAACTTTAGAGAAGTTACACAGGGCTATACAGAGATTTGGAGATACACAGAGATGTCACAGTGGACTACAATGAACTCAAAACAATGAACTCGGAACTAGAAACTAATAACTGCTTCGGTTGCCATCTAACATTTGCTTTAAAGTTTTACGTGGCAATGCTCCATCATTAATTTTTTTTACTGCTTTAATCCTATTTCAATTTCTTTTAACAAATCCGATGCGTTTTCATAACGGTTCACCTCACCTTTTTCTGAATCTTGCATCGCTTTAATAGTTTCTGCATTGGGAATATCAATATATTCATCATTAAGTAAATGAACTTTTAAGCCAAGCCTTTTAGCCAAAGCAATTAAAATATCAAAACCAGATTTTTTAGCACCTTCAATAACAATTGCACTCATAATTATATAATTTCTACAAAATTAGTAAAAATCACTTTACAATAGGGATTGTTTAAAAAAATAATTTAAAAGACTTAATTAATCCTAAGGAAAAGATGTTGTCAATATTGATTTCGTAATGGCTAAACAAGGAACTTTGTATTTGGTAAAAGGTAAATAGTGATCGGAGAATAGTATTTTTTTATCCTTTTTAAGTAGAGGGTTTTTCAACCAATGTTTTTTTTGGTTTTGAAGATTTCTTCACAGAAGGTTTAGACCTTACAGCCGTTTTTTTCTTTACGGGCTTTGGCTTTTCAATGAAATGATTGGGGCTGATTTCAATTAACCCTGCTGCTTTAAGGAGCTTTTTTATTGGTTTAACATCCTTTTCATTTGGAATATCGAGTTTATAGGTCTTCTTCGCCATAACTTAAAATATTGACTTAATGATTTTTTCTTTTAATTGTGGTAAATATTGTTTCTTCATATTTCCCCAATGGCGTTGTATATCGTTTGGATTAAAACGTATTAAAATTTGAGTCTTTGCATACCCTTTTAAATCGCTGATGGGCTTAGTAAGCATTTCAGGTTTAATTTCTTCTATATATTCAGGATTGTATGCTTTAGACGAAAGCATCACACAATAAAATGCATCTTCTAATTCATTATGCTCATTATTAGATACAACAATACCTGCATGGTATTTTTCTTTCACCCCCGGCAAAGGAAAATATAACTCTAAAATTTCGCCTTCGCTTATCATTTTAAAAATGTTTTCTGAGTGATTTATTATGTAAGTGTCTTTTGTTGTGGTCAGCAACGCCTTGCATCATTGCATCATGTTCTTCCTTGGCTGAAAGTTCATAAATACTCCTTTCCACAGTTTCTTCGTCCTGAGCAATAGTAGCTTTATAGAAGCTTTTTACAAAATCCATGAGACTTTTATAAGCCGAATCAGTTTCTGTAGTTATATAAATTGCACTCATAATTATAAATTTTCTACAAAATTACAAAAAAAATCCTTGCAAAGACTTTTGCAAGCCAAATAATTTTCTTTTGACACACCACCAACATCTCATTTCTTAAACAGCCACCCTTTACTTGTTAAAAAAGCTTTGCATTTCGGGCAAAAATCTTTTTCTTCATTGGTGGTGTTTTTGCCTTCGGCATCGCGCATAAAACATGTTTTATCTGGGCAATGGTCTAAGCCTTGGGTATGCCCAAGCTCATGGATGGATGCTTTGAACAGTTGCTCAAACACATTGTTTTTATCTAGCCTGAATGTGGAAACCACACAGGCATTGCCCGGACAAAAACCATAACCAATGATACCCCAATCAGCATAGGTTTCATTGGTACAACTTATGTCTTTTGAGGTAAGGGCAATAACCACATGATTACTTTTGGTTTGTGCCGACAAGAAATTAAGTAAAGAATCTGCCCTATACCTATTACGGGCAGGATAATATGCCTCTTCCGGCAACGGAATTGCTGTTTTCAATTCTACTGAAGGATATATTTTCTTTAACTCGGTGAAAACATAAGTTGTTTGCTCGGTAGGCATATCGGAGAAGGGTTGCACATCAATGATAACTGCTACGCTTTTTTGCATTACTTTTTTAGCAGATTGCGGAGCTTTTGTTGGAGAAGTGCTTGAGGTGCTGTTATTACATGAAATAAATAAGACAAAGAAAAACAATAAAATTATTGAAAGAAACTTTACTATTCTATTCATATTAAAACTTATAATTCACTCCAATTTTTAATGACAGCTCAGAGAAACGCATATTTTTATTACTGTATAATAATGGATTAACATCTTTTATATTAGTGGAAACATAATATTTGTCATTTGACTTTCGAAGTAATTTAGTATTTATCTTTTCGTCCAAACTAAAATATAAATTTAGAAAATCAGAAACTTTTATAGAATAACTAAGACCAGTTATTGAAAAGAAAGAAAATTTATTAAACAGGGAATTACTTTTTAGACTTTCCGATTTACTTAAAAACAAGTCAGTGTAAAAACCATAAATATCAGATAAAGTTTGATTACTTGAATTAAGTATATATTCATAATCAGAGCCTTGTTTATATTTGCCAGAATATGTAAAAGAACCATAT
>CAIOYH010000126.1 GCA_903862465.1 uncultured bacterium | reverse complement strand
CAATTTCGTAATCTCATCATTTATCAAGGCAGCAAATGCTTCAATGCTAAAAGAACCTAAGTCGCCGTCGCCTTGTTTTCTTACAGAAATAGTGCCTTCAGCTTCTTCTTTCTCGCCTACAATCAGCATGTAAGGGATGCGTTCCACCTCAGCGTCACGAATCTTTTTGCCTGTCTTTTCGTTTCGATTATCAATTTTGCTGCGAATATCGTAATTATTTAGCAATAATGAGACATTTTTCGCATAAATTTCATATTTCTCACTAATCGGCAAGATGGAAACTTGCTCCGGAGCCAACCACAAAGGGAACTTCCCGGCACAATGTTCAATCAAAACCGCCACAAAGCGTTCCATCGAACCGAAGGGCGCACGATGAATCATCACAGGGCGATGTTTTTGATTGTCGTTGCCAATGTATTCTAATTCGAAACGTTCCGGTAGATTGTAATCAACTTGTATAGTGCCCAATTGCCATTTTCTGCCGATAGCATCACGAACCATAAAATCCAACTTCGGACCGTAGAAAGCAGCTTCGCCTATCTCAACCACAGCGTTGATGTTGTTTTCTTTGCAAACTTCTATGATAGCTTGTTCGGCTTTATCCCAATTTTCGTCGGTGCCGATATATTTTTCTTTGTTGTTGGGGTCGCGTAGAGAAATCTGAGCCGTGAAATCTTTAAAGTCAAGAGCCTTAAAAATTATCATCACGATTTTGATAACATCCACAAATTCCGATTTCACCTGATCGGGCAAACAAAAGATGTGAGCATCGTCTTGTGTAAATCCTCTCACACGTGTCAACCCGTGCAATTCGCCGCTTTGTTCGTAGCGATAAACGGTGCCAAACTCCGCCATGCGCAAAGGTAAATCTTTATAAGAGCGTGGTTTGAATTTGTAAATCTCACAATGATGAGGACAATTCATAGGTTTCAACATAAATTGCTCTCCTTCTATAGGAGTAGAAATAGGTTGAAAAGAATCTTGTCCGTATTTCTGAAAATGTCCTGAAGTTTTGTATAAATTCACATCGCCAATGTGAGGAGTCATCACCTGAACGTAGCCTGCGTTGCGTTGCACTTTCTTTAGAAAAGCTTCCAAGCGTTCGCGGATAGCGGTTCCTTTTGGTAACCACAAGGGCAAACCTAAACCAACATTTTGCGAAAAGGTAAACAGTTCTAATTCCCTGCCTAACTTGCGATGGTCGCGTTTTTTTGCTTCTTCCAACAAAGTTAAGTATTCTGTCAGATCTTTTTGTTTGGGGAATGTGATGCCGTAAACTCGGGTAAGTTGTTTGCGATTGATATCGCCACGCCAATAAGCCCCTGCAACACTCATGACTTTAATCGCTTTGATAAAGCCTGTGTTGGGGATATGCGGACCACGACACAAATCTGTAAACTTGCCGCTTTCATAGAGCGTGATTTCGCCGTCAGTCAGTTCGTTGATGAGTTCGAGTTTGTATTCGTCGCCTTTGGTAGTGAAATGGTCAATGGCGCCTTGTTTGGAAATTTCTTTACGGAGTAATACTTGATTCTCTCTCGAAAGTTCAAGCATTTTATCTTCGAGGGCTTTGAAATCGGCTTCGGTCAGCACGCGTTCGCCCATGTCAACATCATAATAGAAACCATTTTCGATGTTAGGACCTATGCCAAATTTGGTTCCGGGATAAAGTAACTCGATAGCTTCAGCCATGATGTGTGCTGAGGTGTGCCAAAAAGCTGCTTTGCCTTCGGTATCGTTCCACGTGAGGAGTTTTATGTTGGCATCAGCGTGCAATGGGCGTGTAGCATCCCAAACTTCACCATTCACCTGAATCGCCAATACATTACGCGCAAGACCTTCGCTAATGCTTAGCGCGATCTCGTGTCCTGTGATTCCCTCAACGTATTGTCTTACCGTATTGTCCGGCAATGTTATATTTAGCATTATACTGATTATTCAAAAATGGGTGCAAAATTAATCATTTTAATCCAATTAACAACATATATTTATTGAGGAATATTATTTTTTTACTTTTTTTGAAGAAAATCATGGATGTATTCATCATATTTGTATCTTTACCGAAAAAAATATGCAGCAGCAAATTCAAATACAAGTAGCACCCGAAGTGGTCGAAAACAAAGAGGAATTGTTGAAAATCGTTTCCGGCAAGACGGGCATTCGCAAGGACGAAATTCGTTATATGGAGATTCTGAGGTCTTCTATTGATGCGCGACAACGTAACATTAAAATAAATTTATTGATTAATTTATATGTCAATGAAGATTTTGAGGAGCGAATTATTCGTTTGCCCGAGTATAAAAACGTAGCTCATGCGCAACATATCATTATAATAGGTGCAGGACCCGCAGGTTTGTTTGCAGGATTGCGTTGTATCGAGAAAGGCATTAAACCTATCATATTGGAGCGGGGAAAAGATGTGCGGTCGCGGGTGGCAGACCTGAAGGCTATCAATATGCAGCATCAGGTGAACGAGGATTCTAATTATTGCTTTGGAGAAGGGGGCGCGGGCACCTATTCGGATGGGAAGTTATACACACGCTCGAAGAAGCGGGGCGATGTGGATAGGATTATTGACCTTTTGGTGGGGTTTGGAGCAGATAAAAACATAGCCGTGGAGGCGCATCCACATATTGGGACCAATAAGTTGCCCGATATCATTAAAAATATTCGGGAATGTATTTTGGCGCATGGCGGAGAGATACATTTCGAGAGTCGGGTGGTGGATATTATAATTAAAGGTAATGCTGTGGCAGGGGTGGTGACCAAATTGGGAGAGAAATATGATACACAGCGGTTGATTTTGGCAACGGGACATTCGGCGCGAGATGTGTATGAGTTGTTGGACCGGAAGGGGATTGCCATAGAGATGAAGCTGTTTGCGATGGGGGTTCGGGTGGAACATCCGCAGCGTTTGATTGATGAGATACAATATAAATGTAAGGTGCGACCTGAGTTTTTGCCGCCCGCAGCGTACAATATCGTGAGGCAAGTGAATGGCAGGGGGGTGTATTCGTTTTGTATGTGTCCTGGAGGGGTGATTGCGCCTTGTGCTACTCAGGATGGGGAGGTGGTGACGAATGGTTGGTCGCCGTCGCGGCGGGATATGGCTATGGGGAATTCGGGTATCGTGGTGGAGTTGCGGGCTGAGGACTTCGCAGGGTATAGTAAATATGGTGAGTTGGCGGCTTTGGAGTTTCAGAAGGAGATAGAACAGCGGGCATGGGCGGAAGCGGGGAAGTCGCAAAGGGTTCCGGCGCAGCGCTTGCAGGATTTTGTGGATGGAAGGGTTTCGCGGGATTTGCCTGTGACGTCGTATAAGCCCGGGGTTGTTTCGGTGGATATGAAGGCGGTTTTTCCTAAGTTTATTGAGGAGCGTTTGCGATTGGGTTTTATGGAGTTTGGGAAGGCGATGCGGGGTTTTTTGACGAATGAGGCAGTGGTTCATGCGCCGGAATCGCGGACGTCGTCGGCGGTGAGGATTCCGCGGGACGGGGTGACGTTGGAGCATGTGGGGGTGAAGGGTTTGTATCCGTGTGGAGAGGGCGCGGGCTATGCAGGGGGGATAGTTTCGGCGGCGATAGATGGGGAGAAGTGTGCGGAGCGGTGCGTTGAGGGGTTGGTGGGGTGAAATATTTAGGAATTGAACTCACCTACCTTATCGGCAGGCAGGGATGACGCGGATTTTTATAATTTAGGAATGATTTTTTGATGAATTTGATGGGGATTTGATGGGAATTGGTTGGTTTTATGTAGAAAAGTGGTGGGAATATCTGTCGGAGGGTGATGGTTAGGAGTTACAAGTTGCATGCAATTACGTGGTATTTGCATCTTAAACCCATGATTTTAAAGCTTGAAGTTTGAAGCTTAGCAGCTCCCCCTTGGAATTTGGAGCTTGGAATTTGGTATTTGGATCTTAAAACCGCAGGTTTCGAAAAGGAAGTTCGCCTATACTGATGAACAAAAACAGTTAAGATTTCGTCTTTGCCTTCCCCGCGCCTCTCGGTTTTTTCATGGAGGGCGTGTTGTAGATGATATAGTTCTTATATTTAGCTTCGTTGCGCGTGTACCAGTAGTCCTTGCCGCTTGCCATGAGCTCGCTGACCATTGCATACAGCTCGTTGGCTTGTATCAGGCGTTGGATCGTGAAACTTTTGCGCTCGAACTTAGCGTCTTGCTGCTTGTCGTAAGCTTCGTCGAAGTTCGCGACTGTTGCCTGAAGCTCGTCTATCATCGCTTGGGTGATGCCTTTTGCTTGCAGATCGTTGAGAAACTGCGTAGCGCGCCTCACCACCCGAAAACCGCACTTGATAAGCTGCAACTCGTTCATCTCATTCAAACCACGGGTGCCGAAGAGTATCCACGTGGGGCTGTCCTCCTTAAAAACCTGCTTCACCTTCACCATCATGGTGCGGATGCCCACTTTTGTGTCGTCGAAATAAGCAACTTTGGTCTCGCTGCGATCCATCTCGGCGCCGAGAAGCTCATCATCGGTGGAGAAGTTCGTCACTTCATTGATCTTGTCATCAATCGTATTGATGAAATTGATATCAATCCCATACGTAGCTAATTCGCTTAAATCGCGGGTTCCCCACATAACGGCGTTTCTAGCTAAACCAACCAATTTAGGCAAACTAAACATGAAGTTGGGCTTCAATCTCTTATTCTCTGTTGTCATTTTTCTCTTCGGATTATAGTATTTTGCAAAGATATATATATTTTTTCGATAAGGCATATT
>CAIOYH010000125.1 GCA_903862465.1 uncultured bacterium | reverse complement strand
TGCAGTCGGGCAGGCAAGATCCAAGATCCAAATAGCAAATTCCAAGGCTTTGGACGCTGCGAAGCACGATGCAGGACAGGTAAGCGTACCTACTCACAAAAAAAATAGCACGATTAAAACCGTGCTATTTCTAAAAACATTACTTCCTTTTATGCTTTCGGCTCACTTGGCTCGCAAGGTTCGCAGGGTTGGCAGCCGCCTTTCCATTTGGCTTTCATCGTTTCGCGTTCCTCGGGCGTCATTTGCATCCATTTATGGTGCCAATCGTGCGAAGCAGGGCTATGATGATGCTTCGAATGTCCATGACACCCTTTGAATCCTCCAAACAATATCTTCGCTAAAACTAAAATGCCCAAGGCTTGCCAAAAACTGATAACTCCGACGCCGAACAAGGTAGGCAACAGCCAATTCCACAGGCTCATAACCACCCATCCAAAACCGAATACTCCCGCCGCAACGGCGATGGGGATAAAGATGGCACATTTTATCCAATAGCCTTTTCCCCGTTTTTTTCCACAACACATCATAATTTCTAAATTTTTACTGATTAATAATTTAATTAAAAGTGATTTTATAAATTAGATTTTTCGAGGCGAATAAGCTTTTTAAAAGCGCAGTTTACTCAAGTAAATGAGCATTTTAAAAAGTGAAATCCAACGATGAAAAAGCAAGTTATAAAACTCACGTAAATTGTTGGAGACGTTCGCGCAGATATTTCACTGCGTAACGCTTCCGCGATATGATCGTTTTAATATTCTCACCGGTTTGGTCAGCAATTTGTTGCAAAGTCATGTCCTCCATTTCATTCAAAACAAAGACTTGACGCTGTTTTTCAGGCAACTCATTCAAAGCCTTCATCAGCGAATCCATGAAATATGCCCTATCCATCTCGGCATCCGCCGCCAAATCGTCGTCCATGAAAACCGCAGGAAAAATCAGCTCTCCCGACTCGTCCTCATACACCATTTCATCCAAAGATAAAGTGGTTTGCTTGCGACTTTTGTCCACAATTCGATTGCGACTCACCCGAAACAGCCACGCACTCAATTGTTCAATGGGTTCCGTGTCCATGATAGCACTCAACTGATACCAAACATCCTGCAGAATGTCCTTGGCATCCTCATCGCTCTTCACTCGGCTCCGTATAAAGCTAAACAATCGTTTTCCATAATGCTGCACGGCTTGTTTTATGCTTTGTTGTTGCTGCGCCATCGGTAATGCAATTAATTCGTTCATATAAATAGGTAAACGAATGAGATTAAAAATTACTTTAAATACTTTATTATTTATATTTACATTGCCTTTTCGCCACTTCGATGTGTTTCATTAATAGCATGATTAGGTGGAAGAAATTTATTGAATATTTCTTCAGAAAATCCTATTATTATGACATCAGAGTTTGGCATTTTCGCACTTATTGATTCACATAAGTTTTCACATCATCCCAAGGATCTATATAGGTGTCGCTATGTTTGGATGGTATAAAGTATAATTTCCCATTTTCTTTGCCCAATTTGAACGTCAATTGATGCACCCATTTCTTTTCCTCGCCCCAAATAGTCACCACCACCCGATGTTGCCGCTGCGCATACGACTGAATGGCAAAACCCCAAATGGCATAATTGTTCACTTTATAGGTTGCCGTATTGATATTATTTAGCAGGATATAGGACGGCGAAATGCAATTCATCATCTCTTTATATTGGGGTCCCGTGTCGTGATTTAGGTAAGATAAAAATGTTGAAACAAATTTCTTCTCCGAGTCGCCACTTTTTGATAACTTTGTCGTCGAACATGCGAAGCCCATTATGGCAACCACTATGCTTATTAAGATGCTCTTTTTCATGTGTATAAATTTAATTACAATTAAAATAATCATACAAAAATAAACAATTTTCGCCGCGTGAGAGTAAAATATAAACTTTTAGTACTATTTATTTTTATAATTGCCACACATCAGCAAGCTTTTTCGCAGAACCTAACACAGACCATTCGCGGCGTTGTTATTGATAAAGATACCCGCATTTCTTTGCCGGGAGCCAATGTCGTCGTGCTCAACACCCTCCCACTAAAGGGATGCACCACCGATGAGAACGGAAAATTTCGCATTGAGGGCGTTCCTGTCGGCAGACAAACCTTGGTCATTAGTTATTTGGGTTATGAAGAACAGAATTTGAAGAATATAGAGATAACATCTGCCCATGAGTTTGTTATCAACATCGAATTGGCGCAGAAAATCTTTACGAGTAAGGAAGTTGTGATAAGTGCGGAGAATAAAAAGCAGAACACGGTGAACGAAATGTCGGTGATCAGTGCGCGCCAATTCTCTGTGGAGGAAACAAATAAGTACGCGGGCGCGTGGGGCGACATCTCGCGCATGGCTGCAAACTTCGCGGGGGTGTCTATCTCCTCTGATGAACGTAATGACATCGTAGTTCGTGGCAATTCTCCTATCGGGATACTTTGGCGCTTGGATGGCGTGGAGATTCCTAACCCCAATCACTTTGCTGAGATGGGTAGTTCGGGGGGCGCCATCAGTATGATTAACAACAATCTCTTAGATAATTCCGATTTCCTGAGCGGCGCTTTTGCGCCTGAATATGGCAACGCCACTTCTGCCGTATTTGATTTAAAACTTCGCAATGGCAATAACGAAAAGCGTGAATATACGGCTCAAATCGGTGCCAATGGCGTTGAGTTTGGTGCTGAAGGTCCGTTCAAAAAGGGAAAACAGGCATCCTATTTGGCTGCGTATCGTTACTCCACTGTGGCATTGTTAGCTTTAGCAGGCATTCACATCGTGGAATCCACACCTGATTTTCAAGACGTAACTTTTAAGTTGAATTTCCCCTTGAAAAAGGGATATATCGCTTTCGAAGGCGTTGGTGGTATCAGCAAATCAGTGTTTAAACCTGCGAAAGATTCCACCAAATGGAAAAATGATGGCGATCGAATAGGCGATATTTCGGGCTCCAAATCAGGCTTCGGCAGTCTGACATGGTTTTGCCCCATTGGCAGCACTGCTTATCTGAAAACTATCGTTTCTGCCTCTTATTTCAACCCAAATTATTCGGAAGATTCAACAGGCTCTGACTACAATGTGTACCCGAAACAACAGATTTCCACTTCGCAACAAACGAATATTGTGTCTGTTTTGTTTAATAAGAAGGTTAAAACCGCGCATATATTTCGTACAGGCATAATCTATCGTAATCAAAACACACTTGATGACAGTTACTATTATTTGTATCCCGGCAAGAAGAAACAAATCATCAGCGACTTTACGGGCAGCATGAATTTGTTGCAAGCTTATTTTCAATACAAGATATATCTGAATGAACATCTGTCGCTCACGCCCGGATTTCACAGTTTATATCTGATGAATAACGGGCGTTTCAGCTTCGAACCACGATTTGCGTTGCGCTACACCATCAATGCCTTACATTCACTCACGCTTGGCTTTGGCATTCACGGACAAACCCAACCCGTGCAGGTGTATCAGACAAAAATTACTACGGATAGTACGAATTATAAGCCAAACACCTCCTTAAATTTTACGAAAAGCTATCAAGCGGTCCTGAGCTACGAATGGTTGTTTTTTGAGAATTGGCGGTGCCGCATCGAAGCCTATTATCAGTATTTGACTCAGATTCCAACCTCCCTATCCAACCCTACGCAGTCGTTAGTGAACTATAGCAATTCGGACAATGCCTTCATCAATCAAGCTTTAGTGAACAAAGGAAAGGGCTATAACTATGGTTTGGAGCTCACTGTGGAGAAGTTTTTGAACAAAGGCTATTATATTTTGTTCACAGGTTCCATTTATGATTCAAAATACATTAACCCTGACGGTATCGTGCGCAACACGCGTTATAATTCCAATTATGCTTTCAATTTGTTGGGCGGAAAAGAGTGGAGAATCGGCAAAAAGAAAAACAGCACCTTTGGATTTAGCCTGAAAGTGGTTGATATAGGTGGACAACGTTACACGCCTGTGGATGTAGTGCAATCAAGCCTGATGCATCAAGCCGTACCCATAGATTCATTGGCATATACCATGAAAACCTCCGACTTCATCAAGATAGATTTTCGTCTGCGCTATCGTTTAAACAGAAAAAAATGTTCGCATGAGTTCGCTGTTGAATTGGGAAACATCTTTAATCGGAAGAATGTGGCGGGCATCACTTTCAATCCTTACACCAATCAGATTGAATCCGTATATGACTTGCCGCTCATACCGTTGGCGTCTTATAGAATTGAATTCTAAGGCACCAAACTATCGAAAATAGCAGCTAATTGTTTGGTAAGATTTCTGCGCGTATATTGCGTAATTTTATCTGTATTGACAACAGGCTCCAACAAATCCGATTTCCAAACATTATATACCTTTAGTATGTATTCTGATGATGCAATGTAATCCGTATAATCAAACATTTCGCCTGCTGTTGCTTTCTTCAACACATGTGCCGCATCTCCATCTTTAGGTCCGTAAGCCAAAACAGGTCGCGATGCGCCCATATAATCAAACAACTTGCTTGTTAAAATGCATTTGTTATCATCCGTTTCGGGCACTATCAACAACAACAACTCCGACTGCGCAATCTGCTGCAGCGAATCCGTATAAAAGGTATAAGGCGAGTATTTTGTTTTATCTTTATAGGATGAATTATTCACTAAGTCGTAAAGATATGAAGGGAAATTTCCCAAAAACAATATCTCCACATTATTAAAGAAATCGCTATTATCTCTCAACAGTTCCAATGCCTTAAAAAAGCATAAGGGGTCTTGTTCTTTGCTCAAACTTCCTGCATAGGTAATGGTGAACTTCTCGTTTTTATGATACTTTAATTCATTGAAATACTTATCATCGTAACCGTTACTTATCAGATGGATTTTCTTATCCGTTTTACGTTGAAGAATCTCCACCAAGGATGTACCCACCGTGATGATAGCATCCATTTTGCTAATAGTCTTCCGCTCGATGCGTTTATCCATAGCATGTATCAGTTTCCAACGGATGGAGTTATTCAGCAACCAAAACACATCCGTCCACGGGTCGCGGAAGTCGGCAACCCAAGGCATGCCTGTTCGTTTGGCTGCTTTGCGAGCAATAATATGATTCGTCTGTGGCGGCGATGAACTGAATATCAAATCTATCTTTTCATCTTTTATTATCTGCACTGCCTTACTCACTGTTGAGAAATACCAAGGGAAACGCGTATCAGGTATGAAATTATACTTCACCCATCGCGAAAACTTATCCATGAAGGAACTCTTAGAAGCATCCGTGAAACCGTATGGCACAAAGTTCTTCTTCGACTTTGGCGACACCGAAATGAATAACTTATGCAAGCTAAATCCTTTCGAACGATACACTTTCGTCTCAGGCTTCACCTCTTTTAACAAACTCTCATCCTCAAAAGGGAAATCGCCGCCTTCGGTAGTCAAAATAATCGCTTCCCAACCACATTCATGAAGATATTGATAGAACTTCAATATGCGATTGATAGGTGCGCCACCCGCGGGGGGCCAATAATATGTTATAAAAAGGACTTTCTTTTTCAAAATTCGGTTTAGATTATTTATTTTTTAACCACAAAGACACTAAGAACACAAAGATACACTAAGCACGGAACATCCAAGTATTAACTCTCCCTAATTTTTCATTTTTCATTTTTAATTTTTCATTCTTCAATCTTACACATCAACTCACTTAATCCTCTGCTCATCCATCCACATGACCAACGCATCAAGGTATAAGGCTTGCGAAACAGTTTTGTTTTCTGATAATAGAAAAAACCTTTCTTTTGGTTTTGCATAGTATCTATCGCCCAATTAGCAATCTTCTCTGCCAACACGAGATAGTTTTTATCAAAGCGGGAAGCTTTCACAAAAGAGATGATACCTTGTGCCGAACCGTGCACATCAAAAGGATAGGTCTTATCATTTGCCCATTTTGGAGCGCCATCGGGCAGAAACAAGTTATCGCGATAGTAGGCAACACCCTTCAGATATTGCTCCATAAAAGACTGGTCGCCGGAATGATCCATATAATCCAATATTGCATCCACGATATAGCCCGTGTGGTAATTATCATGTTTGCGCGGATGGTCGCCGGCGGGATGGGTATAATACCAAGCGCCATAATCGGTTTGTTTGTCCACCACAAAGTTCACCAATTTGCGTGCTTCGATTGCCAAGGCGGGGTCTTTCACATATTTGTTCACACGCGCCACGATAGAACCCGTAAGAATGCTCACATCCATCACTATCCAATTGATTTTTTCGCTTGGAACATAACTCAGGCATTTCATCGTGGCATCTTCATACAGCACTTTGGGCGCCTGCAAAAGAAAGATGAGCGCACTTTTGGCAGCATCCAAATATTTTTGCTTATGGGTGATTTCATAAGCATCCATCATGGCAGTGGTAACGAAATAGGTAACCACGCGGTTGGGCAAATGGGCAGGCGCAAAGAAACCCACGTCTTGCCAAGGGTGTTGATAGCCCCAACACATGCCCCATTGGGTTTGGGAGGGATGTTGAAGCAGCCAATCCAACAACGTTTCCGCCTCGGCAAGGTCTTCGGGAACTTGCTTGGCTTTGTAAAGATTCATAAATGCCATCGCAAAGAGGGCAATGCCTTTGGGGTTGCGGGTTTTGGGAACAAAAAACAGCGGACGTATGTTGATGGGCGCACGCATCACAACCTGACTATACACCAATCGCAAAAACTTAGAACCAAAGGACATAAACCAAAGGAATTTGCTATCCAAAGCATCATATTTGTTGTAGCCTTTGTAGTCGCGGGAGGCGGCATAGTCAATTACGTGCGACAGGGAAAAGGATATTTTGTCTGTGGATGTTTTCATATAGGTGTTTAATTAATAATGGGCAATGCTATGAACGTTGCCTGAACGAATTTATGGTACAAAATTAATCAAATTTTGGAAACTGCGAAAAAAAATTGTTCTAAAAGCATAGGTGAAGGTTACTATATTCGCATAAATGATTTGAAAAATATTTTTTCATGTTTGATTTGAATATAAATGTATATCTTTACACTCTGAAAATTTTCTTCACATGGTGCTTAATAAATCTTATAAGTCGTTGTTTTTACTCATCTCCTTACAGAGAGGTGGGGCGAAAAATCTCTTGTATCTGAGCATCTATGCGGGTTTTAGGAGGTTGATAGGGTCGTTTTTGAAAAACCAAAAGTCACTTTGGATGTGGAAAAAGTCACTATGGTTTGCCCAAAAGTCACTTTGGATGTTGAAAAAGTCACTATGGTTTACGAAAAAGTCACTTTGGATGTGGGAAAAGTCACTATGGTTTACGAAAAAGTCACTTTGGATGTGGGAAAAGTCACTATGGTTTGCCCAAAAGTCACTTTGGTTTAGAGAAAAGTCACTTTGGATTAGGGAAAAGTCACTTTGGATGTGGCAAAAGTGCCTTCTGTTTTTTGACCAAAAACAGGCTCCTTTCTCCTAGTTCCTTTTCCCTTGGTATTTGAAATTTGAATTTGGAGCTAGCCTGCCCGAATGCATCATTTAGGCGTGGATTTTTTTTATTTGGTTTTATTTTCTAAAATATTTGTACCTTTGTAAAAAAAGTGTGCCTAAGCTACATGCAAGCATGATTATAAGCAACCTTTACATAATATAGAAAAAAAAATCTTTGGTTATGCCTAAAATAGCAGTATATAAATTCCTGACATTTTTTATTTTTGCATCTGACGCATTGAATGAGCCACCTAATTTGCATATTGTAAAAGAAAAAGGAAACCGTCAACGTTCCGCTAAAGTATGGTTGAAGTCCTTGAAAGTAGCAGAACAAGGAACCTTAACCGACAAAGAATTAAATCAAGCAATAAATTTGATAAAACAAAACCAAACCGTATTGATAGATGCCTTTAACAAGGTTAAAAATGGTCAAAAAGTAATCACAATAAAACTAAAATAAAATGAAAACTACACTAAAAGATGCAACAATTTGTATCGAGAAATTGAATTTCGATATTGCAGGAAAGATTTCATTGAAACTTGAAGACGGACGTATAATCATTGTGCCAATAAAATATTTCCCGGATTTACAGAAGTTACCTGTCGAAAAAAGAAAAAAATACACTATCGTTGACGACAGGACGGTGCTTTTTTTATATTCCGACTCTGTGTATCATTTGGAAGATTTTATGGGATTAGAAAACAAATGGAGAGAAAGATAAATAAAAGCAGGATTAATACGCAGGTATGAATGACTGTAGGTGCGATTCACAAATCGCCCATTCATCCTAACGATAATTTATGCTGTTTAGGGGCAGAAAATTTTCTGCCCCTACAATATTTTCTTCCCATTTGAAACAGTCATCAGATGACTAAAAAGAAAGGTAGCCTTCCTCCTAATAGACTAAATGCCTATCCTGATATTGCGCGGTTCAAAAAATCATTCAAGGGTTTCATGGCGTGGAAGATGGGGAGGCTGTAGTCGAAGAGTTGGTCGTTGGGATATTGGAGGGGGTTGAACTGATGGAGGGTGGTGAAGTCTTTAAACTTCAGGATTTCGATGCCGGCAAAGTCTTTGGGATAGCCTTTGGGGGGCAAACTGAGGCGGCTGCCATTGATGGAAGCAAAATAACGGACGAAATCTTTTTGGTTTATGATGGCGCTGAATTCGTCATAGTTATAATAGATTTCTTGTCGAATGGCTTTCAACTGGTCGGGTTCGGGCATGTAGATGCCGCCGCCGATGAAACAGGCGTTAGGCTCGAGATGAAAATAATAGCCTGCGTTGTGAATCTTTTTGCCTGATTTGTTGAAACTCGCACCGAAATTGGTTTTGTAGGGGGATTTGTCTTTGCCGAAACGCACGTCGCGGAAGATGCGGAAGATGCAATCGCGTGGCTGCAAACCGCGGATGTCGGCATCGAAGACAGTGATTTCTTTGATGAAACGCGCCGTGATGGTTTCGAAATCAGCTTTGGCAGCATCATAGTGGGGTTTGTTGGCAGCGAACCATTCGCGGGTGTTGTTTTCGGAAAGTTGGTTCAGAAAATTGAGAATATTTGGTATCATAATTATTTTTGATTGTTAGATTAAGAAGAATATTTATATCTTTGTTTAAAAAAAATAAACGACGTTAGATATGAAAATATTGTTCAGGGCTAAAGCCCCTATATATCTGCGCATTCAGTAACCACGACTTGAAAGTCGTGGTTATTGAACTGATTAGTGTAAGGAATTTAGGTAAGAATTTATTGTTGAACATAGAAAAAAAAAGAGATATGGGATTACGAACGAAAGCATTTTATATAGATGCGAAGAATATTGAAGAAATCATCGCGAAATGTGATGTTTGTTTTGTGGGCATGGCAGATACGGATTTGATGCCGTATGTGGTGCCTTTAAATTTCGGTTATAAAGACGGTTGCATTTATCTGCATTCGGCGCAGGAGGGCAAAAAGATTGATATTTTGCGCAGCAATCCGCAGGTGTGTATTGCGTTTAGCACCGACCACATGCTTGCATGGCAACATGAAGATGTGGCATGTAGTTATTTGATGAAATATCGTAGTGTGCAGGTGTTTGGGCAGGTCGAGTTTATTACGGATTATGATGAGAAGATAGCGGGCATGAACCTCGTGATGCAGAAATATACGGGCAGAGATTTCCCGTATAATGCGCCTTCTATCCACGAGGTGAGCGTGTATAAAGTGGTGATAGAAAAAATGTATGGCAAGTCGTTAGGCTATTGAGGCGGGCGTATGCAGCAGTTTGTAAAAGCCAAAACCATACTGACGAAATATAAGCAAGCCGATGCGTGGTTTCATATCAAATATGCTATGAACCTGTATCGGGGCTGCCAACATCAATGTATTTATTGCGATTCGCGCAGCGAATGTTATCGCATAGCGAATTTTGAAGACATCGTGATTAAGGAAAATGCCATCGAATTGTTGCGCTCGGAGCTTCGCAAACTGAAGGAGAAGGACACCATAGGCACGGGCTCGATGAACGACCCTTATATGCCCATTGAGAAGGAGGTGCAACTGACGCGGCGCGCGTTGGAGGTGATAGAGGAGTTTCGGTTTCCGGTGCATGTGATTACGAAAAGCGATTTGGTGGTGCGAGATTATGAGTTGCTGAAGCGTATCAGTCGTGTGTTTGCAACGGTTTCAGTTACCATCACTACTGCCGATGATGCGTTTTCTGCCATCTTGGAACCGGGGGCGCCTGTGTCGTCGTTGCGGTTTGAAGCGGTGAGGAAACTTTCGGAGGGCGGCGTAAGGGCGGGCATATTGATGATGCCTGTGTTGCCGTTTGTGAACGACACGGAAGAGAATATCCGACAAATGGTGGAGAAAGCCCGCGAAGCCAAAGCAGCATACGTGCTACCCGCGTTTGGGATGACTTTGCGCGACAAACAACGGGCGTATTATTTCGATACCTTGGCGCAATGGGATGCAAGTATCTTGGCGAAATATGAGAAGTATTATCATGGGCAATATAGTTTTCAGTCGCCTGCGCACAATAAATTGAGTGCGTTGTTCAGCAAGTTGTGTAATTTCTATGGGATTAAGATGGAGATACCTGCTTATGAGAAGGTGGGGGATGGGCAGATTTCGATGTTTTGAAGCAAGAACCAAGTTCCAAGATCCAAGATCCAAATACCAAGGCTTGCCACTACGAATTACGAATTTTCGAATTACGAATAGGAAAGCACGGGGTTTAGATTGCAGGGATGGCTTATAGGGAAAGATTTTTTTACCACTGAGGCATTAAGTTCACTAAGAGACACTAAGGTTCTTGGTATTTGGATCTTGGTATATGGTATTTGGTTCTTTGCTCTTTACACTATTCCGCAGCATTTATCCTAAAGAAGCCAATATGTGAAAGAACTTTGTTGGCAAAGAAGGAATACAATACGCCTAATAAGAATCCGATGAAAGCGCCTAAGAGAGCACCGCAAGCGACATCGGCAGGATAGTGGACTCCTAAGTAGATGCGGCTGTAGGCAATGACGGATGCCCAAATGAAAATGAGGAGGGCAAAGCGGCGGATACGTCTGAAGAAAAGCATGGTGAGGAAGGTGGCAATGCCGAAGAAATTGGCGGCATGGGAGGAGACGAAGCCATAATCGCCACCCAAATAGCCATTCAAGGTGTGGACCTGCAGTTGAATGGCGGGATTGTGAGTGGGGCGCAAACGCATGAAGACATCTTTGAAGAGATGCACGGAAATTTGATCGGTGAGGGTGACGCACAAGCCCACGAAGAGCAGGACAAACAAGGCTTGCCAACGATAGACTTTAATGACAAAATATAAGAGACAGATGTAAATAGGCACCCACGCCCATGCTTCGCTTGCCCACCAAAACACAAAATCGAAGAAAGCATTGTGCAATCCATTCAGAAACAGAAAGAGTTCTACATCAATATGGATGAGCTTTTGGAGCATGAGGCAGGCAAGGGGGTTAGCTATTGAGATGTTTCCACAACAGGTTTTTCAGGTCGTCTATGCCTTGCATGGCAACGGAAGAAATGAAGACAGAAGGCAAAGCGGGCAGTTTCTTGCGTAATTTCTCCATGAGTTTTTCGTCCACCAAATCGCATTTGGTGATGGCGAGCACCCGTTGTTTGTCTAACAAATCGGGATTAAACTGCTTCAATTCGTTTAACAGTATCTCGTATTCATTTTTGATATTGGGACTATCCACAGGCACCAAAAACAACAGTAAGGAATTGCGTTCGATATGTCGCAGAAAGCGCAGACCGATGCCTT
>CAIOYH010000124.1 GCA_903862465.1 uncultured bacterium | reverse complement strand
TCATCAGGCTCCGCCTTGAAAGGCGGAGTTGTTATTTTAGAAAAAGGATAGAGACTTTGTGCAAATGATTTGCTTCTGAGATTATGTTTCGGCTTAGAACCTTTCAGTTTTTTTGCAGATAATCTATAATATTTTTATCCCAATTCAAAAATATTCCGTACTTTTACTCTTTATTTATAAATTTGCAAATAAAATTAATTCACCATGGAAACAATTCAATATAAACAAAAAGCTGTCTATGCATTTTATTTTTTATTCATCATTATGTTCTCTACTTCTTGCATTACTCCCAAGCCACCTATATATTTATATGGTAAATTCAAATTTGCACAGAAGCCGGATGAAATAATACTAAAACCAACATTAATATCCTTCCTTAAAACAAAACCGCAATGCTCTTTCGTGCTGCGTGTCCCCGACAAAAAAAATAGCATAGTTGAAGAAGAACGCTATTCCAATCGCACCCTCTATTTTGCCATCGAAAAGATTCTTCTTCAGCGTAACTTTAACGTAATTGATCGTTCAATTTTTGAGAAACAGTTTACATCCGATAGCATCCCAAGCCCTTCTGCTGATTTAATTTTAGAATTGATTGATAACCGCCTCGTCAATTATTATACAAACAAAGTCATTCCTGATGAACAAAGAAATGACAACGAAATCACCCTGCAAAAATACTTTTATTTCGTCGGTGCTCAAGCAATTTTCAAAATCACAAATACTAAAAGCGGAGAAGTTTTAGGAACCTTTGTGCTGAACTATACACCCTGCACCAATGGCTGCAAAATGAAATATACTTTGGATGGTGTAATAGAAGAAGTGAGCGGTGATTCAAAAACCCGTAAGAAACTCGGTTACGAATCTACCGATATAGATGATAACTACGAAATGTTTATTGACTTAATAACACGCCTCGTCAACGAACTCCGCCTCCAATCCCGCAAAGATGAGTAAAAACAAAATTCCACAACGTGAAAACGCTGCCGGGAAGCGCGGTACGGAAAGTAATTTTTCAGTAGTTCGGAGTTCATAGTTCTGAGTTCATAGTTTCTAGTTCCAAGTTTAAGGCTCCATTATCCAAGCTCCGAACTCGAAACTCTGAACTCTAAACTCCGAACTCTGAACTTACATATTCCTCCTATACTGCCCCCCCACCTCATACAGCGCATGTGTGATTTGTCCGATGGAGCAGTATTTTGAAATCTCCATTATCTTTTCGAACACATTTTGGTTGCTGTAGGCGGCATGTTTCAAGTCGGTCAGAATATGTGTGAGTTTATCTTCATGAAGTTTGTGCAATTGGTCGAGCATCGAAATCTGATATTGTTTCTCGGTTTCGGTTGAACGTATCACTTCGCCGGGGATGAGGGTGGGCGAGCCGTCGGACGAGAGAAAGGTGTTGACGCCCATGATGGGGAGTTCGCCTGTGTGTTTCAGGGTTTCGTAGTAGAGCGATTCGTCTTGAATTTTGCTGCGCTGATAGGCAGTTTCCATGGCGCCCAACACGCCGCCGCGTTCGGAAATGCGCTCAAACTCTGCCATTACGGCTTCTTCCACCAATTCGGTCAGTTCTTCTATGATGAACGAACCCTGATTGGGATTTTGGTTTTTGGCAAGACCCAACTCGTGGTTGATAATCATCTGAATTGCCATGGCACGACGTACCGATTCTTCGGTAGGAGTGGTGATGGCTTCGTCGTAAGCATTTGTGTGTAGCGAATTGCAGTTGTCGTAAATAGCATAGAGCGCCTGCAACGTGGTGCGGATATCGTTGAAGCCGATTTCCTGCGCATGTAGCGAACGACCGGAGGTTTGGATGTGATATTTCAACTGTTGGGAGCGGGCATTACCTTTATATTTATGCTTCATGGTTTTTGCCCAAATGGAACGTGCCACGCGCCCAATCACCGAAAACTCGATGTCTATCCCATTGGAAAAGAAAAAGGAGAGGTTGGGCGCAAACTTGTCAATGTGCATGCCGCGCGACAGATAATATTCCACGTAGGTGAAGCCGTTGGCAAGCGTAAATGCCAACTGCGAGATAGGATTGGCGCCTGCTTCGGCAATATGATAGCCCGAAATGGACACGGAATAGAAGTTGCGCACATTATTATTTATGAAATATTCCTGCACGTCGCCCATTAGTTTTAGGGAGAAATCGGTGGAGAAGATGCAGGTGTTTTGCCCTTGGTCTTCTTTCAGGATGTCTGCTTGCACTGTGCCGCGAACGGATGCCAGAGTACACATTTTTATGTTGTGATACACCTCGGCAGGCAACACCTGATCGCCCGTAACGCCAAGCAACATCAACCCAAGTCCGTTGTTGCCGTCGGGAAGTTCTTCCTGATATTTGGGACGTGCGATGCCTTTTTTGCGGAAGATGTCTTCGATTTTTTGTTCCACTTCTTGTTCCAAACCGTTTTCACGGATAAAGTTTTCGCACTGTTGGTCGATGGCTGCATTCATAAAATAGCCTACCATAATAGGCGCGGGACCGTTGATGGTCATAGAAACCGAAGTACTTGGGTCGGATAAGTTGAAGCCCGAATAGAGTTTTTTGGCATCGTCCAAACAAGAGATGGACACGCCGGAGTTGCCGATTTTTCCATAGATGTCGGGGCGCAAATCGGGATCGTTGCCATAGAGTGTTACTGAATCGAAAGCCGTGGAGAGGCGTTTGGCGGGCAAGCCTTTCGACAGATAATGAAAACGTTTGTTGGTGCGTTCGGGTCCGCCTTCGCCTGCAAACATGCGGGTGGGGTCTTCGCCTTCGCGTTTAAAAGGGAATACGCCTGCCACGTAGGGAAACTCACCGGGTACATTTTCTTTCAGGTTCCATTTCAAAATGTCGCCCCAAGCGGTATATTTGGGTAGAGATATCTTCGGAATCTGCAGATGTGAAAGGGTTTCGGTATGGGTTTTTATTTTGAGTTCTTTATCACGAACTTTAAAAAGATAGAATTCGTCTTTGTAGGATTTAATCTTTTGTTGCCAAGTATTAAGTATGGTATGATTATTTTTATCAAGAGATTCGTTCAGTTCTGTATAGATAGCTTCGAGTTTTGCAATAAGTTCGACGTTGATAGGATTATTTTCTTGTTTAAGGAGTTCGATAGATTCGTGCAAACCGAAAAGCTTTTGTGCGATGTCGCCTTGCTCGTCGGTCCATTGATTGTAATTCTTAACGGTTTCGGAAATCTCCGCTAAATAGCGTGTCCGTTGTGGAGGTATGATATAAATTTTATCGGGTATTTCGCCTACAAGCGCATTGGATGATATAAAATTGAGATGGAGTTTTGCATTGAGCATATCAATTAAAGCCTTGTAAAACTGATTGACGCCAGCATCGTTAAACTGCGAAGCGATGGTGCCATACACAGGCATTTCGTCGTGCTGTTCATCGAAGCGAAGATGATTGCGTTGATATTGTTTTTTTACATCGCGCAAAGCATCCATGCCGCCGCGTTTGTCGAATTTGTTGAGAGCGATGATGTCGGCATATTCGAGCATGTCAATCTTTTCCAACTGCGATGGTGCGCCAAATTCGGGGGTCATAACATACAAACATAAGTTGCTATGGTCAACGATTTCCGTGTCCGATTGTCCAATACCTGATGTTTCCAATATTATCAAATCAAATCCTGCTACCTTTAATATATTGATGGCTTCTTTCACATATTTAGATAAAGCCAAATTCGATTGACGAGTAGCCATCGAACGCACATATACCCTTGGATTGTTGATGGAATTCATGCGGATGCGGTCGCCCAACAGAGCGCCGCCCGTCTTGCGTTTTGAAGGATCCACGCACACGATAGCGATTTTCTTATCCGTGAAATCATGTATAAAACGGCGAATAAACTCATCCACCAAGGAAGATTTTCCGGAGCCACCGGTGCCTGTGATTCCCAACACAGGAACGTTAGAGTTGGCTGCTTTTTCATCAATTTGCGTCATCATATCGGCTATCTTTTCAGGATAGTTTTCCACTGCCGAAATCATCTTAGAGATAGCTTTGTAGTTCTGCTGTTCAATTTCAACCAAAGAAGTGTTCACATCATTGCCACGCGGAAAATCCGATTTCTCCATCACGTCATTAATCATACCTTGCAAACCCATCTCGCGTCCATCGTCGGGCGAATAGATTTTTGTGATACCATAAGCTTCCAATTCTGTAATTTCTTCGGGCAGGATGACACCGCCACCACCACCAAAAATCTTTACATCGTCGAATCCTTTTTCTTTCAACATATCATACATATATTTAAAGAACTCGATATGCCCACCCTGATAGGACGTTACGGCGATAGCTTGAGCATCTTCCTGCACCGCACAATCCACAATTTCTTGCACCGAACGGTTGTGTCCCAAATGGATAACTTCGGCTCCGGTGGATTGAATTATTCTGCGCATTACGTTGATAGAAGCGTCGTGTCCATCAAATAATGAAGCAGCAGTGACTATACGGATGTGATTTTTCGGGGAATAGATTTGTGTTGATTGCATGATTTTCAATTATATTGATTAATTACTGCTAGATTTTTATGCTAAAAAAGCGAGGGTGTAAAGGTACAAAAACTTTGAGAATTCAAGAGTGCTTATCTTCAAAAATGATGATAATGAGTAAAAATATTAAATAAAAGGGGAAAAGAATGATGTTTTTACACCTAAAATAGACTGTAAAAATTAAAGATTTACGTCCGCAAAAAAATATTTTTATTTTATTTTATAAACATGCACTGTATGATTTAAAAATATATTACATTTGCTCACGATTTCTAAAGAAATAAATTAATGATATAGTCCTATGAGTAAAATGATTTTAGTGATAAATCCCGGCTCTACGTCCACAAAAATTGCTGTTTTTGATGGGCGCAAAGGAATTTTTCTTGTCAATATAGTGCATCCTCAGCAAATGTTAGCTTCCTTCAATCGTATTGTTGATCAATATGATTATCGCAAAGATACCATCAAAGCCGAACTTGAGAAAGCCGGTATTGACTTGAAAAGAATCAAAATTATTGTCGGTAGGGGTGGGCTTCTTAAGCCTATTCCGGGTGGCGTTTATGGTGTGAACGAAGCCATGCTGCGCGACATTCATCATCCCATGGGCGAACATGAATCTAATTTGGGTGGCTTAATTTCCTTTGAAATGGCTAAAGAAATTGGTACTCACGTCAAAGCCATCATTGTAGATCCCGTTTGTGTTGACGAGATGGAAGAAATTGCACGCATCTCGGGCATGCCCGAATTGCCTCGACGCAGCCTGCTCCATACGCTAAACCAACGCGCAGTGGCTCGCAGATATGCCAAAGAAATCAATCAAAAATATGAAGATTTGAACCTGATAGTCGTTCACATGGGCGGTGGTATTTCTGTGGGTGCGCATTACAAAGGACGCATCATTGATGTCAACAATGGGCTGAATGGAGATGGTCCTATGTCTCCCGAGCGTAGCGGCGGCGTACCTGCCGGTCAGTTGGTGGAAATGTGTTTCTCTCGTAAATATAGCTACGTAGAAATCATGCGTAAACTCAAAGGTAAGGGTGGTTTTGTTGCCTATTTGGGCACAAACGATGCCTTGGAAATTGAAAAACGTATCGAGCAAGGCGACGAATATGCCAAGTTGATTTATACCGCTTTGACCTATCAAGTGGCAAAGGAAATCGGTGCTTTGAGTACGGTTCTAAAGGGTGAAGTGGATGGTATTCTTCTCACAGGTGGTTTAGCGTACGGGAATTTTATCGTAGATGAAATCACCGAACGTGTCAAACATCTTGGCACTGTCAAAACCTACCCGGGCGGAAGCGAAATGGATGCCTTAGCCATGAATGGCTTCATGGTTTTGACCAATGAAATCGAAGTGAAAGAATATGTATAACAAAATATAAATGTATAAAAAACTTTAATTATGAATTACGAAATTTTAAAACTAGAAGTTCAAAACGCCATTGGCATCGTCACCATCAGTCGTCCACAAGCGCTGAACGCTTTGAATTCAAAGTTCTTTGCCGAAATGGATCAGATGCTTGTGGATGTGTCGCAGCGAAACGATATCAAAGTGTTGATCCTTACCGGTGATGGTAAAGCATTTGTGGCAGGAGCCGACATCGCCGAAATGGTGGATATGAATGAAGAGCAAGGCTCCAATTTCTCTAAAGTTGGACACAACACCTTTAATGCCATCGAAAAACTTGACATGCCTGTTATCGCTGCTGTCAATGGTTTTGCTTTGGGCGGAGGCTGTGAATTGGCAATGTCATGTGATATTCGCATTGCAAGCACTTTTGCCAAATTCGGACAACCTGAAGTTAACCTCGGCATGATTCCGGGCTATGCAGGCACCCAACGTTTGGCACGCTTGGTGGGTTTATCCAATGCACTCTATTTGCTTTACACTGCCGATATGATTTCTGCCGATGAGGCTATGCGTATCGGTTTGGTACAAAAAGTGGTAGAAGCTGACCAATTGATTCCCGAAGCCATTGCCATCGCAACAAAAATAGCCTCCAAAGGTCCCAAGGCAGTTAAAAAAATAAAATATGTTACCCGTCAGGGTATGTTAACCGATTTTACTTCCGGTAGCGAACTCGAATCCAAAGAGTTTGGTTCTCTTTTTGGAAATGAAGGCGCAGAAGGTATGCGTGCATTTCTCGAAAAAAGAAAACCTAATTGGTAAAAGTTTTATTTTCTCAGAATTTATTTCTATTTTTGCAGTATTAATTTAATAACAAAAACTAATTATATGAATTACACCGAAAAACTTCAAAATGTTACTGTCCTAGGAGCCGCCGGAAAAATGGGTAGCGGTATCTTGCTATTGACAGCGCTTGAAATGGCTGACCTGAGCCTGAAACCCGAAAACAAAGGGAAGCTATTTATTCTTAATGCAATGGACACATCTAGTGAGGCATTAAAGGGACTCATGAAATACCTGAAAACACAGGTGCTGAAAGCTGCTGAGAAGAAGGTAATTGCTTTGCGTCAAGTCTATCACGACCGTGCTGACCTGATTGACAATAGCGAAATCATTGATCAATATGTGGAGGATGTACTTTTTATCGTTCGTCCAACTACTAACATCGAAGCTGCTTATGAGTCGAATGTTATTTTCGAAGCTATCAAAGAAGATCCTGCTTTGAAAGTAAAAATCTTCAATCAAATCAATCAGAACAACAAAAAATCTCCTTGGTTTTGCACCAACACATCTTCAATTCCTATCAGTTTATTAGATACAGATGCGAATTTGGACGGACGTGTTTTGGGTGTTCACTTCTACAATCCGCCGGCTGTTCAGAAGTTGGTTGAGATTATCCAAACGAAAGCAACCGATCCCGAATTGGTTGAATTTGTAAATATGTTATCTAAGAATTTACGCAAGGTGCTTGTTCCTTCTAATGATTTCGCCGGTTTCATCGGCAACGGTCACTTTATGCGCGATGCACTTCATGGCATCAATGAGGTGGAAAAACTTGCTGCCAATCATTCATTTGCAGAATCGCTTTATATGATTAACCGCATCACGCAAGACTTCCTCATTCGCCCTATGGGTATCTTTCAATTGATTGATTATGTAGGGATAGATGTATGTCAATATATTATGAGTGTGATGAATCCTTATCTTCCTGACGAAAACCTTCACAGTCATCTCCTCGACCAAATGTTGGCGTTGAATGTACGTGGCGGTCAAAATTCTGACGGTTCTCAAAAGGATGGTTTCTTGAAATACGAAAAGGGTAGGGTAGTCGCCATCTACGACATCAACAAAAAATCCTATGTTCCTATCGCTGATATTCAAGCCGCTTGCGACGAAAAACTTGGTGTGCTTCCCGCTTCTTGCCAACCTTGGAAAGCAGTTGTTGGAAACAAAAACAAAGAGGAAGTCTTCAAAACCTATTTCAATGAATTGAAAACTCACGAATCTTTTGGAGCCGAAATCGCCCGCAATTATGCCCGTCGGTCCAAAGAAATAGGTATAAAACTTGTTTTAGACAATGTTGCCTACAACGAAAATGATGTAAACACCGTATTGTTGACCGGATTTTTCCACGCTTACGGTCCTATCAATGATTATTTATAATATAAGGAGGAAAAAACAATGATTAAAATGCGTAAAAAAGTATATATGATTGCCGGCTACAACACCATTTCTATGGGTACCGGTCGTAAAGAATTCAGTCCTAAAAAGCCACGTCCGGATTTGGAAGATTATTTTAAAGAAGCAGGTCAGGGTGTATTAAAACAAATTGGAGGCGCACAAAATGTGGATGAAGCTGTCATCGGAAACTTCATCGGCGCACGTTTCAACCGTCAGGCAAACATGGCAGGTTTCGTGCCTTACATTGATGAAGGTTTGCGTTACAAACCTGCCACTCGTGTTGAAGGTGCTTGCGGAACAGGTGCTTTGGCATTGGTTTCGGGTATCAAATCTGTTTTGGCAGAAACCGCCGACGTAGTACTCGTGCTCGGTATTGAAGTTCAAAACACCGTGAAAGCCATCTATGGTGCTGATATTTTGGCTGCTGCCGGATGGGCAAAAGAACGGAAAGATGGTCATGCCTATTTCTTCCCGGGTAAATTTAGCGATAGAAGCAAAGCTTATGCCGCTCAATTTGATAAAGAAAAAACAAGAAGCGCCATGGCGAAATGGTTCGAAAATGCTATTGACAATGCTCGCACATGTCCAACAGCGCAAGAATATCACAACACAACCAAAGATTTGATTGCTTGTGGTATGAATGCTCCTAATCCTAAAGGTTTCGTTGATTCCTTGAATATTTTCGATTGCTCAAAAGTTTCCGATGGAGCAAGTGCTATTGCTGTTGTTTCCGAAGAGGGTTTGAAACGCTGCAGCATCGCCAAAGAAAATGCTATCGAAATCATCGGATTTGGTCAAGCGGAAGAAGATATCACAAAACCGCCTGCTGACCCAACAGTTCTTTCCACTACCAAAGAAGCTGTCCGTAAAGCATTAGCTTCTGCAGGCATCACAAAAGATCAAATTGGAACGGTTGAATGTCACGATTGTTTCACCATTGCAGGTATCATGGCTACCGAAGCTATCGGTTTTGCTGAACATGGCAAAGGCACCGATTTCGTTCTTGCAGGCAACACAACTCGCAACGGAAAAGTTCCTTTCAACACAACAGGCGGACTAATCGGTTGGGGACATCCAACGGGCGCTACAGGTGTGCATCAAGCCGTTACCATTTGGGAACAATTGACCAACCAAGCAGGCGATTCGCAAATCACCATCCATCCTGATCGTCCTTACGGACTTTCAATCAACATGGGCGGCGACGACAAAACCCTTGTTTCTATTGTGTATAAAAAAGCAGAATAATACGTTTGTAATTTTAAGAAAGCCTGCCTCAAAAGGGCGGGCTTTTTATTTCATTTTAAATTTATTACAAATGTTTAAAAGTGCCATAGGCACAAAATGTTTTTAGAAAATCAGATTGCCAAAACCAATAAAGTGCCGTAGGTACGAAATAGCCATTCTTCTGTACCCAATATTTTAGTATTAAAATTCAATAAACCAACATGAACAAAATCACCACCCTTTTCGATATAAAATACCCCATCATACAAGCCGGCATGATATGGTGCAGCGGTTGGCGTTTAGCTTCCGCCGTAAGCAATGCAGGCGGTTTGGGTTTAATAGGTTCAGGCTCGATGAATCCCGATATATTGCTCGAGCATATCACCAAATGCAAACAAGCCACCTACAAACCTTTCGGAGTCAACATACCCCTCATTTTTCCTTTCGCTGAGGAATTTATAAACATCGTTATCCAAGAAAAAATCCCTATCGTATTTACTTCCGCAGGAAACCCTTCCAAATGGACTCCCTTGCTCAAAAGCCATAGTATTCGTGTGGTGCATGTCATTGCCAACGTAAAATTTGCCAAGAAATGTGAAGAGGCAGGTGTGGACGCTGTTGTTGCTGAAGGTTTCGAAGCAGGCGGTCACAATGGGCGCGAAGAAACCACCTCCATGGTGCTCATCCCCATGATTCGCGAAGCTATCTCCATCCCACTTATTGCTGCAGGGGGCATCGCCACAGGCAGAGGTATGCTAGCTGCTTTCGCATTGGGAGCTGATGCTGTGCAGATTGGCAGCCGCTTTGTTGCCACCCCCGAATCCTCTGCTCACGATAGTTTCAAGCTGAGAATCCTTCAGGCTACCGAAGGCGACACCAAACTTATGATGAAACGCCTGACGCCTGTCCGACTTCTTAAAAATAAATTCTATGATGAAATCGAGAACCTTGAGAACCAAGGTGCTTCACTTGAGCAAATTGCGGAGCATTTGGGCAAAGGGCGTGCCCGAAAAGGCATGTTCGAAGGTAATGAGCAGGAAGGCGAACTCGAAATAGGTCAAATCTCAGGTCTTATTCATCAAATCAAACCTGCTGCCACCATCCTCCAAGAAATCCTTGATGAATTTCATCAAGCTCAACAAGAGTTGAAAGATATTATTTTTTAGATGGATATAGAATACCAATCTAAATATTTCTCTTTCCTTTGATTTTTTTTTTATTTTATTGAATAGATAAATAATCATTGTTGTCTAACTAATCTTCATGTCGTCACTGACGGAACTTAAATTCAACCCAACTCCTTTTTCTATCAATATTTAATCCATACTGGATCAAGTGTTTTCACATATCCGTTATCCCATAGGGACACAATATCGGTATGAATATTGATCCACATACGATTTAATTCTCCATCGGATTACATCGTTCATATCAGAGGTTACGTGGTTCATATCAGAGGTCACGTGGTTCATATCAGAGGTTACGTTATTCATATCATTTGTACTAAAGAATAATCATACGCAGAAATTCGCATAAATACAATTTTCGCAATTATCAACGTTTGCTGTCTGCACAAAATCATCGTCTCGATCAAACAATTGTAGGAGCAAATCAGCCAACACTTCTTCAAATTGCGAAATAATTTCTTTCGTAATGTCATAAGTTTTATCTTTGCTTTCAGGATTAGGCAAATAGAAAACATTTCGAAGATCTTCGCCCAAGGTTTTAAAACTCCAAACGCCGCAATTCAACTCCTCCTGAGCCGCAATGTTACGAGTTTTTGTAAACAAATATGCATAGCACATCAATTGGAAAGCGTAATCAAATTTGCTGTTCTGATCATCTAAAAAAAGATTGTGGAAATTGAAATCCTTATTCGAAACATTTCCTGTTTTATAGTCAATTATGTTTATCCTATCTCCAATTTTATCAACGCGATCGAGCTTTCCCGTCAAATGAATCGTTTTGGGTTTTCCTCCGATTGGAATAGTGAAGTCGGCATCAAGCTTTTCTTCTATCATCATCACCCTATGGGAAATATGAGCAGCACATTCTTCCTTTACGGTCTCTTTTTCGCGTTCCAAAAAATCACGAACATAATCTTTTATTACATTATAAATCAATAGATTCTTGCCACTCAAACGGTCAATATCATTTTTGTTCTGTAGAAAGTTTTTCATCAAGACATCTTCATAAATCTTGATAAAGTTATCTAAAATTTCAGGCATCAATTCTTGCCCAATGATGCTTTCATACAAATGTTGCAATACATCGTGTATCTGATTTCCAAATTCCCTATTATCAAGTATCTCTGTCAATTCATCGGCTTCGCGTATGCCCGCTATATAGCCAAAATAATACTGTAGTTTGCATTTGCGATAGATGTTTAAGGCAGAAGGGGAGACGCCTTTAGCGCCTATACGGTCCAACTTTTCCATGATAGCGTCATCTTTTTTAATGACAAACATTTTTCGCGTATCTTTGAGGGGAAGCAGCGCGACAAACTCTTCAATAATCTTGATTTTCGGATTGTATTTCGGCAGTTCATAAATCAATTGGTTGATAAACCTGCTTTTTTCGCCACCGCCAAAGTCATCCGCTTGGGTGTTATAAAGCAAATAAATCTTTTTGCTGCGTTGCAACACATGATAGAAATGATAAGCAAAAATATGTTCATTATGCACATAAGTGGTCATCCCGGCATCTTGCCTGATGCCATGCGGAATGAAGGAAGCGTTCGATTTCCCCTTGGGCAAAACGCCCTCATTCACCGAAAGCATGAACACCGTTTCGAAATCCAATGCTCTCGTTTCCAACATACCCATAATTTGCAAACCATTCAAAGGCTCGCCCACAAAGGGGATGGTGCTTTGCGAAATCGCTTGTTTAAAAATTTGGTGAAGCGTTCGTGGCGTCATCATGATGCCCGATTCTTCTTCGCTTTGCTTAATTTGATTCAGCACTTTATGCGCCTCATAGAGAAATTCTTGCTCAATACTTTGTTTGATGGGCATGATATTTTTTATATCATGTATCAATGAAATCAAACTGACGATGGCATTCTTGCTCTGATAGTACCACGATGCAAAAATATTGCGAACCGACTCAGGCACTTTCTCTGTATGATTCGAGAGCAAATACAGAACTTCGCCACGCGTGTAAAAAATCTTTCCTTGACCAATGAGTTGCGCCACCAACTTGTTCTTTGTTTCAGAATTCAGTAAGGTCGTGAAGAATGAATGTCCAAAAAGCTTCTGTAAATCTTGGAAATAAAACAAGGGTTCGGCAGCTTTCTTGCTGTCTCTGAATCGTTCCGAGTTTTCGTGCAGGGTAAATATAATTTCAAACAAGGTGAACACAGGCGAAAGCTTCATCGGAAAGCCCATGGTGATATTAAATCTATCAATGCCATCGGGTATCGAATTGAGCATAGGAATCAGCAAACTTTCTTCATTCAAAATGATGGAGATATTCTCTGATTTCGAATCATTGCTGAGCAAATGGGCAATTTCACCCGCTGTATATTTTGCTTGCCCAATGTTTCCTGCAATGCCCACAATATGAATTTCTTTTTCGTCCGAAGCTAAATTGGTATCTATCCAATTGGTCTCCTTCAGATGCCATTGACTCAAATAACTTCTGATAAAATTTCCTGCCTCTTGTTTTGGATTATCAATATAATAGGCATCTGCATCCCATAGAATCTCAGCAGTTTCATTGTGCAAATAATATTCAATAATCGTCTTCTCAGCCGTTCCGAGCGCATTAAGTCCTGCAAAAATCACCTTCTGATATTTGTTTGCATATCCTTTTTTTTGCAATCTCTCAACAGCAATTCTACATGCCATACCATAATTGGCAAAACCTTTTTCTGCAATACGTTGGGTGAAATTGGCGTAAATGTCGTATAATATCTCATAGAAGTTAAGATAATTCTGTTGAAATTCACTCAAAGGCTTCTTGTCGAGCGACCATAAAACCAAGTTTTTATCTTCTTTTAGATAGGTGAAAATAAAATGCGCATCAGCCAATTGTTGGTCTATCTCATCAAAATCGTGCAGCAGTTTAGTTCCCCATTTTAGGAAATCATCAAAACTTTCTGTATCGTTTGTTTTGACGGTTGTGTAGCTTTTATATAACGCAACCAAAGCACTATATTCATCAAGGATGCTTTTTCCTGAAAGTTCGATAACAAAATCCTGTATGGACGTAATCCGAGGCAAAAAAATCGCCTTTTCAATATCAGAAGATATATATTTCTTTAGAAATACCGCTGCTCGTCTATTGGGCAACACAACGCACGAATTGATAAGTTTTTCCGTATCATATTTAAGAAGGTGTTGCGCTGTTTTTTTTAAAAATTCCATAATGATAAAATATTATTTATTGAAAAAAACACGTTCAGCTTCGGCAATACTCTCAGGTTTCCCTAAATCGAACCATAAATCTTTATCTAAATAGGTTGAAATTCTATGTTCCTTTGCTAATTCTAAATACATAGGCGTAATCGAGAATTTTCCATGCATTTTATTCAGAGAAAATATCTTCGGATCCACCACTTGTATGCCGCTGTAAGCAGCTTCGAACAAGGTTTCTGATTCTCTAACAATGATTTCTTCACCTGTTTTTTTGTTGCGCCATCCGCATAATTCCCCTGCTGAATCAATGAGGATATATCGTGCCGTTTCTCTATTTTTTACCACTAAAGTTGCCAAAGTTTCCTGTTTTTTATGCTGAAAAATAACTTCCTGAAGATTGGTTTTCGAAAGTATATCCACATTATGCACAATAAAAGGTTCCTTTTTGTCAAAAAACCATGAAGCTTCCACAAGTCCGCCACCGGTATCCAACAGCTCTTTGCTTTCATAAGAGAAGGCGATATTGATGTCGAAATTGTTTTTGAGTGCCACAAAATCAACTATCATATCCGCAAAGTGATGCACGTTAATGATGATATTCGTGATGCAATAACTTTTTAAATAATCAACCACATGTTCCAACATGGGTTTCCCGTTCACTTCCACCAAAGCTTTTGGCTTATATTCGGTCAAGGTTCCGAGGCGTGTTCCCATGCCTGCTGCAAATATCATCGCTTTCATCAGATTCCTGTTTGTTCTTTATGGATTACTTTTACTTTAATATTATATTTTTCGCGAATATGCCGTCCCAAACGCTCAGCAAAATAAACAGAACGATGCTGTCCACCCGTACAACCATAGGAAATCATCAAGCTCGTAAAGCCACGTTCTATATAATTTTCAACAGATTGACATGCCAAATTACTACTACTCTCAAAAAATGTTTCTATTTCGGGATATTGCTCCAAATAAACTTTCACGGCTTCATCTTTCCCTGTCAAACTTTTATACGCTTCATATCGCCCAGGATTTGGCAAGGCACGGCAATCAAAAACAAAACCACCGCCATTTCCACTTGAATCAACAGGATATCCTTTCTTGAAAGAGAAACTGTTTACAAAAACAGTAATGGTTTCTGCGGTAACCGTGTCGAATTTTTTAAGCTTTTCAGAAGATATAATTTGATAAAAAACATCCTTCAATGTTGGAAGTTCCACAGGTAATTCACTATGTTGCACTATCCACTTCAAATTAGCTACTGCAAAGGGAATACTTTTCAAGAAATGCGTTTTGTTTTCATAGAACCCTCTAAATCCATAAGTTCCCATGGCTTGCATAATCCGTATTAACACGTAGCCATAATAGTACTTTCGGAAATCTTCCGCATTGATTCGGGTTTTTTGCTGTAATAAATCTATATAATAATCAAGCAATTTTTCACGTGTTTCCTGCGGGATATCTGCTTTCGCATCGTAGAGCAATGAAGAAACATCATACTGCAATGCACCCTTCCTTCCTCCCTGATAATCTATATAATACAACTTATTTTCATGAATCATGATGTTTCGTGATTGAAAATCCCGATATAGAAAATAATTGCAATCCGTTTGTAATAGATAATCAGAAAAAGTGATAAAATCATCTTCCAATTTTTGCTCATCGAAATGAATGCCTGCAAGCTTCAGAAAGTAATATTTAAAATAATTCAAATCCCACATCATAGATTGCTTATCAAAACTTTCTCGCGGATAACAAGCTGTGTAATCAAAGGTGTTTAAGGTGTCAAATTGAAAACGCAACAAATCTCCCAAGACATTTTTATATAAGTCCATTTGTTTCTCCGAAAATCCCTCTTGCCTATGCGTTTCCAAATAAGAAAACAAAGTTTCATCGCCCAAATCATTGATTAAATAAATGTCTTCTGCTAAATTTTCTTCTAAAATAATAGGAACAGGCAAGCCTGCCTTTGCGAATTGCTGCGTGAAACTTACGAAAGCCTGATTCTCTTTTTCGTCATTATTAAAGGCTGCAATAGTAGTTTTGTCGCCAAGTCGAAGTCTGTAATACTTACGGTTAGAGCCCGATGCAGCCAATTCTGTCATCTCCTGCGGATAGGCAACATAATGTTTGTGAAACAGTGCAAATAGTTTTTCTTGTAGATTGTTTGTCATAAATTTTGAATGATACCACAAATGTAATGAAATTTATTCACCCACCAATTTTTCATTAACAAATGAATTATTCAGTTTTTTTACGCATTGTGAAGAATAATATTTAATTTTGCAAAAAAACAAAAACTATTATGGATTTAAAAGAGATACTGTCCGTTACTGGCAAGCCCGGTTTGTACAAAATAATTTCTACTATCAAAACAGGAATGATCGTTGAATCGCTCATTGATAAAAAAAGAATTCCGATTTATCCTTCTGATAAAATTAGTAAGATGAAGGATATTAGTATCTATGCCATTGAAGATGATGTTCCTTTGATCAAGGTCTTTAAATTAATTGCTGAAAAGGAAAATGGGGGTAAAGCTATTAGTCATAAAGAGGATGATAAAAAAATTCGTGCCTATTTCGAGCAAGTGCTGCCGTCTTATGATAAAGAACAAGTTTATACTTCCGACATAAAAAAAGTTTTTTACTGGTATAATCAACTTCAAGAAAATAACATGCTTGATTTCACAGAAGCGGAAGAAGTTGTTGAAGATGGGGCTGTAGTGAAAGACGAAATTGTAAAAGATAAACCGAAGAAGGTTAAAAAATCGGAGGATAAGCCCAAATCAGTCACTCCAAAGAAAACCGTAAAAGCAAAAAAGGAAACTGAATAATAGATTGAAGGTCCGTTTACGGACTTTTTTTTTACATAAAAACGATGAAAAAATACATTAATGATTTAACTGTCTGCTCAAACCGACGACTCAGCGATGATTATTTTATTTTAGGTTTGACATCTTCAAATGCACTTCCCGAGATGTTGCCCGGGCAATTTGCCGAAATAAAAGTTGACAACAACCCCAATGTTTTTCTGCGCCGTCCCATTTCTATTCATGATGTGGATTATGCCAAGAATGTGCTTTATATGCTGGTGAAAATTGTTGGGCAAGGCACACAAACCCTGTCCACGCTAAAAGTAAACGAAACTGTCAATTTGGTTTATCCTTTAGGCAATACGTTTAACATGGATGGCGTTACCAATGTGATCTTAGCAGGGGGTGGCTGTGGCATTGCACCCATGCTTTATTTGGCTCGTCATCTTCATCAGAAACACATAAAAGCGACTATTTTGTTAGGGGGAAGAACGATGATTGATATTTTGGAAGCGAAAGAGTTTAAGAAATATGGCGATGTATTTATCTCCACAGATGATGGTTCTATGGGTGAAAAAGGATTCATCACCAACAATTCCATCATGAAGAAATTGAGTAGTTTTCAGCGTTTGTATTGTTGTGGACCTTTACCCATGATGAAAGTGTTTGCTGCTATTGCCAAACAACAACAGGTGGATTGCGAAGTGTCTCTCGAAAATACCATGGCATGTGGCATAGGTGCTTGTTTGTGTTGCGTTGCCGAAACCGACAAAGGCAACAAATGTGTTTGCACCGAAGGTCCTGTGTTTAATATAAATCAACTAAAATGGCAGATTTAAAAGTAAAAATCGGGGCTCTCGAATTTAAGAACCCTGTTCTTACGGCATCAGGAACCTTTGGTTATGGTCCCGAATTCGAAGACTTTCTTAACATCGACAGCTTAGGTGGCATCATTGTGAAAGGTACCACATTGGAAGCTCGCCAAGGGAATGCTTATCCCCGCATGGCTGAAACCCCTGCGGGTATGTTGAATGCTGTCGGACTTCAAAACAAAGGAGTTGATGCTTTTATCAACGATATTTATCCTAACATCAAGCATTATAACACTCATATCATCGTCAATGTTTCGGGCTCCAAACTTGAAGATTACGTCACCGTGGTCGAAAAGCTCAACGATTTGGAGCATATTCCTGCCATCGAACTCAATATTTCGTGCCCCAATGTGAAACAAGGCGGTATGGCTTTTGGCACTTCTTGTGCTTCGGCAACCGAAGTTACCAAGGCAGTTAGGGCGGCATACCATAAAACGCTTATCGTAAAATTATCGCCTAACGTTACGAGTATATCCGAAATTGCTAAAGCCGTTGAAGACGAAGGAGCCGATAGTGTGTCGCTCATCAATACAGTGTTAGGTATGGCTATTGATGCCGAATCTCGTCGCCCTATTCTTTCAACCATCACGGGTGGACTTTCGGGTCCTTGTGTAAAACCCATTGCTTTGCGCATGGTGTGGCAAGTAAGTCAGGCGGTTAAAATCCCCGTAATTGGATTGGGTGGCATCATGAATTTTACTGATGCTGTCGAATTCCTTTTAGCAGGAGCCACCGCCATTCAAGTGGGAACTGCCAACTTTATTGATCCTGCCATCAGCGAAAAGATAGTTCATCAATTGGATGCATATTGCGACAATCATCGTATAAGGGCTGTTAAAGAACTTATTGGGGGGTTAATTGTTTAAACTATATGTAGTTGGGGGGAGTATTAAGATCAGCATTAGAGATGCTATGCCATCCTACTATCTTTTTTAGAACAACCCTTTATTACCCTTTTCGTTAATCTTTTCTATCTCTTTTTCTTTTTTATTTACGGATTTTCCTTTGTTGAACCGATAAGAAAGTTCGAGTATCATAATGTTTTTCAAAATATCAATATGATTATATCTGCTCTCTGAATAATAATCTGTTTTAATATAATTCTCTTGTTTATAACTTACTCCTAAAGTGATGGGAGTGATGTAAACAAATTGCACCGCAAGTCTGTCTTTGAAAAATGGTTGACGCACAAACACTACCCAAAAATCATTGTTTCCTGATCTATACCCTTGTGCGGTAATATACTTTTGGTTAGCTTTCTGATATTGCATTCCCAACATCGTCTTAGATTTTATATTTTGATAAATCAATTGAGTGCTTGTTGACCAATCGTTTATTTTGTTGGTTTTATCAAGATACCTTATCCTGCTGAAATACAAATCAACACTCGTTTGTAGAAAAAGATTCTTACCGAATGGAATTGTTACGCTTCCCTCCACACCGCAATTCCTGTATTTGCCTGCATTGTTCGTCGAATATTCAATGATACTATCTGAGCGAAATGTCCCCACTTCAGAAATATAATTATTGGAGAAATGGTAATAGGGTTCAATGGTTATCAAGCCTTGCATGATGGTGGTTT
Organism: uncultured bacterium; assembly: GCA_903862465.1. Classification (GTDB taxonomy): domain Bacteria; phylum Bacteroidota; class Bacteroidia; order Bacteroidales; family CAIWKO01; genus CAIWKO01. The sequence goes on along the minus strand of CAIOYH010000124.1, from coordinate 42,852 downwards.
GCAGCGAAACTTTGTTCACCAATTCGGGTTTCAGGCTCGGATTACCTGTTCTTACGCTTTGCATATCCACAAAGGTAACATAAGGATTGGTTTGACTTATGTCGGGATAGGCAGTGGCTGACCTGTATTTCGCTTTGAAAACCAAATTCTTTGAGGCTTCAATCTTTACATCAAGATAGGGTTGAAGGATGAAATAGGAACGTTTAAATCCATCTGAATTGGGGTTGCTTGTTTCGCCTGCAATTCCAATTTTAATGCCCAAACGTTTCGCAATTTGCCAATTGTAGTAGGAATACAGCTTATGGCGAACGTCAGTATATGTGAATTTACTTGTGGAGTCAGTAGTAAAATTGCTGTTGAGTCCTTCCCATGTATTGCCATAACCCACTTGTAAGGAAGATTTGTTTTTGAAGGTATGTGTATATTCAAGATAGAATTTCGTGGCGTTCTTATGATCGTTGCCCGATTCAATTAAACTATAAGCATGTTGCGAGAACTCATTGGTATAGGAGTTGTTGTAATTCGAAAATGTGAAATTGGAGTTGATAACATTCTTGTCGTCTAGGTTTCCTTCATAGAACAAAGACGCATAAAAGTTGGTATTATTTGATCTATTTTGGGTCAAGGATGTGTCGCTCGAAAGGATGTTGTCATTCAAACTGCTCACCACATTATACAATTCATTGCTTCCATTTTGTTTCTTGGGCTGCATAGATAAATTGGTCTCGAAACTCAAGGTGTGTTTCGGATTGATGTAATAATCGGTTCCGAGGGTGTAGTTATGGTAAAGCTGCTTGAATTTGGTGTTATAATCGGTGTTGGAAATCGCATTGCGCTCAATCACCAATCCGTTGTAATATTCCTTTTTATCTATAGTATTGAAGTTGAATTTGGCGATATTGTTGTTATATTTTGCATACACATTCACTTTGTTATACACATAATTGATAGTTGCCGAAATACTGTTTGATACAGGAATATATTCTGTTTTGATGGCATCGGGATCAGCAAGGAATTCGTCGTCAACATAGATTTCAGTGCCCTGATAATCTTTTTTCAAGATGATATTGATGACTGCTGAATAGCCTTCCAAAGCATATCTGCCACCTGGGTCGCGTATCACTTCAATCTTTTTTAAACGGTCGGGCGACAAGTTCTTAATATATTGTTGGTCTTTTTCAATGCCATCCACCAAGATAATCACCTTGGCATCATTATCCACTTTGAGGGTGTTGCTGTATCTATCTATATCCACACCCGATACTTTATCCAATACATCCTGAGTGTTGGTGGCACCATATTTCATCTTTTCGGTAACGATTTGCACGTCTCTGTCGGTTTTGATTTCCTTGGAACTTTCAGAAACAGAAACCTCAGAAAGATTGACAACAGTGGGTTTCAACTGAAAAACGCCTATAAACTTGTCTTGCGACACTCCAAACAATTTCGTGGTATCAGTTTTGTAACCTATCATACTGATGATAATCCGATAGGCTCCACCATCAAGTGATAAGGTGAAAAAGCCATTTTGGTTGGTTGCGGCAATGGTGATGAGGCTATCTTTTTGGTTGATAACGCTGACGTTACAAAACTCCAAATTATCTTTTGTTTGATTGTCTTTTATCTGTCCTGTAATTTGAATTTTGTCTTGAGAAAATGCTGTTGTCGTCAAAAATAGCGAGAGGGTGATGAGCGCAAGTGTGATTCTTTTCATGAATGTTTTGTTTTTTGTTTGCTTATATGACGCTACAAGTTTCAAAAAGTTACAAAGCTGTTATTAAATTTGAATCGTAGGGACATGCCATGGCATGTCCTTACACATTATCGGGTTTCGTAACATCTTTAATATCCCCTTCGATATTCCGAAGTTTGCTTTCGCAGATGACGATTAATTCGTGTGCTTGTTTTACTTTCGTGGCAAGTTCTTCCAATTGAATGTTGCCGTCATCCAATTGGTCAACAAGTTCTTCAAGCTGCGAAAATGCTTCGCTATAGGTCGTTTCCTTTTTCATTGTTTGTCTTTTTTATTACGGTGCTATAAATTGTTTCGTTTCTTAACAGCGTTTGCAACTCTGAGTTTTCTTTTATGTCTTTGGGGTCAGTAACTATTTTGTTGTTGATGGTGATGATGGCAAAACCTCTGTCGAGGATGGCTTGAGGACTTGAGAGTCTGACGATGCGTTTCGCATTATTCAGTTTTTCTTTTGCGTTCTCAAGTTGTTTATTGACTAAATCAAAAAGATGTGTTTTCAAGTCAATGAGTTTGTTCTCAAATTCAAAGTTACGTTCAACAAAAAGGGACGCCACTTTTGTGGGTGTTTTTTGTTCTCTTGCCATGAGGTCAACGATGCTTTGGTTTCTGTCGTGACCGATGCCTGTGAAGATAGGAATCGGGAAGTTAGCGACACAATTGGCAAGTTCATAATCATCAAAGGGTTTGAAATCTGTTTGAGAACCACCGCCACGAACAATAGCCACTACATCAAAATGTTCTTGGCTCATTTCAATCAGTTTGAGTTGTTCCAAAATAAGTTTGTGGGCATTGTCGCCTTGAATCGTGGTGAGAAACTCACTTACCGAAAACGTGTATTGATGTTTGTTCTGTTTTGTTTCTTGCTGAAAATCCCGTTGTCCGTCGGAGTTTGGTGCTGTTATTAAAGCGATTCTTTTAATAACAAGCGGAATGGGCAAGCGGTTGTTGAATGTTTTGTAAACGCCGTCGAACAACTGTATCGTTTTGGGGTTTTCCTTCAATAGGCGTTCAAGCGTCTGTTGTCTTTCCAACTCTAAAGTCCCGATGGAATGCGCCACATCTATCTTCATGACATCAAAATTCAATCCGTAAACTTTATGATATCTGACTTTTACTTGACAGATAATTTTGATGCCGTCGCGAAAGATTTGTTTGGTAACTTGTTCAAAGTTTTCTATCTGACCGTAATAGTTTGCCCAAAAAACGCCTCGGGCTTCCGCTGTCTTGGTTCCGTTTTCATATTCTTCTAAAGTAAAGTAGCAGCGCCGGGTTGACTCATATTTTTTCACATTCGTGATTTGAGCATCCACCCAATACACTTCCCCATCAAAACGCGATTGTATAGTGTCTTGAATTTGGTCGAGAAGTTCCGAAAGTTTTATATGCTCGGTCATGGTATCTTTTGAAAATGGATTGTTTTGGTTGATTATGTTGATTAGGAGGAGGTGTGCAATCGCAAATTATGCACAAGTTCTTTATTATACTATGTTTTAACCAAAGCCTAAATGAATATCTTCAACTTAGGCATTACCTCATCAGAGTGAGTTCCCCCAGTTGCCAATGAATTATGTTGGCAGCACAAGTTATTCAGCATCCTTTTTCTTAGAAACAAGTTCGGTAAAACTCTTTGCCGCATTTGCAAATTCTGAAGGAACAAGAATTATGGTAGTCGTATTATTATCAATTCCAATCTCAGATAACATTTGCATACGTCTTAGCTCTAATGCAATCGGACTACCTTCCATTTCTTTTGCACCTTGCGTCAATTTTATTGAAGCTTCTAATTCCGCCTCCGCTTTAACAATCCTAGCTCTCTTTTCTCTAATGGCTTCTGCTTCACGAGCCATGGCTCTTTGCATGGCTTCCGGAATTTCCACATCTTTCATTTCAACCATTTCAATTTTGATGCCCCATGGTTCTGTTGCAGTGTCAACAATGCTTTGAAGTGTTCCGTTGATTTGCTCTCTTTCTCGCAAAACTTCGTCAAGCGTATGCTGTCCAATAATATTTCGCAGTGCAGTTACCGAAAACTGATAAACAGCTTTATTATAATCCGCCACTTTTATAATTGCATCTTCAGGATTTGTTATTTTAAACCATAACACAGCATTCACTTTAATAGTCACACTATCTTTCGTAATAGTTTCTTGTTGCTCGAGGTCAACGGTTTTTGTTCTTATATCCACCCGTTGCTGAGTTTCAATAAATGGGATAATCCAATAAAGTCCGGGTCCTTTTATGGATTTAAAACGTCCAAGCCTGAAAACTATTGAACGTTGATATTCTTGTGCAATACGAAGTCCTGAAAAAAGTATCACGATGAGAATTCCAAAGATGGGTATTAGTGGCATAATATAGGTTTTTATGTTTAATTAATTATTTTCTGTCTTTTATCGATGCACTATTGCCGCCAACAATTCTGTAGCGCGATAGCCTCAATTATTATTGTAACTTTTACGTCAAGCTCCAATTGCTAGGCTTGCCATAGTGAATCAAATATTTTTACAAAGATACATATTTTTAGATATTCATAAATATTTTTTTTGCAAGATACTGATTTTATTCTGACCACTCTGTAATGGGGGCTAAACGCAGGATTCGATTTTCTGTTAAATTCAGCAAAGCATGAAAAACTTTTTTTCTATACCTTGTCAAATTCAGCAAAGCATAAAATACATTTTTACCATTCATTGTTAAATCTAGCAAGGCATGAAAAACCTTTTTACCACTCATTGTCAAATTCAGCAAGACATGAAAAACTTTTTTACCACTACTAGTCAAATTTAGCAAAGCAGCAAAAACTTTTTTTTTCACTCATTGTCAAATTCAACGAAACATGAAAAACTTTATTTCTACGCTTTGTCAAATTCAACGAAGCATGAAAAACTTTCTTATCACACTTTGTCAAATTCAGCAAAAAGCGAACTCAAATTACAATCTTCTTCTTCTTTATATTTTAATAGTCTAATAATAAGCAAATTGTTGCGATTGGAAATATTTTATTACACAATAAAAATGCTTTTTTCACCATCACGAATGCCGATTTACATCCCACGAATAAGGATTTACATCCTACGAATAAGGATTTACATCCTACGAATAAGGATTTACATTCAACGAATAAGGATTTACATTCAACGAATAAGGATTTACATCCTACGAATAAGAATTTACAATCCACGAATAATGATTGACAACCCACGAATGAGGATTTACAACCCACGAATTCCGATAAACGACCTGCCAAAACAAAAAAAACATCCACGAATGACTTTTGATATCCCACGAATGACTTTCACCATCCACCAGCGTTTCTATAGTGACCTCAGATTTATCTATATGCTCTATGTGTCTATGTGGTAAAAACAATGTTCCAAATCTCAAATCTCAAATCTAAAATTCCCTATGTGTCTATATGTCTATGTGGTGATTTTTCCTTCCATATCCGAAAATTTATCTAATTTTGAACAGAAATATTTATACGTTTTATTTATGAAAAAATATATATCGCTCTTATGGGCTGCACTACTGTTGATGGTTTCGTGCAAAACCATTGCCCCCGAACGCTCTTTTTGCATCGGCAAAGGGGGCGGATTCACCGGAAAATATGATGAATATCTAGTGAAAAGCACCGGCGAAGTGCTTAACATCAGCAACAAACAAGAACCTACACATTTCATCCAATTGGGCAAAGACCAAATCAAAGCTATCTTCCAAGGCTTAGAGAAATTGAACATCGCGAAGATGAATTTCTCGCATCCGGGCAACATCACCTCCTATATCCGCTGCGACATCAACAACAAAACCTACGAAATAAAATGGGGAGACACGAAAAACATGCCTCCCCAAATGATTCAGGATTTCTTTAACTCAACTTGGAGTCTCATACGACCGAAGTGAGATTTTAGATTTTTGATTTAAGATTTAATATCTAATCCTTGGTTTCTTGGTATTTGGTATTTGGAATTTGGTATTTGGATCTTATTGTTTCACGACCTTATTATTATACACTCCCTTATCCATCGTTATTCTGATAAAATAGATACCTGACGGGTCGTTGCTCATGTCGAATTGGTAGCTATTTTGTCCGATGGCGGCATCTGATTGGCGTTGTTGTATCATTTTGCCTTGCAGGTCGAGCACTTCCACCTTGATTTGTTGTGCCGAGTTGGCAAAGAAATTCACGTTCAGTTGATCCGTAACAGGGTTAGGATATACCTTTATATTATCCTTCAAATTGCTTTCGTCAATGCCAATGTCGGAGTTCTTCATAAACTTCACATTGTCCACGTAGGCATTGTCCATCACGAGTAATACGATATAGTTAGTGTCTTTACTGATATTACGAGTTTCGATGGTCACCGTAAATTTGGTGCCTGCGTAAGCATCTAAGCTGATAAATTTGGTTTCAAACGGGTCGGTGTTGCCTGTGGTGGGGTTATAGGTAGGACTCACGGGGATGACATCGTTCACCAACACGCGGCAATTGCTCGCTTGGGTGTAATCATTGCCTGCGCCTAAATACATTTCATAAGCCACCTGTCCATAGGTTTGTTTCAGGTCGAAACGCATCGTGGCAGTGGTCCAAGAGGTAGCATCCACACAAAATTTAATCTTAGCCGACAAAAAGTCGTTGATAGTCCAGTTGTTGTTGCCATCGGGAAATTCCAATTGTGCCATATAGGAAATCACATTGCCACCGGTCATCTGAAAACCTTTAGCCCCCGTGTTGTGAGCAGCCGTAGAAACCATAGCATGCGCATAAACGCCTGTTGTTACCAAGAAATTATTCGCTGTGTTGGCTTCTTCAAATGTGATGATAGTATCTCTCAATGCAAATGGATTTTTTACGAGATAACCGTTGAAAGCATCATTGGTATGCAAGCTGTCAATGCCGAAATTTGTCCGTGCTGTGAAAGTATAGGTTCCCACATTTGATAGATTGGCGGGGGTGGCGAAGGTATGTAAAAACACCGAATCGGGCGTCATGTCATAAGGGGTGACAAGGGTATCAATCACAGCAGCACCACCGTTGACGGTATATGCCAAAGGAATTTTACTTCCGGCAGCCAGAAATTCGCAGCCATAGAATTTCACCGCGACGGTAACATTTTCGATATTCGCCATGTGACATTCCGAAACGGGAGCCACAATAGCCGAAACGCCTACATCGCTGTTTTGATAGAGTCTATTAGTAAAAGTATAGGTAGCCAAGGTGTCGTTGGTAGCCACCGTGTCGCCGGCATAATTTACCCAACAATCTATGGTATGGTTTCCTAACAAATGCACATCGGTGGGTGTTGCAAATGAAAAGTCAATGGTGTCGCCACCGTTGAGGTTTGCTGCCAAAGTCAAGCTGTCAGCCACTGTGGTGCCGCCATCCGCTTTATAAAAGAAATGTATGGTCTGTCCTGCATTTATGGGGGTGTTGCATCCGTTATAAATCATACGCACGCTAACGATTTCTGAAGTCAAGCCACAATCTGTTTTTGGGGTTAACACGGCGGCAATATACACGTCATTGTCGGCAACCGCTTGTCCCACACCAACAGCAAACCAAGCATTGGCGGTTTGTATCGCTTCGTTGGAGCAAGGACCATATAAGTCAATAGCTGCTTGGAGTGAAGCTACACGAGTGTCAACATAATTGGAAGTGCTTGTCAAATAATTCGTCAAGGTGCGATAGGCAATCTGAGCAGCTTTGTCAATGCCAATACCTGCCACAGTATAAACACTGCCGATATCGTTGGTGCCGCTGCCGCCATCCGATAACAGATAGAACCAATAGTTTGCTACACCGCTGTTGGTGTGAACACCGCCATTGTCCATCACGCCCACATACCAATAGGTTCCCAAATAGGTATCAGGCTGTTGAAATTCGGCAGGATTCGACATGTTGCGGAATCCATGACCGCCTGTCAAATCGAAATCTTCACCAACAAACCAATCTCCTGTAGCGGGCGAAGCGTAAAATTCAATAGCAGCTCCGAAGATATCGCTGAAAGCTTCGTTCAATCCGCCGGGTTCATCTTGATACACAAGATTGCAAGAATGTTCCGTAACACCGTGTGTGATTTCATGACCGCACACATCCAAAGAAGTCAAAGGTCCGTTGGTTGTTCCGTCGCCATCACCGTATGTCATGCGCAGTCCGTCCCAATATGCATTGGCGTAGTCAACATCATAATGTACATAGCTTAATAAAGGCGAGTTGAGGTTGTCATAACTTTGTCTGCCGAATTTCTCCAGATAATAATCGTATGTTTTTTCAGCTCCGAAATGTGCATCAGTAGCCACTTCGTCTTGCTGAGCGTTCACGTTGTTCCAATTATTGTCCGTATCAGTAAAATCAACAGCAACGCCATAATCCGTTCCAGCTAACATATTATAGGTTTCGATGCCGCAGCGATCTGTTTCTCTCAATCGGTAAGCTCCCGGAGCCGTTGAATCTGTTGTGATGGGTTGCACACCACTGTATTTGGTCGTGGCAGTGCCCGGTACGTCCGTATCGCGAAGCAAATTCATCGTGTGATAAATTTCGCCTGTTTTTGCATTCACATAAATGTTTCTATAGGAAACAGGTGAAGCAGCATAAACATCCACTTTATAAGCCAATACATAGTTAGCGGCATTTTTGCCGAACTTTTTATCTATCAAAACTAAAGTTGCTTTTGGATAATAGCTTGCCGAAGCATCTTTCTTTGCCATTTTGATGAATTGTTCGTTGGCAGGAATTTCCCACATATATTTCGCAGCATTCACATATTTGATTGCTTTGCTGATGGCGCTTTGAGCCGAAATAGCAGGCGTAATATCTTTCGTGATGCCCGAAATAATGTTACCATTGCCACTAATTGACTTGTTGCCGATGCTGTGAATTAGATATTCGGCACCTTCAATAGGGATATTTTGATAAAATTGTTGGTAACGATAATGTGTATAACCAATTTTATCGCTTTCCGAACGATAAACTTTCATCATATCGGCAGTATTCAACCCGAACAATTCTTTCTGTGTAGTGAAGATTGTTGCAGGGTCAATCGTGAGATTTGATTTGAATTCAACCCAACCTGATTGATTTTTAACTGTCGCAATTTGTGTGATTTTGCTACTGATTTGCGCCAAGCTGCTTTGTGCTAATGCGAGTAGAATGAGGGGTAAAAAGAGTAATCTAATTTTTTTCATGGTACCTGTTTTTATGATTAATAATTTGAGGGTATAAAATTACTAATTATTTTTGACATGAAAATATTTTATTTGTATGAAGATAAATAATACTTTTGCACAAATATTAAAAATGACAATTTTGCCTAAGCAAATTATTATATCTTTTTTCAAACAAATGCTGTTTTGGTTACTGTTTTTCGACTGCAATCGCATTGTTTTTTTGCTTTTTAATTTGAAATATCTAACAGGAATTTCCTTTTGGAATGTTCTAGGCGTTTTTTGGTATTCCTTTCCTTTGGATCAGTCCACCATTTGTTATCTGATGTGGTTTCCATTTTTAATTTTATTTATTCAGAATTTCTTTACGCATAAGATACTCGACATCGTTCATAAAATTTATGTATTGCTGATGCTGCTCGTTATTCTGATGATAACAACAACCGAAATTGCAGTGTATGACGAATGGAAAACCAAATTGCATTACAAAGCCTTGTTGTATATTATGCACCCCTCCGAGATATTATCTACCGCACCAACATGGCAGTTAATAGTATTTATATTATTTTTCTTGATACAAGTTGTTATGTATTTTTGGCTGTATTTGAAGTTTGTCTTTCAGAAAATTGTGATACATAAGCGGAATTATATTTTTGCAGGAGCTTATGTTATTCTGATGCCTGCCCTGCTATTTTTGGGGATGCGCGGAGGTTTCCATCAAATCCCCATCAACCAAAGCCAATCCTATTATTCAAACCATGACATATTGAACCTCACCTCTGTGAATTCAGGATGGAATATTATAAGTAGTATTGGACAAAATTACGATTTGTTGGGTAAAAATCCTTATCAATATTATGATTTGAAGGATTCAAGGCGAACCGTGAAAGAACTCTTCAATGTTAAAAACGACAGCACCACACTTGTAGTAAAGACGCAGCGTCCGAACATCGTAATGTTTATTTTGGAGGGATGGTCTGCATCGCTTGTAGAGAGCCAAGGGGACAAGGAAATCACGCCATTCTTTCACGAATTGGAGAAAAATGGATTGATGTTTACGAATATCTATTCAAGCGGAACACGTTCGCAAGAGGGGATGGCAGCCATTTTTAGTGGCTTTCCCGCCCAAACTATCACCACCATTGCGCAGGAACCTGAGAAATACAGCAAACTGCCTAGCCTAAATAAGAAAATAAAAGCGCAGGGATATTACTCTTCGTATTATTTTGGTGGACAACTAATTTATGGAAACATAAAAAGCTATTTATCTTTTAACGAAATGGATAAAATCGTTGAGGGCAATAATTTCCCCTCTTCACTTCCGCATGGCAAACTTGGAATTCATGATGAATATACCTTCCCATATTTCATGAATGAACTCGGTATGCAAAAACAACCTTTCTTTTCTTCCATCTTCACCATGAGCACTCATTCACCTTATGATTTTGATATGCAAGAAAAGATACATTGGACCCAATTTGAAACAAAGTATGTGAACTCAGCCTATTATTCGGACAATTGCCTGCGAAACTTTTTTGTTGAAGCACAGAAACAAGCTTGGTATGACAATACGCTCTTTATTTTGATATCAGACCATGGACATAGTTCCTATCCCAATTATGATTTTTGTACGCCCGAGTATCATAAAATAGTTTTCTTGATGGCGGGCAATGTTATTAAAGATGAATTTAAAGGGAAAAAGGTAGAGAATATTGGTTCGCAAGTGGATTTGGCTGCTACACTACTCGGTCAGATGGGATTGAAGCATGAGGAGTTTGTGTGGAGTAAAGATTTGTTACAACCCGATTGTTCTCAATTTGCTTTTTATGATTATTACAATGCTTTTGGGTTGGTTGTGCCCGGAGCGACTTATCTCTTTGATGTGCGAAGCAATAGCACAGGCTTGTTACGAATAGATTCAACCACACACATCACACAATCTATTTTGGAAAAACAGGCTAAATCCTACATGCAATGTGTGTTTCAAGATTACATGGATTATTAATTTATCACTAGAAAAGAATAGTATATTTATCCTTCAAGAATGACTTCTGAGCAATAATATTTGTTGAAAATAGTTATTTATAATCAAAAAAACACTAATTTTGCAACATGTTTAAAAATACCCGAGTCATAGTAGTTATTTTAGCCCTGTTATCAGGGATTTTGATGTATTCTTGTAGCGAATATCGCAAGGTTCTAAAAGGTACGAATATCAATCAAAAGTATGCAACTGCTGTAGCTTTATATGAGAAAGATGACTTTCATCGTGCTATGACTTTGTTTGATGAATTGCTGATTTACTATAGAGGAACAGATACTTCTGAGAAAATCAATTATTACTTTGCCTATTGTTATTTTGGTGAAGGCGATTTTCTGCAATCAGGATATTATTTTACAAAATTCACTTCAACTTTCCCCACGAGTAAGTACGCAGAAGAATGTCAGTATATGTCAGCCTATTGTCAGTATATGTTTACACCGAAATATAGTCTCGATCAAACAATTTCTGTGGATGCGATTAAACAGTTTCAGCTTTTTATAAATGCCTATCCGAAAAGTAAGCGTATAGATAAGTGCAATGAGCTGATAGATGAATTGAGAGAAAAACTTGAAAGAAAATCCTATGAAACGGCGAAACTGTATTATAAGATCGAAAACTATCAATCGGCTTCCATTGCATTTAAGAACTTGCTAAAGGATTTTCCCGATACCAAATACAAAGAGGATGCGTATTATTATATCCTAGTTTCGAATTATTATTATGCAATGAATAGTATTGAAACGAAAAAGAATGAACGATTGATGAATGCTAAAGATGCGTATAGCTCTTTGTTTGCTGCCTATCCACAAACAACCTTTGAGAAGGATGCAAAGAATATAATGAAAAATGTTGAAAAAGAATTAACCAAGATATCTGACAAACAAAAACAAATTATCGAATCAAAAAAACCAAGTAAAATTTAAATGAAAACAACTAAAGCCGCCATCATGGATAATAAGAAAATTAAGACAGGGACACTTGCCATTACTAGAAACATAAGTGATTTCCGAAAGGGGACCGGAAACATTTATGAAACATTGGTGATCTTGTCGAATCGTGCCAACAAAATCTCGACGGAGTTGAAAGAAGAGTTGACATCGAAAACAGAAGAATTTGGAATCCCTGCCGACAATTTAGAAGAAATCTTTGAAAATCGCGAACAGATTGAAATCGCAAAATATTACGAACGCTTACCAAAATCTACTTTGATGGCGATTCAAGAATATCTCACAGGGAAATTATATTTTCACAATCCGGCAAAAGAAAACCCTACAGACTTTTAATATTTGGGTATGCTTAAAGGCAAAAAAATCATTATTGGAATTACAGGGAGTATTGCAGCCTACAAAATACCCATACTGATTCGTTCTTTGATTAAAGAAGGGGCGGAGGTGAAGATAGTAGCTACAAAAAACGCCTTGGAGTTTGTTACTAAGATGACCTTAGAAACCCTATCGAAAAACAAGTTGTATTACGATGTTTTCGATAAAGATAATGATTATTCCACCGAACATATCAGCATGGCAGAATGGGGTGATGTGCTGCTGATTGCTCCGGCAAGTGCTAATATCATTGGAAAATATGCCAATGGTATTGCCGACGATGTTCTTTCCACCTTGCTGTTGGCTTTCACCAAAAAAGTTTTTATTGCTCCTGCCATGAATACAGGGATGTATAACAGTTTTCCTGTTCAAAAAAATATCAAATATCTAGAATCAAATGGAATTTCGTTCATGGCACCTGCTTATGGTGATTTAGCTTGTGGCACCGTTGGCGACGGAAGGATGGAAGAGCCTGAAAAAATTGTTGGAGCACTCTTGGAATACGTAAATAGGGGGCAAGATTTAAAAAATAGAAAGATTCTAATCACCGCAGGTCCCACACAGGAAAGCATTGACCCCGTTCGTTTCATCACCAATCATTCGTCGGGTTTGATGGGATTTGAAATGGCACGCATCTGTGCGGAACGAGGTGCTCATGTAACGCTGATAGCAGGTCCCGTCAATTTATCTATCGCAATGCCCACTGTAAATCGCATTAATGTGGTTACTGCAAATCAAATGAGAACTGTCTGCTTAGAGCATTTCGAACATAATGATATCACGATTATGGCTGCTGCGGTTGCCGACTATATGTCTGAAGATATTTCTGCAAAGAAAATAAAAAAACAACCCGATAAAATCTCTATTAAATTGGTCAAGACACCTGATATTCTTGAAGAATTGGGTAAAAAGAAACGTAACGACCAAATGCTAGTAGGTTTCGCTTTGGAAACTGACAACGAATTGAATAATGCTAAATTGAAAGTGAAAAATAAAAACCTCGATTTCATCGTTCTTAATTCTTTGCGAGATAAAGGTGCCGGATTTAAGCACCTTACAAATAAAATCACCATAATCAACAAACACTTCTCTTTGAAAGTTTTTGACTTGAAACCAAAGAGCAAAGTAGCCGTTGATATCGTCAATGAAATTATTGCTACTTATAAAAAATAAGATATGAAAAAAGTATTCTATGTATTAATTGTTATTCTTGTTGCTGCTGTAAATACGCATGCACAGGAGTTGTTGTGTACTGTAACGGTTAATTCTACTCAAATCAGCGGAAGCGATAAATCGGTGTATGAGGATTTGCAAACTGCTATTAAGGAGTTTATGAATACTCGTAAATGGACCAATTATACTTATAGTACAGAAGAAAAAATTGATTGTAATATATTTATCAATATCACCGAGCGCGTTTCGGATCAAGAATTTAAAGGAACTATTCAGGTGCAATCGCGTCGTCCGGTGTTTGGTACTTCTTATTTCTCACCCTTGATTAATTTGATTGACAAAGACCTTTCTTTTAAATATATTCAAAAACAAGCTTTGGAGTATGATGATAACAACATCTACTCCAATCTGACTGCCGTTTTGGGGTATTATGCCTATATCATCATAGGCATGGATTTCGATTCGTTTTCGCTTAAAGGGGGATCGCAGTTTTATACCAAGGCTCAGACCTTGGTGAATCTATCGCAGAATGGTGGCGAAAAAGGTTGGAAGTCTTTTGAAAGTAAGAAGAATCGCTATTGGTTAGTTGAGAACTTATTAAACGATTCCTACGGCGGCATACGAGAATGTATGTATTATTACCACTTGAAGGGTTTTGACGTGTTGAAAGACGATATGATGCAGGGTAGAGCTGCCATAACCACCGGCATAGAAAAGCTGCAATATGTAGCGAAACAAACTCCAAATCTGTATTTGGTTACTGTTTTTATGGATACCAAACGCGATGAGATTATCAATGTTTTTTCGCAAGCACCTATATCCGACAGACCACGTGTGGTGAATATGTTGAAAGATATAGAGCCTGCACATTCCAATGATTTCAATACTAAAATTCTGAACGCAAAGTAATCTCCTTTCGTTATGCTCAAAAATCTTTCAATCCGCAATTATGCTCTAATTGATGCGCTTGATATAGACTTTTCAGCAGGATTTACTACCGTCACCGGCGAAACAGGAGCAGGCAAATCAATCATTTTGGATGCTCTATCCCTTATCATTGGTCAACGTGCCGAAGCCCATGTGCTGCTCGATAAAACAAAGAAGTGCGTCATCGAAGCTTGTTTTGATATTACTAACTACAATCTTTCGGATTTCTTCAAAAGAAATGAATTGGATTTTGATGCGACCCTGTTGATACGAAGAGAGATTAATCCTGAAGGCAAGTCGCGGGCATTTATCAATGATACACCCGTCAACGTATCGCAGTTAAAAGAATTGGGCGATAAGCTGATTGATATTCATTCGCAACACAAGACGCTGCAAATAAATGAAACAGAGTTTCAACTGTATGTGATTGACAGTTATGCAGGGATTTTAGATGAGGTGAAGGCTTATAGGAGCGAATTCATTCACATAAGGGAACAAAAGAAAGCGTTGCAGCAATTGAAGGATACCGAAGCGAAAGCTAGTGCTGATAACGATTATTATACCTTTTTATATAGCGAACTCGAATCGGCTAATTTGATTGAGCATGAGCAGACAGATTTGGAGCAAGAACTCGATTTGCTGAATCATGTGGAGTTGATAAAATCAACGCTCAACAAAGCGCTCTATGCCTTGAATAATTCCGAGAACAACATCCTGCAACAAACTGTAGTTATCCAAAATCAAATAGCCCAACTAGCTTCCTTTGATAAAGAACTTGAAGAAAATGCGCAGCGCATCCATTCGCTCAACATTGAGTTGAAAGATATCACTGCCGAGTTGGAGCGCATTGAAGAGCGCACCTTATTTAATCCCGAACGCAGCGAGAACATCAATTTGCGTTTGAACGAACTGTATCGCTTGCAGCAAAAACATCGCGTCAGTACGGTGAAAGAACTCTTGGACATCCGCACCGATTTGGACAATAAGATACAAGATATTGCTTCTTTGGAAGCTAAAATCAAAGCTGTAGAAAAAGCTATACAAATCAAGGAGAAGGAATTATTGGCTACGGCAGAGACGCTTTCGCAGAAGCGTAAGAAGGTTTTTGCAGAGATTGAACAGAAAGCAGTTCAGATTTTAATCAAGTTGGGGATGCCCAATGTGAGGGTGAAAGCCGAAAATAATCGCTCTGTAGTGATGAAAGAGCATGGTTTGGACGACATTGTTTTCACCTTTTCGGCTAACAAAGGTTCGGAGATGAAAGCCATAGATAAAGTGGCGTCGGGTGGGGAATTGTCGCGCTTGATGTTGGCCTTTAAGTCGCTGATTTCCGAAAAGAAACTCTTGCCAACCATTATTTTTGATGAGATAGATTCCGGCGTTTCGGGCGAAGTGGCTGCGCAAACAGGTTCGATAATGAAAAAGTTGGCTACAGGTATGCAGGTGATAGCCATCACTCATCTGCCCCAAATTGCCGCCAAAGGCACTACACACTTTCAGGTGTATAAAGTAAGCGATAAGCAGTCCACTTTCGTGAAGATTAGAACCCTCGAAGCGCAGGGTAGGGTAGAAGCCATCGCCGAAATGGTGAGTGGCAGCAACATCACTGAGGCTGCTATGGTTACGGCTAGGGAGTTGTTAGGGGGTTAGGTCAGTTGTAGTCATTAGGTGGTCATTTATAGTCATTAATTGTCATTGGGGGGTCATTTATTGTCATTAGGTGGTCATTCCTGGTCATTAAGGCATTGATTCAAGTAGCTTACTTTTAGTATCCACGAAAGTGAAGTAAAAAAAATAAAAAATTCTTCTTTGCGATTTATAATATTATTGTAGTTTTGCAGAAAATTAACCACTCATAAATTCACACTATAATACATGTAAGAAGTGTTGCTAGCATTATCCATATTAGGTATGTTTCTGTCTGTACTATTGCTGCTTTTCAATGTAAGAAAAAACACATCTGCCAATTATTTGGCAATTTTCTTTTTGTTGATAAGCATCAGTAGTTTTCAGCAGTATGTTATGTTGGATTCCAAATCGGTGTTTCTGGTGAGTGTGGTGTTTTTAAATTTAGGGTTTCTGTCTTTTCTGATAGGTCCTATGTTGTTTTGGTACGTTCGGAGTATTTTGACGGATAATTTTCATCTAAAACGAAGGGATATTTGGCATTTGCTTCCTATGGCGCTTTTCCTCATTGCGTCTTTTACGCATATTATTTCTCCTTGGGAACACAAAGTGGACATTGCTATAAAAATAGTGGCAGATGCCAACTATATGTGGACACATCAGTTCGTCGAATTTCATAATTTCCCCGCTTTCATTGTTTTTTTGAGCCGCTCTCTATTCATTTTGGCTTACCTGTTTTGGTCGGTTATTTTATTATTTCATTATCGAAAACAAAAGAAAATAGAATCGGTTTTCGTGCGACAGCAATTTATGACTAAATGGATTGTCATGTTGCTGCTATGTTTGTTCATTTTGCTATGTAGTCATACCTTAATGCTGATAGAATCCATCCAACATAATGACATCAGGCTATTCAACACACTCCATACCTTACGAGTCTTTTCAGCAATAGGCATTACAGGTTTGTTGATATCTCCTTTTTTATTTCCTGCCATTTTATATGGGTTGCCGCAACTGCCCAACTCAACCTCTAGGGTGTTGGCAAACCCTACAGAAATTGAAATTATAGCTATTGAACCTGAAAAACATGATGCAATTCTAGAGGCGGGCTATCTAAAACTCATACAAAAAAAAGTAGATTCGTGTGTTCGCAAACAACGCCCTTTCTTAAATCCTAAATGCACTATCGCTCATATTTCAATTCTCACGCAGATACCTATACATCATCTTGCCTATTATTTCAAGAATGAGAAAAAGCGGCATTTCCATGATTGCTGCAATGAATGGCGCGTGAACTATGCCAAGAAGCTGATGGATAAAGAATGGACAAGCAAACATACCCTCGAAGCTTTAGGCATAGAATCGGGCTTCTCCTCAAAAAATTCCTTTTTCACCGCCTTTAAGAAATTTGAAGGCATCACCCCAGGAGCTTACGCCGCCAAATTACCTTCCTAATTCCCCAAAAAACTTAGTCCTAATTTTTAAAATTTAGGACTAAGTTTTCGTTCGGAAAATTAAAGAAAAAATCTTTTCAGCTTATCTTTGCCAATAACTATATTTTTAGAATAGAAAGCTCATGAAGAAATTATTTTATACAGTGCTGTCCGATTCATTAAATGCTCAAAGGAGAAAAAATGTGAATAAAAAAGCGTTGACTACAGACTTCTCTTTAGCTGATTCTATATTTATGTAAATAAAAAAAATACTCAGGAATGAAACCTTGGTTCGATATCGCTTGTTTTGGTTTTGCGGCTCAAGTCTCCTTAAAGAACAGGAGAATGGCAACAGGCTGCGCCAAATTCGGCACGAACGCCGGCTTGCACATTACAAAAAACTCTTTTCATTCCACACCCGCTCAAACGTGCTCGTCGTTTTATTTTATGCCAAACAATGCCGTAGGACATATCATAGTAGTGTATCATATATTTTGGGGGATTATGAGCACTTCCATGGCAGTCATCTCTGCTTGTTTTTCGTATCTATCTGATTATCTACAAATAAAACGCAAGCACACGCATTTTAAGCCGATTTTTGCGATTTTTAACCATGGTTGCTGCACTTTTAACCATGGTTGCTGCACTTTTAACCATGGTTGCCGGACTTTTTTCCGAGGTTGCCGGACTTTTTTCCGAGGTTGCTGGAATTATTTCCGAGGTTGCTACACTTTTTTCCGAGGTTGCCGGACTTTTTTCCGAGGTTGCTACACTTTTTTCCGTGGTTCAAAAACTGTAAACCTTATGCGTTTCATCTTAAAACATACCTATTGCTTTTGCAACCACAGTTTCAACAATTGTAACCGTATAGGCAGTGTCAGTAAATCAGGGAAACCATTTTCCTATTCAGGTTTTACATGAATTAATTAAAGAAAAAAATCATTTTCTATACTTTAAAAATTCAATAATCATTTCAAATTTATAAATAATAATCAATAAATACTTAAATAATATGCCATCAGTATATCCAGGAACAATTTTAGGATTCTTCACCTATATTATTATAGCAATGCCCTATATAACCATAAACGCCACACGATTAGGCGTTAGTCCGGCTCGCCTTCTGATTTTAGGAGCCCTATATGGAGATGTGGACACGGTTGACACCTATTTGTATTACAAAGCACTTTGGGACGACGAATCGGGCGCACGCACCAAAGCTGTAAAAAGAGGTTTACGTAAAAAAACAAAAGAGCTGCAAGCAGAGTTGAGCATAACGTATAATGACATCCCTGCCAGCAAATGGACCGACAATGACCGCGACAAACTAAATCGCAAAACCGGAATAAAAGCATCTAAAACAGTACCAACGGAACAAATTAGCGACCCATGCATTCCCGACGCTACGGTGCTTCCATTGGGTATTTTTCATTTTGGCACTCGTTCGCGCTTCGACAAAAAACATTATGCAGTTCCGGATACTGCTAATATGGTCGAAATCGCGTATGCTGTGGTGGAAGGCAGACGCAAAATTGACGAAACTACCGACAAAAAAGTGTTGAAATCATGCAGCATTCCTTCGGAAACAAACTGCCATGATTCCTCTACAACTGCAAAATTCAAATTGAACATTGACCCGAGTTTGGCAGGATTCGACGTGAAGTATTTTGTACGTTGGACCAACACCCACCACAAGCATTTGGCTGGCGATTGGAACGGACCGTTTACGCTAACCATAGCGTAGCGCTCCGACTCATCCGACGACAAACCTCCTGTTGTCGGATGAGTTTTCTTTGATATTACATTGAAAAAAAGAAACAACTTAAGCCCCTTGGATACCATTCAACAGATTTGACCTATATGCCTCTCCCAATAGAGGCATTCTAAATTGGGACCTTTCCCGATAAGGTAGTTTTCGGGGTCCGTCCCGACAAGGCAATTGTCGGGGGCAGTATCCGAAAAGCCAAATAGAGTAGGAAAACAATAATACTTTATTTGTATGAAGAAACTTTACGTATGTATGCTTGTTTTAAGCATTTCGTTGCTAATGAGTCTGTTTAATGTGCAGGCACAATCATGGGAACCTTTGGGAAATAATATTTCTCTAAATGGGGCTACTTATACGTCAATTGCAATTAGTTCGACCAACATCCCTTATGTGGTTTATTCGGATTATGGGCAATCCTATAAAGCTTCGGTAAAAAAATATAATGGCAATTATTGGGAATCTGTCGGAGTTGAAGGGTTTTCTTCCGGACATGCTACCTTCACATCTATAGCCATAGATGGAAGTGGTACTCCTTATGTTGCTTATACAAATTATGATTACCCTTATAATGCTTCAGTAATGAAATATAATGGAAGTTCTTGGGTAACTGTTGGATCTACAGGAATTTCATCAGGTAGAGTCGATTTCACTGATTTAGCAATTGATGCAAGCGGAGCACCTTATATTGTTTATGAGGATCAAACAATAGGATTTAAAGCTACAGTAATGAAATATAATGGCAGTAGTTGGGTTGCTGTAGGTAGTACAGGTATTTCAGCAGCAGATGCTTCTTGGAACTCAATTGCTATTTTTGGCGGAACACCTTATATTGCCTATCGAGATGCGGGAAACAATTATAAAGCTACCGTCAAGAAATTTAATGGTAGTGGTTGGGAAACAGTAGGAAATGCTGCTTTTTCAACTGGAGATGCTGCTTATACCGATATTGCCATTGATGGAAGTGGGACACCTTATGTGATATATAGGGATGGTGGAAATAGTCTGAAAGCAACAGTAAAGAAATATAATGGCAGTAGCTGGGTCGTGGTTGGAAGCCCTGGCTTTTCGGTTGGGGAGGTTCGTTATACATCTATTGCAATAGATGGAAATGGAACGCCTTATATTGCTTATGAGGATATCGGAAACAATTCAAATGTTACGGTTATGAAATATGATGGCAGCAATTGGGTAGCCGTTGGAGGTATTGGGTTTTCAAATGGATCAGCTGCATTTACTTCTATTGCTTTAAATTCAAGCAGTATCCCTTTTGTGGCATATAGTGGTGTAGCAGGTAATGCGACAGTATTTAAATACAACCCATCATCTCCTTGTAACAACCCAACAATCATTAACAGTCAATCAACTTCATCGCAAACCCAGTGTATTAATGGAACTTTCACAGCTATTAGTGTAAGTGCTTCTGGAACAAATTTGAGTTATCAATGGTACAAAAATACAAATGCAAATACTTCGGAAGGAACTGTAATAGGTTCTAATTCTAATATATACACGCCTTTAGCATCATCAGAAGGGACATTATATTATTATTGCATTGTCAGTGGAAACTGCGGAAATCCACAAACAAGCAATGTTTCAGGAGAATTTATAGTAAATTCAGCCACAGAAATTAGCTACCAGTTAACTGCGAGTCAAACACAATCGATAAATGGAAATTTCACACCTATTAGCATAACAGCAAATGGAACAAACTTGAATTATCAATGGTACAGCAATACAATTGGCAGCAACACTGGGGGCATATCTCTTGGATCAGATAATGGAGCTCAAACCAATTCTTATACTCCGCAAACAACAACCTTGGGAACATTATATTATTATTGTGTACTTAGTGGAGATTGTGGAATTCCACAAACAAGTGAAGTTTCAGGGGCTTTTAATGTAAATTGTTCGCCTTCAATTACCACACCTACGAGCACAGCTACAGGTTCAACCACTGCAACTTTAGGAGGTAATATAACTGCTATTGGATGCTCAGATATTATTGAAAGAGGAATTTATTGGAGTGCAACGAACGGATTTGCCGATGGTGCCGGAACAAAAGTTTTAGAAACACCGGGACCTTATTCAACAGGAACTTTCACAATACTTGTAACAGGCTTAACACCATCCACAGTTTATTATTTTAAGGCATTTGCTACTAACAGTAGTGGTTCATCATATTCTACTCAGGGGACTTTTACTACTGCTACTCCTACATTGACTGTTGGTGCTATAACAACTTTTGGCAATGTGTGCATAAATACAACATCAGGTCCTAATACATTTACTATTACAGGAACAGATTTATTAACTGATGATATCACAGTAGCAGCATTAAGTGGTTTTACATATTCTATCGATAACACAACCTATTCTTCTAGTTTGACTATACCCCAAACAGGCGGTGCATTCTCACAAATAGTATATGTAAAGTTTTCGCCAACTGCTGTACAATCCTATAGTGGTAATATTGTCGTTGGTGGAGGTGGAGCAGCTTCTGTAAATCGTTCCGTTACCGGAGCCGGTATCAATCCTGCACTAACAATCACTACACCCACAAGTCAAGGCATAGGAATGACCACAGCAACTTTAGGAGGTAATATTACAGCCACCGGGTGCTCACCGGTTACGGAAAGAGGTATCTATTGGAGCACTACAAACGGATTTGCCGATGGAGCCGGAACAAAAGTATCTGTAACTCCGGGTCCTTATTCAACAGGAAGTTTTACTATACCTGTTACCGGTTTAACAACATCCACAGTTTATTATTTTAAGGCTTTTTCTACTAATAGTGGTGGTACGGTATATACCACACAAGGAACTTTTACAACTTTTAGTGCTAATCCTACAGTTACCATCGGCACTGCAACAACCACAACCGCGAACAATCCGGTTTATAGCGCGTACGCTTATAATTATACGCAGCAAATTTATACCGCATCAGAAATTTCTGCAGGTGGAGGAGTAGCAGGTATGCAAATAACAACTATTAGGTTTTATTGGGCTGGATCAGGTAATTTAACGAATACTAACTCTTGGGTTGTTTATTTATGCAACACTGCAACGGCAACTTTTGCATCAACCACCAGTTGGGTTCCTTTAGCTTCATTAACATCGTGCTACGATGGAGCCGTCGCTTTACCGGGTGCTGCCGGATGGATGACCATAACATTAACCACACCCTATATATGGGATGGGACAAACTTGGTGGTTGCTATAGATGAGAACGTGGCAGGTGTCGGGACTGCTGCATCATGGAGATATACTTCAACATCAGCTAATTACCGCACTTTATATCATTATAACAACACTACCAATCCCAATCCTGCATCACCGCCAACTGCAACAAGTAGAACATATAATCGTCCAAATATTCAATTGGTGATGCAACCACAACCGCCGTGTTCCGCCACGCCAACACCGGGCAACACGCTATCAACAGCTAATCCACTATGCAATGGACAAAGTATTACTCTTTCATTGCAAAATGCTACAACTGGATTAGGAGTTTCATATCAATGGCAATCGTCAACAGATGGGATAGCATATAGCAATATATCTGATGCAACATCATCCATTTATACGGTAGTGCCCGATGCACCACTTTATTATCAATGTATTGTTACATGTTTGAATGGACCTACATCCGCCACTTCAACCCCAATTCATATAACCTTTAACAATAACATTACTTCAACCACTCCAGGCTCACGATGCGGAATAGGTACCGTATCTCTTAGTGCCATAGGATCAGGTGGAACGTTAAATTGGTACACTGCTGCAACAGGTGGTGTTCCTTTGCCCGTCTCAGGCTCACCTTGGACCACACCAATAATAAATGCAACAACAACCTATTATGTAGCAGCAGAAACAGGTGTTCAAGTGAATGCCACTATTGGAACAAGCACAACAAATCAAAATACCACCCAAACCTATCCTGCCCCTTATGGTAATTGGGATGAAAATGGCAAACATCATATTTTGATTTTGGGTTCGGAATTATCGGCTGCTGGTTTAAGTGCTGGCAATTTATCTTCTTTAAAATTTGATGTGGCTAGTCTTGGAACTTCAGGTGTACATAAAGCATTTACAATTAGCATAGCAAATACTCCATTAAATATACTTACGGCAACTTTACAAACTACCGGATTTACCACAGTATTTGGTCCGGTAAATTATCAGCCTATTGCCGGTTTAAATACGCATACTTTTTCTAATCCTTTTTATTGGGATGGTAGTTCAAATATTATTGTGGAAGTTTGCTTTACAAATGATGCAACAAGCTCAGGTATTTTTTATACTGCTAATGCTGTCATGAATAGAACAACAACTGCTTTTAATAGTGTTGCATACTTAGTGGCTGATAATAGTGCACAGTGTCCACTTTCTACTTCTGCAACAATATCTACTGCAAGACCAAATATGATATTTGCAGGTCAAAGCGTTTGTTCCAATCCGCGTAGTGCCGTTACAGCAACCGTAAATACAGCACCTACTTTAAGTGCAACCGCCAACCCTACTACAATTTGCCAAGGGACATCTTCAACATTAACAGCAACAAGTAGCAACCCGGATTATACGTACACATGGTCACCGACAACTACACCTTCTTCGGGTGCTGTTGTTACTGCCTCACCAATTGCAACCACAGTTTATACCGTATCTGCAAATGATTATACCGGAGGTCCTTATGGTGGATGTGCATCAACGGCTACAGTGAGCGTTGTTGTTAATCCAATACCAACAAATGTAACAGCCACTGCAAGTATGCCAACAGTATGTGTTGGAGGGTCTTTTAACTTGAATTCATCATCGAACGCTGGATCTTTGGTTAATTATTCTGAAGGTTTTGAAACGTGGCCCCCAGCAAACTGGACTTTTATAAATGCAGGCTTGGGTAATCAGTGGGCTTCCAACACATCAAATTACCATAGTGGTACAAAATCAATGAGTTTGACGTTTAATTTGAATAATGCTGCAAATTGCTGGGGAATAACACAAGGCTTTAACTTAAACGCAGGCATTACATATACTATTTCTTTTTGGTATGTTCTTCCTTTCGGAACTTCTTATCCGGAAAACCTTAAAGTTACAGTTGGAAATGCACCCACGGTTGCAGCTCAAACAACAATATTATGGACAGGTGCTGGGATTGTAAATACTTCTTGGTTACAAGCTAATCCCACTTTCACACCTATGACGACCAGTATGTATTATTTTGCTTGGAATTGTTACTCTGCTGCTAACATGCATACATTAGTTGTTGATGATATTTCCATAACAGGAGGTGAATTGAATCCATGTTCCTTTTCATGGACATCAAGCCCTACCGGATTTACTTCATCCGAGCAAAATCCCACCAATGTGTCTCAAATTGTAAATACCGAGTACACCGTTACAGCACAAAACGATTATGGATGTGTGGCTACAGCTAGCACAACAGTTGCCGCTGTTTTGGAAGCAAGCATTATAACACAACCTGCTCCTGCTATAAAATGTCTGGGACAAACTGCAACATTTATTGTTGCCGCAAGTGGACCAAATTTGATTTATACTTGGCAGAAAAATACTATTCCTATTGACCCGATAGCAAATCCAAGTGCTGCCACAGCATCTCTGACATTAAATAATGTAACAGCATTAGATGCGGGTGATTACTCCGTAGTAATGAGTGCTGATTGTGGATTGCCTGTGACGAGTGATGCAGCGGCACTAACGGTAAAGCCTGTCCCGACAATAAGTGCTTCAAGCAATTCGCCGATATGTGCGGGTTCGACATTAAATCTTATAGGTACAAATGATATTGGCAGTACATTTAGTTGGACAGGACCTGACGGATTTACATCATCAAGTCTAAGCCCAACGATTCCTGCTGCAACAATTGCTGCAAGTGGCACCTATTCAATTTCGGCTATCTTAGATGGATGTGTTTCTTTAGTAAGTTCTATTAGTGTTGTTGTTAATCAAACGCCTTCGGCAATTACTGTTACTCCTTCAAGTGCAACAGTTTGTCCGGGTGGTAATACTCAATTATTAACGGCAAGCGGAGGAACAATTAGTGGAGTAACAATATTAAGTGAAACCTTTAATGGTGGAACTAATAATTGGACAAAACTTAATAATTCAACAAATGGAACTCCCGCATTAGCAGCATGGACATTAGAACCGGATGCTTATGTTTATACTACTTATGGAACTTGGCATAGTAATGATAATTCAAAATTTTACATGTCAAATAGTGATGTACAAGGTACTGGCGGTACTACTGCAACCATACTACAATCTCCATCAATTAGCACAGTTGGGTTCACGCAGGTGAATATAAGTTTTTGGCATTATTTTTACGAACCTACAACAGCTTCCTCTACCGGAAAGGTTGAAGTTTCATTAAGTGGTACAACATGGACTTCTTTGCAAACCTACAACTCTACTCAAGGTGCAGTAAGTGATTTCGTTAATGCAAATATTGCTTTAACAGCTCCATTTCTAAATCAATCTATTGTATATATTCGCTTTAAATATGATGGAGTTTGGAGGTTTTTTTGGGGTATTGATAATGTAAGTATTACTGGAATTGGTCCTGCTCAAACCACATGGTCACCACAAACAGGTTTATTCACTAATGTTGGTGCTACTTTACCTTATATTGGCAGTTCTACTACTACGGTATATGCCTTACCGGTGGCAAATACAACTTATACAGTAACCTCTACCGCTACTAGTACCGGATGTGCATCAAGCAATACTGTGAGTGTAGCCGTTAATGCTGTTACTAGTATCGGTAGCCAATCAACAGAAGGACAAACACAATGCATTCATGGAACCTTTACGCCTATAAGTGTTACAGCAAGCGGAATCGGCACTTTAACGTATCAATGGTATAAAAATACTGTGGCAAGTACTTCAGGCGGAACTGCTGTTGGAGCAAACTCCAATACCTACACCCCATCAACGACTGTTGCCGGAACATTATTTTATTATTGTATGGTAACGGGCTCTTGCGGAACAGCAACAAGTACTGTATCAGGTGCATTTGTTGTGAATCCAGCCACAACTATTACTAGTCAATCCACAGCCACCCAAACACAATACATCAATGGTACATTTACATCTATAAGCATAGCTGCTAACGGCTCGGGGACGTTAAGTTATCAATGGTTCAGCAATACATCTGCAAATACCTCGGGAGGAATTGTTATAGGAACAAATTCAAACACCTACACGCCTCTAGCTACAACCATCGGTACGCTATATTACTACTGCGTTGTTCATAGTGATTGTGGTGCTGATGTTACAAGTGCTATTTCAGGTGCATTTTTTGTAAATCCTCCACCCCCTACCATCACCTACTTCACCCCCGCTAGTGGTGCTATTGGGAGTAGTGTTACCATTACGGGTACTAATTTTAATACTACAGTCGCACAAAACATTGTGTTCTTTGGCGCAACTCAAGCCATGGTGACGGAAGCTACCTCTACTAGTTTAACAGTAACGGTACCTGTGGGAGTTACCTATCAATATATCTCTGTTACCAATTTGGCATTGAATTTAACGGCATATTCGGCAAGCCCATTTATTGTTACTTTAGCAGGAAATATTGCTTTTGCAAAAGAACAATTTTCTACAGGAGGCTATGATCCTTCAGTGAGTATTGGAGATATAGATGGTGATGGAAAATCTGATTTGGTGGTAGCTAATTATGGTAACAATATGATATGGGTATTTCGCAACATGTCCATTTCAGGGAATCTTAGTTTTGCCTACAACGTAAATTTTACAACGGGTTCAGGTCCTTCTTCTGTAAGTATTGGAGATTTAGATGGCGATGGCAAACCCGATTTGGCGGTTGCTATTAATAATAGTAGCAAAGTATCTGTTTATCTCAATACATCCACTCCTGGAAGTATTAGTTTTGCAACTAATGTAGATTTTACAACTGGCAGCTTGCCTGAAACAATAAATATTGGTGACCTAAATGGTGACGGTAAACCCGATTTGGTTGTAGCTAATACCGGAAGTAACACTGTATCTGTTTTATGTAATACTTCCTCTCTAGGAACAATTAGTTTTGCAACTAAAATAGATTTCACGACAGGCTCCGTTCCGTTTTCAGCAAGTATCGGTGATATAGATGGAGATGGCAAACCAGATTTGGCGGTTAATAATTATAGCAGCAATACGGTATCGGTATTTCGCAACACTTCCACCTTAGGTGCAATTAGTTTATCTGCAAAAGTTGATTTCACAACTGGTATTGGACCCGGAACGTTAAGAATTGGAGATATAGATGGGGATGGCAAACCAGATTTGGCTGTGCCAAACATTTCCAGCAATACGCTATCTGTATTACGTAACACATCATCTTCTGGTTCAGTCAGTTTTGCGAGTAAAGTAGATTTTACAACAGGCTCTACTCCTTATACAGTTTGTATAGGAGATATAGATGGGGATGGAAAACCAGATTTGGCTGTCCCTAATTCTGGTAGTAACACTGTTTCTATATTACGAAACACCTCCACTTCAGGTTCAGTTAGTTTTGCAAGCAAAGCGGATTTTACTACAGGCACTTATCCTTATTCAGTTTGTATTGGAGATATAGATGGGGATGGAAAACCAGATTTGACGGTAGCTGATAGATTCAGTAGCACAGTATCGGTTTTAAAACAATGTACAATATACATAAGTAGCCAATCAACAGCCACGCAAACGCAATGCATCAATGGAACCTTTACACCTATAAGTGTTACAGCAAGCGGAACCGGCACCTTAACGTATCAATGGTATAAAAATACTGTGGCAAGTAATAGCGGAGGAATCTCTTTGGGTTCAGATAACGGAGCACAAACAGAAAGTTATACTCCGGAAGCCACCACAGAAGGTACCTTATATTATTATTGTGGTGTTACAGGTTCCTGTGGAACAGTTGTCAGCGAGGTTTCGGGGGCATTTATTGTGAATCCTGTAACTTCAATAACCAACCAATCAACCGCATCACATTCATACTGCGTTGGAGAAACTTGTTCTGCAATTAGCGTAATTGCCACCGGAACGAATTTGTCGTATCAATGGTATAGTAATACCATTGAAAGCAATAGCGGAGGAACATCACTTGATTATGAAAATGGAGCACAAACAAATAGTTATACACCACAAGCAATTGATATAGGCACCTTATATTATTATTGTGTCGTTACAGGCGATTGCGGCAGTCCACAAACGAGTTTGATTTCGGGAGCGTTTGTAGTTAATTCCACTCCTGATGCTCCAACAGGTTCATCACCTCAATCTTTCTGCTCAGGGAATTCTCCTAAGGTAGCAGATTTAGTGGTATCAGGTAGTAATATCAAATGGTATTCTACTCCATTCGGTCAATCAACATGTTCGGGCACATTTCCATTATATTCCGGAAGCAATTATTATGCAACGCAAACTGTAGCCGGTTGCGAAAGTTCAACAAGGTTAACAGTGGCTGCTACGGTTAATATAACACCGGATGCTCCAACAGGAATTGCAGCACAAACATTTTGTTCAGGTGCTACCGTCGCTAATTTAGCAGCAACGGGAACCACAATTCAATGGTATGCTTATGAAAGCGGAGGAAGTGCATTAGCCACTTCTACAGTTTTAGTGCATGGCACTCGGTATTATGCAAGCCAGACTCTATATAGTTGCGAAAGTTCAGACAGATTAGGGGTAACAGCCACTGTAAACACAACAGCCGCTCCAACGGGAACGGCAGCTCAATCGTTCTGTTCAACAGCATCGCCTACTGTTGCAAGTTTAGCAGCAATCGGCACCGATGTAAAATGGTATGATGCTTCAAGTGCAGGAAATCTATTAGTAGGAAGCAGTGCTTTGGTCAGTGGCACACATTATTATGCAAGTCAAACTGTGGATGGTTGCGAAAGTAGCAATCTATTAGATGTAACTGCTACAATACACACTCCCTCCACTGTTCCAACCAGTATTAACGGAACGGCTGTTATATGTAACGGAACTTCCACTATGCTCTCGGTTGCTGATGGCAGCCTCGGAGCAGGGGCTTCTTGGCATTGGTATGAAACCAATTGTGGAGGCGCACTAGTAGCTATTGGACCATCTGCTACGCTGAGTCCATCAAGTTCCAGAACATATTACATAAGAGCAGAAAATGCTTGTAACACCACAGCATGCGCAAATGTTGACATTACAGTAAACGAGATATCTGTTGCTCCAACCTCGTTTGGCGGCACCACTACAATTTGTGCAGGCGAACATACAACACTTTCAATTGTAGGAGGCTCACTTGGAACGGATGCTTCTTGGCATTGGTATTCAGGAAGCTGTGGTGGCACATTTGTAGAAACAGGAGCAACAATTGATGTTAATCCCGCAGTTAATACCACGTATTATGTTCGTGCAGAAGGAACGTGTAATACTTCTTCTTGTGCTAGCGCAACAGTAACAGTAAATACATTGTCTATAGCTCCTATATCTATCAGCGGAACAGCATCTGTGTGGATAGGTGTTCCTACAACTCTTACCGTTGTCGGTGGATCTCTTGGCACAGGAGCTTCCTATAAATGGTATTTCGGTGCGTGTGGAGAAATAGGGGTATTTGTGGATGTAGGAACTTCCATTAATGTTAATCCGGTAACAAACACAACTTATTATGTACGAGCAGAAGGTAGCTGTAATACCTCAGACTGTTCGCCCGAAAAAGCAATTGACCCGCCACTCAATCATCCTCCAACCTTAAACTATACCAATAATATTGGATTTGTGAATCATGTAGTAAGTCCAGCAAATGGCACTCCTAATGATGAGTATCGTTTTGAAGTTCGATATACAGACGCAGATGGTGATTTACCGGCAGCAACCTATCCCCGACTTAAACTAGATTTTGATGGAAATCCAGCAACTTCAGATGCGAACGATAGATTATATTTTATGATGGAGATAGATCCGCTAGATGTAGATGTCTCAAATGGGAAAGATTATTACTATATAGCTTCCTCTCTTCCTGAGTCGAACCAGTGGAAAACTTCCATAACAGCAGTTGATGATGGTAACTTCTCGGTGGTATTAGGACCGGAAGCAGAACCTGACGTGCTTACAGCAGCTGATGTTTCCATCTTTGCAAATGATATAACGTTCTCCAACTCGCATCCTAACCCCGGTGACCATATCACAGTTAGTGCCGTTATTCATAACTATTCAGGAAGCCCTGCAAATAATTTTGAAGTTCGCCTGGTAAATCAATTTGCTCCAGATGTTGTTATTCTTCCGGATCCTAAACCTATTGCTCAAATAGCGGCGTATAGTTCAACAACAGTTTCCTGGGACATTCAAACTCCAGACCAACCGGCGTGGTGTCCGATGCAGGTAATAATTGACTGTAACAATGCTTTAGTAGAGCCTAATGAATTGGACAATCAAGCGATTCGTCCGTTTATTAATGGGAATTTTGTTTTACCAGGACATATAGAAATCACAGCTACTGCTACACCTCCTGTTGCATATTCTAACTCTACGATTAATGTATGCGGCAGTGCGTGGTATGTAGGTACTTCTGTTGTGCTGTTGGATCCTTCTTGCGCTGGAGCAACGGTAACTTACACTGTTGTAGAAACCGGACAAACAGGAAGTACCTATTCCAATTCCTTAGGTAATTATTGTTTCGGTATTTATGCACCCTTTCCAGTTGGAATTTATCATGTGAATGTGCATATTACAGATTTTACGTTGGATGGGGATGTTTCTACTTCTTTTGAAATTATTGCACCACCTCCTTGCTTGCTACCGGATTTAGTTGCTACTATAGATTTAGGAACTCA
The DNA here is from genome assembly GCA_903862465.1 of uncultured bacterium. GTDB lineage: Bacteria > Bacteroidota > Bacteroidia > Bacteroidales > CAIWKO01 > CAIWKO01. The sequence goes on along the minus strand of CAIOYH010000124.1, from coordinate 11,826 downwards.
AACGGTTACTCCCGGAAATTGCCATGGGAACAATTGCATAAATATTCTGCAAGGGCAAGCATTAGCAGGCTCAGTAACCGTAACGAATCAAGGTCTTGGAGCTAGTTTGGCATCTGAATTGCATATACAATCTCCCGATGGTAATCCAAATCCTAGCGGTAATTATCCTATTCCCGCTTTGGCACCTGGGGCTTCGTTTAATATAATCATACCTGCCATGACCTTTATTAATTTAGGTGGAACGTACTTTTCTACAACAGTGGATTTTGATAGTGAAATAGATGAATGTTCCGAAGGAAATAATAACAACTCCGTGTGCATAATGGTTCATCCCACTCTACCTGATATTATAGCTTCCGGAAATCTTGGAAGTCCATATTATGAATGTCAATTCAACAGTATCACATTTTGGCTTGATAATCAAGGTGGGGTTGCTACTGGTCCTGTTGGAGGTAATTTCGCTTGTAGTTTAGATATTACTCCTCTTGGTGGGGCAGTTATACACTTGCCAAATGTCTTGGTTAATAATATACCTGCACTTACGTGCACTTCCGTAACTTTCCCTTGGAACCAACATCATGATCCTGGAAATTATTCTTTTGAATTTCATGCTGATTGTTTACCTCCATTACCACTTGGGGGAGTGGTTGCTGAGATTAGCGAATTAAACAATGCTGTAACCGTTACCACGACATTGATTGCATGTAAACCAGACTTAACAGTTTATGGTTGCTCTAATTTAATAGTTAATCCTGTTGATCCTATTGTGGGTGGTCCTCCAGCAGGAGATATTATTATTTCTGCAACAGTAGCGAACATTGGTTTAGAAGATTCAGGACCATTTGATGTAGAATTCATGGTGGATGGAAATCCTACTATTTCCAATCAGCTTGGCTTATTAATCGGTCAATCTCGACAAATTCAAATTACAGTTCCTACTCCTGCTTTTGGTAATAAAGTTTTAACTGTTACTATTGATCCAGTCGATCCTCAAGGTGACATTGATGAATCAAACGAATTCAACAATGTTGCAACAGCTTCGTTGTGTTGGGATTTCTATTTAACGGATCTTTGCGGAAATGGAGCCTTTTGGAATTATACTCAAATAAAAAACACACCTGTTACATTAGATGTTGGTGTAAATAATTTAGGTATATATAAAGCCTCAAATTTAGATGTTCATTTTTATGTAAGAGGTCCTAAGGTGGGAGGTATCTACCCTGCATGGGGAGCTTTGCCGGATGCTACAGCACAAACCTTTTGCGGCACCACGGTCTGTAGCTGTCCATTTAGATTAGAAGGCGCTCCGCAATATGCATTTCAAAGTAACGGCACCTATCAGGTGAAGATGATAGCAGATCCTCATAATGCCTATATCGAATGTGATGATTTTAATAATGAACTTATTGTTGAAGTTTTGGTTAGCGACAAGCCGGAGTATAGGGTTTTGTCGCAGTATATTGCGCCTTCTTTATTGAATCCTGATTTGAATGTGCCAATTGATATTGATATTACGTATGAGAATATTGGTATGTCGAGCACTCAAGATATCAAACTATTTACTCAGGTGGACAATACTCCATTAGAGGAACAAATTGTTCCGGGATTAATGCAAGGAACATTCAATACGATTCATTTAGTTACTCCTTGGTCTTCAAATATCCGTGGTATTCATATCATTAGAACTTTTATTGATCACGATAACCAAATTTCGGAAAATGACGAACTGAATAACGAAGCAACTCGTGCAGTAATAGTAGGCAAAGCACCCAATTTAGTTTTTATTGCTCATAGCGTAAGCAATAGCCTTCCCCCTGATGGTGCTCAAATATCTATTGATGCTACTATCCAAAATATTGGTTATGAAATTTGTGATGCCACCTATAGAGTATATTATTTAGATAACCAAGGCAATGAAGTATTGGTTGGACAGCAATTCATCTCGCTTGATGTTGACGAAAGTATTCCCATTTCAATCCCTTGGACCGTTGTTGATACAAGAACTACTTTAATTGGACGAATCAGTGACGGAAATCCTATGGAATACAATATAACAGATAACGAATTCAGTCTGGATATTGGAGCAAACTTAAATTTGGCTTTTACCACAACTCCTGCTTTATGCCATAGTTCTGCTGATGGAGTTGCCACAGTAACTGTGTCTTCGGGAGGTCAAGCACCTTATTCATATTTATGGAGTAATGGATATAATGTCAATTCAATTGCAGCAGTTGCAGGAAGCTACTCTGTTACTGTTACAGATGTTGATGGATTAACTTCCTCAGGGAATGTAATCATTACAGCACCTGCCGCACTTGTTGTTGGAGTAAGCATCTCAACCCCATTCACTTCAGTATGCCAGAATGACAATATTACTTTTACTGCAACTCCAACGAATGGAGGTTTGGCTCCTATGTATAATTGGTATGTTGGCGGTGTCCCGCAATCGGAACATTCGGCTTCTTTTCAATACAATGGGGCATCCGAAAGTGTGTATTGTATAATGACTTCAAACGCAGCTTGTGTTTCAGGAATCCAAGAGACTTCCAACACGATAAACCTTACGGTGAATCCTATACCTTCACCTCCAAGTGGAACGACTCCTCAAACATTGATTCCCACTTCAAAGATATCTGATATATCAGTTACTGGCACGGATATCAAGTGGTATAATGCTTCGACTGGTGGCGATCTTCTTTTATCCTCGGATGTTTTAATAGATGGAACTACTTACTATGCTAGCCAGACAATAAATGGATGTGAAAGCAGCAGGTTAGCTATAACCGTAATTATACCATCGTGTATTAATCCGAGTATTACAAGCCAATCCACCACAACTCAAACAAAGTGTTTTGGCGAATCATTTACAGCGATAAGCATCGCAGCTACAGGAACTAATTTAGTATATCATTGGTTCAGCAAAGCTGATCAAATTACATCTGGTGGCAATGTTGTTGGGGCAAATTCCAATAGTTACACTCCATCGGCTACTACTGTCGGCACATTGTATTATTATTGTGTGGTGCATGGAGATTGTGGAAATGACGTAACTAGTCAGATATCAGGAGCATTTACTGTGAATCCTGCTACGACAATCAATAGTCAGTCCACAGCATCACAAGCACAATGTTTTAATGGATCCTTTACCCCTATAATTGTTATGGCAAGCGGAACAGGTACAATAACGTATCAATGGTATAAAAATACCGTTGCTAGCAATAATGGAGGAACTTCATTAGGTTCGGCTAATGGTGCGCAAACCAATTCTTATATACCATCAACAGCAACTGTCGGCACATTGTATTATTATTGTGTTGTTCACAGTAGTTGTGGTTCGGATGTAACAAGTGCAATTTCAGGGGCATTTACCGTAAGTTCGGCTTCAATTGGTGGAAGTATCTCCGGATCAAGTCCTATTACCTATGGTGGTTCAACTGGAACATTAACGCTTAGTTCTTATGTTGGTTCTATCTTAAATTGGGAGAAAAAGCTAAATTCCGGCAATTGGACAACTATTGCAAATACTAGTGCTACGTATTCTGAATATCCTACTGCTGCAGGTTCTTGGTCTTACAGAGCCGTAGTGAAAAATGATGGTTGTGTCTCTGTATATTCAAATGTATTTTGTTTGATCGTTAATCCTAAGCCTTTAAGCATAACGGCTGACGATAAATTTAAGAATTATGATGGCACAGTTTATACAGGATATACTGTAAGCTATAGTGGTTTCGTTCTTGGGGATACCTATACTTCATTGGGAGGCTCGTTGACATTTAGTGGCACTGCCATAACAGCAACAAGTCTTGGTTTTTATACAATCACGCCAAGCGGACAGACCTCAAGCAATTATGCTATCACTTATAACAATGGCACACTTGAAATCTTTGTTTGCAATCCAACATATACTGTAACCAACACACTTAACAATGGCATTGGTTCATTAAGATATGCCATTAATCATGTCTGTAATAATGGAACTATCAACTTTGATCCATCTATTGACAATCAAATTATCACGCTAACAACAGTACCGCTAAACATTGATAATACTATAACGTTTAATAATAGTAATCACACGTATGGAATCTCTATAAGCGGCAGCATGAATAATATTGTCATAAACGCTGGTCATACGCTAACGTTGGCAAGCGGAAGTAAAGTTTCCGTGTTAGGTTCTATTGTTAACAATGCAGGAGTTTCCGGTATAGTTATTGCATCAGGAGCTTCGTTTATTCAAAACACCACGAATTTACCTGCAACGGCAAAGAGAGTACTTAGCAATGCATGGCATCTGTTTGGTTCTCCATTCCAACAAAGTATGGGAGCCACACTTTCTAACATTAATACTGGGGTTGGCACAGTGCAATTAAAACCTTACACCAATGGAACCAATTGGTTGGCAAATGTAACTTCACCATTGTATTTCTTACAACCTACGGTTGGATATGCCGTTTGTCCAAGTACTACTGTAACGGCATCTTTAAGCGGTAATCTCTTCAATGGTTTAGCTGCTCCTTGCGATTACTCTATTCCTTTGACTTATAATGGCACCGCCGCAACTCAAAGTTGGAACCTGTTAGCAAATCCTTTCCCATCCTATTTGTATTGGAATGCTCTAGGCAAAACAAATTTATCCACAAGCTTGTATTATTGGAACCCTGCTGTTATTGGACCTCCCGTAACTAACACATCCTATTTCTCAGTCTATAATTCGGCTAATGGAGTTGGTGTTCCTGCTAGCACAAAACCATACATTGCTCCTCTACAGGGATTCTTTGTTCGAGCAATTTACACGAACCCTAAAATCACACTACCTCTTTCTGCTCGCACACATAGCACTAGTACTTTCTATAAAGAATCCAACAATACAGAAATCCTTGTGCGCCTAAAAACAGAAACCGAAATGGGTATGGACGAAATGGTGATTTGTAAAAACCCTGATGCAAAGCTTACCTACGAGGACTACGATTCAGAAAAAATGTTCGATGGATTGCCCGTTGGCATGTTTTCATTAGCAGCTTCCGGTGAAAAACTAGTTATCAACACCATCAATGATATCAACACTATTATTCCGCTTACGATAATGGGTAACGCCGGCGACAAAGCTAAGATTACCGCCTTCGATTTAGAGAGCAGCCTTCCTGTGTATCTTGAAGACCGTTTGAAAGGTAAAATAACTAATTTGTCGGAGAATTCATCCTATAGTTTTGAATTCCTAGCAGACGAAGTTAACGGAAGATTCTTCATCCGATTCAACAACAGCAATGCTCCATTGACTGCATCCAATTTCAATGTGTTTGAAACGAGTCAAAAGCTGAACATCATCGCTCAGACAGGTGAAGAAATTCAAGAAGTGGAAGTGTTTACACTCACGGGTGCTTGTGTTTTCAAAGCCACTCCAAACAGTAGCAATGTGTTTAGCGCGACCTTGAATTTATCTTCAGCTATCTATTTGGTTAAAGTGAAGACTTCACTTGCTACTAAGAATGTGAAGGTGAGTTGGGAATAAACAGCAACCATATATGATTTAAACGAATAAAAGGCTTGCCGCGATGGCAAGCCTTTTATTTTTGCTATGACAACCTCCACCACTTTTTAACATTACTGATCATATAGTAGTCATTCTTGGTCATTGATGGTCATTTGGTGGTCAGCCCGACACCCCCGACACTGCGTATTGGGACAGGTGAGTGTGCGGGACAGAAAGGTGGTCATCCCGACACTGCGTGTACGGGACAGGTTGATAGCCATCTGATGACTGCCAAGAGTTATAAATTGAAAAAGGCTTGCTTATTGGCAAGCCTTTTTGTTGATATATGTTATAATGTATTTATTTAGGTGTTGAGTTGGGAGGGGTTTTGGTCGGTTGGCGGGGATGTTGTGACGGGAGGGGTGTCTTCCTCTGAGGGGGGAGGGGGTTGGATTTTGACGAGTTTGATTTGGAAGTGAACGGTGTGGTCGTCATCAATGGGGACGTTGGATTTGTAGTCGAAAATATAGGTTTCGGCTTCGGAATGGAAGGTCCAATTGCAAGTGTCTAATCCAAAGAAACGGGTATTTCCACTTTTAGAGGAATATCCGACGGTTTCTACTATTCCGTTAGAGGCTGTTGTTTTTACTTTGACAACAGGAGTGACAGTGATGGAATCGTTAAATTTCATCATACAAGATACGTGACGAACACGTTCAGGGGTGCCAACTTTGAGTGCTTGGTCCCAAAGGTCAGCGAAAGGAAGTGTGAAGGAATGAATTAAGCTGCCGATAAGGTCGGTGTCGGTGTCTAAATCGTTAAGGATTTCATTAATTTTGTCGGTGCCTTCGGATTTTTTTTCATCAATGGCAAGTTCAGGAGCTTCTTTTCATCATAGAATAAGGTGATAGCCTCTTGCATTTCAACTAAGTTTTCGGGTTCGAGGTTGGTTAGGGCTACGTTGGTCATTTATAGTCATTAATTTGTCGTTAATAGTGCTTCATCGTATTCGTATTAACATTACCTCTTATTGCCCCTAGCACGCTGGATTCTCGATGCTTTTGTTGCTCTTTGTGTTTTGCCTTCAAAATCTTTCAATTAGGATTAGTACTACATCGATATCTTTAAAAATATACAATTGATGTTAATTAATGTGTGGATATTAAAATATATGTCTATTTTTGCACCCTATTAATAGTGTAATAAGAAAGTGAGAATGCCAAATAAGCAACCCCAATATTTACCAGGGCTAATCGTCTGGCATCTATGTGTAATAGCTTTTCTCCTATAGAAATAAGTAAACAAAGCGATAGTATTTAGTAACTCTATAAAAATAAATTAAATATTTATTACCGCTAAGAATGAGTACCGATATTTTGAACGACGAAGTTGACTCTACAGTTGACATCCTAGAGAAGGAAAGCCAAAGGAAGTTAATACAACTTCGCAGGCTGTTTTTGATTATCGTATTATTAAGCCCCTTGCTATGGATGTATTATTTATCTTGCAAAAAGTCTGGTGAAATTAATAGTACTAATGACCAACCAATCAATCCAGCTATAGCACGACGTATTGATTCTATTGCTTTGGTAGCTAAGCGTTATTCAATTCTAAATCATGATTCTTGCGAAATAACCCTCCTCTACTCTATACGTTTTCAGGATTCGATGAAGGCTACACAGAAGAAATTAGACACCTATAGGGAAATTGTGGAGTTTTATCAAAATTACAAACCCGATAATCTCAAAGCGCTAAAGAGTCTTTTGAAGGCTGTAGAAATTTTTATTGCCAATCCCGAACCTTATGCTTCCAATCCCTATTTTTTTGTGGACATCGGCAATGTGTTTTATCATTTTCATTTATTCAAGCAAGCCATCAAATTCTATCAAATCGCATTTGAAGTAGGCAAACAGAATCCAAGTGTTCATGCGCAGGCTTTGGCTCTTAACAATATTGGCTTAGCGTATCAAAATCAAGGTTACTACCACAAAGCTTTGCAGTGTTTTTTATATGCAAATCAGCATATTGTCGATCCATCAGATCCAAGAAAAGCGCTAAGCTATAATTATATAGCGAGAGTATTGGTGATTTGCCGCGACACGCGTTACGTAAAAGCCCTTGCCAACCGAAGTATAGAAGTGTTGAATAATTACTATAAAAACAACTTTAGGACTGCAGCAAGTAAAAAATGCACTTATTATTTTCAATGGAACGAATTCAAATCGAAAGCGCATACAAATTTAGGTTTATATTTTAATCTTCTCCAACAAAATGACAGTGCTGATTATCATTTTGCGCGCGCATCTCTGTATGCTAAAGCTTCGGGTACTAAGGAGTTGCAAGCCAATGTGTTTTTGAACTTAGCCCTATATTATAGAAACGGCGATTTGCAGGAAAGTACCCGTAATGCCGACACAGCCATACAATTGGTTTCGAAATTAAACGACATGTATGTATATAAAACGTTCTGCGATACGCTTACTTCTGTTTTTGGGAAAAGGCATGTCGCATTGCTCGAAACCAAATATGCTTTGCTCGGTCAGCTATTGCGCGATAGCATTATCAAACAAAAAGCCTCCCTAGATTTTATCGAAAGTCAAATACTTATTTCCTCTGTGGCATCCGAACAAGCGATACAGGATTTGAACGAAAAAAAAGCAGTTCAAAACGATGTCATACAGCATAAAAACCAAATAATTTGGTTCGTGTCTATCATTTCGTTGGTCATTCTTTTAGCTTTATTTCTTTTGTATAAGCGTTTTCAAAAATTGCGTGATGCCTATAAGGGTGTGACACACAAAATTCGGCAGTCGCTTATGAAAGACGCGGGACAAGCAGAAAAGAAAATTATAGCAGAAGAGGTGCGTCAACAATTAATTTTCGATTTGGGGAAAATTATGCAGGATGAAAAACCGTATCTAAGGAAAAATTTTAGTTTGGACGATTTGGCAAGCTTGCTCCGCACCAATCATACCTACGTGTCGGCTTTGATTCGTGAGCAGCATAGGAGCAATTTTAATCAATATATCAACCAACTTCGGATTAAGGAATCCTGTCGCATGCTCACTGAAGCTAATTACAAAACATTAAGCGTTGATGAAATTATGGAAAATTGCGGTTTTAATTCCCGCTCAGCATTTTATGTCTCTTTTAAAAAATACACCGGAATGAATCCTGTTGATTTTCGAAAAACTAATCTGGAATCCACGAACAAATCCAATGATGAAGCATAATAGCCTCACGCGACTCTAGGGAGAAGATTCTGAGAATCTCTTTAAGTTGCAGGCGGATAGCTGAAATTAAAATCACAAGCTATCATCATCAAAAAGCTATGAGTTATTGTGAACTTTGCACCACTTCTGTGGGATGATGATGGTGTAAAAAAGAATTAGACCGCATACTTTACGGTTCTAAAAAAACAAAAAAAGATCTTACCATTGCTTCTCATAATGGCATCATTCGGAACTTGAATTCAGGAAAAACTCTATAGATTTTCAGCATAAAAAGTCTAAAACGCTTCATTTTTAGTTTCAAACTAGACACTTTTTTTCGGAATTATCCTTCCTTTCTTCATCATTTAGAAAAAATATTTTCATTTTTTTCTTGTCAGATATTTACTACACTATCTATCAGCTAAAACCTACACGTGAGTGAGTTATAATTGACAAAAATATCTTATAAGGCAAATCTACAGGCTGCCGACGAAAATTATTTTGTCCTGAATTAGCAAATTATATAATTCAGGACAGATTGTTTTAGTGACTGATATAATTTTGCATTTTAAAATTGTAATCAGCTTAAAATAAAAAATAAACATGCTACATAAGAAATTATACTAATTGAATAGGTCGAAAAAAAATAAGAAGACATGATTTTGGGGAATCTATATATACATAAAAATACGACTGCAATGATGCAGACTTTAGTCTGTGGCATAAACTCTTTTTTTACCAAGTTTATCTCTGGTCAATTTGGATTTTCAATAATGTGGAATGGTTTAAAACAAAGTATCTGTGCCTTCTTTTCCTATCTATCTGATTATCTACAAATAAAACTCAAGGACAAGCCATGTAAACTTAGTTTCCGGTTTTTAAATCATGATTTACGTATTATAAATCATGATTTACACACTTTAAATCACGTGTACAACACTTGTGTACATACGTACAGCACTTGTGTACATACGCACAGCACTTGTGTACATACGTACAACACTTGTGTACATACGTACAGCACTTGTGTACATACGCACAGCACTTGTGTACATACACACAGCACTTGTGCACATACGCACAGCACTTGTGTACATACGCACAGCACTTGCGCACATACACACAGCATTTGTGCACATACGCACTACACTTTTAATTATATACACAGCATTTTAAATTATATGCACAACGCAATTAAACGCTTGTACAAGTCATTTACAGGCAAGCACATTTACGCAAAATGTGTGTGTATGTTTATTGATTACAAACAAAACTGTAAAATTTTTATTCAATTCTATAGCAAACTCTATGATTTTTACAACAAATCGGGTCAACCCATATTCTATACAGGTTTTTCATGAAGTAATCAGAGAAATAATCGCTAAAAACCATTTTCATTTATCCATATAAATATCAACAAAATTAAAAACAATCATAAAAAAATTAAATAGTATGAGAAGCGTATATCCAACCACAATTTTAGGATTTTTCCTCTATTTGGTAGCCGTAATGGCTTATTTAACTGCCAATGCCACTCGTTTGGGCATTGCATCTGCAAAACTAACCGCATTAGCCGCCATATATGGCGATGTGGACATCCCCGACACCTACCTGTATTTTAAAACCCTATGGGACGACGCCACCGGAAGCCGCACTAGATTGGTGAAAGCCGGCTTACGCCAAAAATCAAAAGAGATGCGGAAAGCGTTGAGCGAAATTTATAACGACATACCCGCCAGCAAATGGACCTCATCGGACCGCGAAACCTTAAACCGCAAAACAGGATTAGTAAAACCAAAAGAAACTCCTACAGCTCCGATAGTTGAAGTTTGTATTCCCGACACCGTTTCGCTCACCAATGGACAGTTTTCTATCAGCACCCGTTCGCGATTCGATAAAAAACATTATGCGATTCCCGAAACAGCTGATATGGTCGAAATTATGTATGCCGTGATTGAAGGCAAACGCAAAGTTGACGAAACTACCGACAAGAAAGTGTTGAAAGTGTGCGACAGTTGGGCAGATACTAACAATAAAGAATTATTAACTACTGCTAAATTTTTGGTTAACGTTGACCCGAAGTTTGCCGGATTCGATTTCAAATTCTGGATTCGCTGGACCTTGGCAAGCCACAGAAATTTGGCAGGACCCTGGAGCGGACCTCATACCCATACCATTGGGTAGGGCTCCAACTCATCCGACGACAGACTCCCAAAAAGAAACAAAGTCGTCGGATGAGCTTTTAAATACATCGACGTGGACGAGCATAACCACCTAAAAAAACAAACCTGACCCATACAGGCATCTTTCATTGGGGCTTGTCCCGACAAGGTTATTGTCGGGGGCGGTATCCGAAAAGCCTTCAGAGTAGGAACTTTAAAATACTTTATTTGTATGAAAAAACAAATTACTTTCCTTTTACTTTTGGCATTTTTTACCGTAGGAAGTATGCCAAGCTTTGCCCAAAGTGTGGGTATCAACAACGATGGTTCTTCGCCCGATGGCAGCGCTATGTTGGATGTTAAATCTTCAACCAAAGGCTTCCTACCTCCGCGCGTTACGTTAACAGCCAACGTAACCGAGCCGGCTACCGGACTTTTGGTGTATCAAACAGGAGCGCCCGCGGGATACTATTATTATAATGGTGCACTATGGGTTAAAATATATGGCGGTGCGGAAAGCGATCCGGTTTTTACGGCTTCATCAGCTTACGGCATTACAAGCAGCAATATTGCTTATTGGAACACTGCTTATGGGTGGGGCAATCATGCCTCAGCAGGGTATCTTACAAGTTACACAGAAACTGACCCGCTTTGGACTGACAGTCCATCTTACGGAATAACATCACCAAATATCACTAACTGGAATACGGCGTATGGTTGGGGAAATCATGCCGGATTGTATCGTCCTATCACTTACGTGCCTACATGGTTAGAAATAACGTCGAAACCAACTTTTGCTACCGTAGCAACAAGTGGTAGTTATACCGACCTTAGCAACCAGCCTACCATACCTGCTGCCCAAGTTCAAACAGATTGGAATGCTGCAACTGGTACAGGTGTTTTATTAAACAAACCTACTTTGGCAACCGTAGCCACTAGTGGCAGCTATACTGACCTTGGCAATAAGCCTACTTTATTTGAT